>JBNKWI010000024.1:0-40490 GCA_050299695.1 Paracoccaceae bacterium
CAGGTTGACCAGCATGACGAGGCTGGCGATCAGCAGGAGGCCGCCTTGAACCGAGGGATAGTCGCGCCGGCTGATGGAATCGACCATCCACTTGCCGATCCCGGGCCAGGAAAAGATCGTCTCGGTCAGGATCGCCCCGGCCAGAAGCGTACCCACCGACAGCCCGATCACCGTCACCACCGGAATGAGCGCGTTCCGGAGCGCATGGAGCGCGTTCACCCGGAACGGCGCCAGCCCCTTGGCGCGGGCGGTGCGGATATAGTCCTCCGACAGCACCTCCAGCATCGCCGAGCGGGTCTGCCGGGCGATGACGGCGAGGGGGATCGTCCCCAGAACGATGGTCGGCAGGATCAGGTGCCGGACCGCCGAGCCGAACGCGCCCTTCTGGCCCGAGAGAAGCGAATCGATCAGCATGAAGCCCGTGGTGTTGTCGAAGAAATAGACCAGGTCGATCCGCCCCGAGACCGGCGTCCAGCCGAGATTGCCCGAAAACACGATGATCAAGAGGAGCGCCCACCAGAAGATCGGCATCGAATAGCCCACCAGCGCCGTCGACATCAGGAGCCGGTCGAACAGCTTGCCCCGGTTCACCGCCGCGATCACGCCCGACGGCAGCCCGATCAGGATCGCGAAGACGATGGCGCAGATCGACAGCTCCAGGGTCGCCGGAAACAGCGCGAAGAACTCGTCCCAGACCGGCCGCTTGGTCACGAAGGACTGCCCCAGATCGCCATGCAGCACGCCGGTGAGGTAATCCCAGAACTGCACCAGCATCGGCCGGTCGAACCCGTATTGCTGCACCAGCGCGTCATAGCGCTCCTGGGTCATGCCGCGTTCGCCCGCCATCACGATGATCGGATCGCCCGGCAGAACCCGGATGAAGGCGAAGGAGATCAGCGTCACGCCGATGAAGGTCGGCACGAAGGTCAGAAGCCGCGAGAGGAAGAACCGGATCATGTCGCCACCACCGTCAGCCCGCGCTCGAACCGCGTCAATTGCCGGCAGCCGGTCTCGGTGACGAGGAGCACATCCTCGATCCGCACCCCGAAGCTCGCCATGTCGTAAAGCCCCGGTTCGTCGGTAAAGATCATCCCCGCCTCCAGCACCTGCCCATTGCCGCGCATGATATAGGGCGCCTCGTGGACTTCTCGACCGAGCCCGTGCCCGGTCTTGGTGCGGATCCGGTCGGCATAGGGCGAGGCTTCCAGCACCGAGATCACCGCATCATCCACGTCATGCGCCGTGACACCCGCCCGGGTCGCCGCCTGGCCCGCATCGTTGGCGGCCAGCACCGTGGCATAGACTGCCTCCGCCTCGGCACTCGCATGGCCCACGAAGACCGTGCGGGTGATGTCGGCCGCGAACCCGCCCCAGCGGCCGCCGAAATCAATGAGCAGCGCATCGCCCGCCTTCAGCGCATAATCCGCCCGTGCCGAGGCATGAGGCAGGGCGGAGTTCTCCGCCGCCGCCACGATGGGCGCAAACGACAGGTCCTCGGCGCCGTGATGGAACAGAAGCTGGATCAGTTTCCCCTCGATTTCCTTCTCGGTCTGCCCCGGCCGCACGCCGTCCAGAAGCTCCGCCAGCGCCGCCTCCGACAGTGCGAGGGCCTGCTCCAGCGCCGCGACCTCGCCCGGTGTCTTCTTCAGCCGCAGCCCGGCGATCTCCGCCTCTGCGTCAACGATTTCAATGCCTTGATAGGCGGTCTTGAGGGCGTGATGCACGAAGACCCGCATCACCTGACCTTCCACCGCGATCCGTCCCAGCGGCATATGCGCCGCCAGCGCCGCGAATGCGCCCGCATAGCCGTCCTGGTCGCGCCAGTCGAAGACCGGCCCCTCGAAGCCCAGGAGCGCGAAGGAATCGAGCTCCAGGTTGGGCACGATGGCCGCCGGCGCACCCTCGGGCGGCACCAGGATCACCAGGGGCCGTTCATTCGAATGAAAGCCGTGCCCGGTCATGCGCGTGAAATTCGGCCCCGGCACGAGGGCCACGGCATCGACCCCGAGCCGGCCGGCCAGGGCGGCATAGTCCTGAAGGCGTTCGGTCATGGTGCGGGCCGAAAGGCGGGGCCGCAGCCGGCCCCGCCCGTCACGTCACTCGGCCAGGCCGACTTCGGTGAAGATATGCCCGCCCAGCGGGTGGACCTTGTAGCCCTCGACTTCCGGACGCACCGGCATGAACACGACCGAATGCGCGATCGTGTCCCACGGCGCCTGCTCCTTGAACACGGCCTGCGCCTCCTCGTAGAGCTTCGTGCGCTCGGCCGGGTCGATGCTGGTCTTGGCCTTCTGGATCAGGTCCTCGAACGGCTGGTAGCACCACTGCGCCCGGTTCGACCCGCCGACGCCGTCGCAGCCCAGAAGCACGGCCAGGAAGTTGTCCGGATCGCCGTTGTCGCCGGTCCAGCCCAGCAGGACCGCGCCGTCCCGGTCCACCGCCTTCGACCGCTCCAGGTACTCGCCCCAGTCATAGGTCACGATTTCCACGTCGATCCCCAGCTTGGCGAGGTCGGACTGCATCAGCTCCGCCATCCGCCGCGCGTTTGGGTTGTAGGGCCGCTGCACCGGCATCGCCCAGATCTTCATCGAAGGGATCGACACGCCCTCCGCCTCGAGCATCGCCTTGGCGGCCTCGGGATCGTAGGCATCGTCCACCACGTCGTTGTTGTAGGACCACATGGTCGGCGGGATCGGGTTCTTGGCGATCTGCCCCGAGCCCTGAAACACCACGTCGATGATCGCCTGCTTGTCGATCGCCATGTTCAGCGCCTTGCGCACCTTCGGATTGTCGAACGGCGCCTGCTGGGTGTTGTAGGCCAGATAGCCCACGTTCAGGCCTTCCTGCTCCAGCACGGTGATGCCCGCGTCGTCCTTCATCGCCTGCACGTCGGCCGGGTTCGGGTAGGGCATGATGTGGCATTCGCCCGCCTGCAGCTTCTGGTAGCGCACCGAAGCGTCGGGCGTGATCGCGAAGACCAGGTTGTCGACCTTCGGCAGACCCTCGGCCCAGTAGTCGGCGTTCTTCTCGTAGCGGATCACCGCGTCCTTCTGATAGGCGACGAAGCGGAACGGCCCGGTGCCGATCGGCGCCTGGTTGATCATCTCCGGCGTGCCGGCGGCGGCCATCGCGTCGAAATATTCCTTCGACTGGATCGAGGCGAAATCCATCGCGAGGTTGGCGATGAACGGCGCTTCGGGGCGGGTCAGCGTGAACTTGACGGTGAGGTCGTCCACCGCCTCGATCGACTTGATGAGGTCCGGCATTCCCATGCCCTGGAAGTATTCCCAGCTGCCCTCGGTCTCGATCTGGCGCATGAAGGTATGCACCACGTCCTCCGCGTTGAAGTCGCGGGTCGGGGTGAAGAGGTCGTTGGAGTGGAACTTCACGCCCGGGCGCAGGTGGAAGACATAGACCAGCCCGTCTTCCGAGGCATCGTAGCTCGTCGCGAGGCCGGGCTGCGTCTCAGTGGTGCCGGTCACGAACTCGAACAGCTGGTTGTAGACCGGGTGCGACGAGGCATCGAAGGTCGTGCCGGAGGTGTAGAGCGCCGGGTCGAAGCCCTCGGGCGAGCCTTCCGAGCAATAGACCAGCGTCTGCGCCATCGCAGACGAGAGCGCGAGGGCCGATACCAGCCCGGCGCTCGCCAATACGTACTTGAGTTTCATGATATAACTCCCTGTCAAACTTTGTTGTTCTGGTCTTTCCAACCATGTTCGCGCGTCGCATCCCGGGAACGGGATGCCTCGATCTCCCCCGACGCGCCGGGGGTGTCGCTCGTTGCGGGGCCGGTCAACCTGCCGTCGCTCCGCGCACGAGTTTCCTTGCGGGCGCCGCGCTCTCCCCGATGCCGGGGGTGCGGCGGCCGGCGTGTCTCCGAACCGTCGCCCGGTCCCGATCCATCGTGCTACCTTGGCCCGTCTCCGCCCGATCTTGCAAGAGCCGCGTTTCGGTCCGCGCGGCCCAGGCGCGCGCCGCCGGTCTCCGCCGATCTGCATTCGGCCGGTGTACGGGTTGTGTACGGGTTGTGTACGGGTTGTGCGCCCGCACCCGTCGCGCCTCGGATCCCCCGTCACCGTCCGAAAGGGCCGGTTCGGCGCCCTGCCGGTGTACGGGTTGTGTACAGGTTGTGTACGGGTTGTGCAGGGCCGTACGGCCCGGATCCGCCACCTGCAATCTCTCGTGGATCATCCATCCCCCGGGGACAGCGCGGCCCTTTCCGGGCCTGCTCTTCCGACGCAGACTGTCGGCGATTGCCCCTTGATTCAAGGGCATTTCCCGCCCCGCGCGCCAAGTGACCCAAGGTCATGCGTGGATCGACATCCGGTCCAGAAGCGCCGCGCGGTCAAGCTCCGCCTTCTCGCCCGCGACGATCACCGACCCCCGCTCCAGCAAATAGAACCGATCCCCCAGATCCCAGGCAAAACTGAAATACTGCTCCACCAGGATGATCGCCATATCGCCCCGCGCCCGCAGGCTTTCGATCACCCGGCCGATCTGCTGGATGATGTTGGGCTGGATCCCCTCGGTCGGCTCGTCGAGCAGGAGGAGCTTCGGTTTCGCGATCAGCGCCCGGGCGATGGCGAGCTGCTGCTGCTGCCCGCCCGAGAGATCGCCGCCGCGGCGTCCGAGGAAGTCCTTGAGGATGGGGAACAATTCGAAGATCTCGTCGGGGATGACATGCTCCGACCGGGGCAGGCAGGCAAAGCCGGTCTCGAGGTTTTCCTTCACCGTCATCAGCGGAAAGATGTCGCGCCCCTGCGGCACGTAGCCCACGCCCTTCTGCGCCAGCACATGCGCCGGCGCCCGGCCGATCTCCTCGCCGGCCAGCCGGTAGCTCCCGCCCGAGCGCGGATGCGTCCCCGAGATCGCTTTCAGGAGCGAGGTCTTGCCGACCCCGTTCGTTCCCATCACGCAGGTAATCTCGCCCTGCGCCGCAGTCAGGTCGATGTCGTTCAGGATCCGGCTGCCGCCATAGTGGAGCGTCAGCCCCGCGACCTTGAGAAGCTCACCGGCCAAGATACACCTCGATCACCTGCTCGTCCTTCGTGACATGGTCGATTGAGCCCTCGGCCAGTACCGACCCCTCGTGCAGCACCGTCACCCGGCATTCGAGGCGACGCACGAACTCCATGTCATGCTCCACCACCACCACCGCGCGGGTCTTTGCGGCCTCCTTAAGAAGGTCCGTCGTATGTTCACGCTCGGCCGGTGTCATCCCCGCAGCGGGCTCGTCGACCAGGAGAAGCCGTGGCTCCTGCGCCAAGAGCATCCCGATCTCCAGCCATTGCTTCTGGCCGTGGCTCAGCTCGCCCGCCTTCCGCCCCAGCGTCGCCGTCAGCCCGATCTCCTCGGCCAGTTCCGCCACCCGGTCGCGGTCCGCCTGCGACGGCCTGAACATCAGCACCGCCAGGGGGCCGCGATCTTTCTTCAATGCCATCAACAGGTTGTCGGCGACGCTCTGATCCTCGAACACGGTCGGCCGCTGGAATTTCCGGCCCACCCCTTCCTGCGCGATCCGGCTCTCCGAAAGCCCCCTGAGCGAGCGCGGCGGCTCGCCCCAGGTGATGGTGCCGCTGTCGGGCTTGGTCTTGCCGGTGATGATGTCCATGAAGGTGGTCTTGCCGGCCCCGTTCGGCCCGATCACCGCACGCATCTCCGCCTCGCCGATCGAGAAGGAGAGGTTGTTGATCGCCTTGAACCCGTCGAACGAGACCGAGACGCCGGACACCTCCAGAAGCTGGGCCATTACTCCTGCGCCTCCCGTTCCCTCAGGCTGCCCTGATCGGGGCCCAGATCCGCGCCATGGCGGCTCGGGCTCCGCCGCTCGGTGACATAGTCCACCAGCCCGCCGATCCCTTTCGGCGCAAAGAGCGTGACCCCCACGAAGGAAAGCCCCAGAAGGATCGTCCACCAGTCGACCCACTGGATCCTGACCGGCCCCAGCACCAAGTCCGGCGCCTGCCCTCCGGTGAACCAGGTCGAGAGAAGCGACACCAGAGCCGCCCCGATCACCGCCCCATAGAGCCGCCCGCGGCCGCCGATCGCGACCCAGACCGCGAGGTAGATCGACGCGATGGGCGCGATCTCGGCCGGGTTGATGATCCCCGCCTGCGGGTAGTAGAGCGCCCCCGCGATCCCGGCGATCACCGCCGTCAGGGTGAAGACGAAGAGCTTGAACGCCTCGACCGAATAGCCCAGGAACCGCACCCGCGCCTCGTCGTCGCGGATCCCCCGGATCACCGAGCCGAACTTGCCCGAGACCACCCAGGCGCAGAGCACATAGCCCGCCCCGAGCGCAAGAGCCGAGGCCCAGAAGAACCAGAGCGAGATCGCCGATTGCGGCACATCGCCCAGCCCCGGCAGGTTCTGGAGCCCCGAAAGGCCATTGTTGCCCCTGAGCCCGCTGTCGTTCTGGAAGAGGTAGAGCGACAGGGCCAACGTCATCGCCTGGGTCAGGATCGAGAGGTAAACCCCCGTCACCCGGCTCCGGAAGGCGAGCCAGCCGAACACCAGCGCAAGAAGCCCCGGCACTAGCACCACAGCCAGAAGCTGCAGCGTCAGCGAATGCGCGAAGATCCAGATCGGCGGGAATTCCGAGGCGCCGACGACGCCGAAGATCTGCGTCGCGATCCCGTCGGAAATCTCTTCCGGAGTGGCGGGCAGGGGGGCGTTGGCGAGGCTCTCCACGACGATGAGCCGCGTGCGCTCGTACATCAGCCACATGCCCACCGCGTAGCCGCCGATCCCGAAGAACGCCATGTGCCCGAGCGACAGGATCCCGCAATAGCCCCAGACCAGATCCATCGCCAGCGCCACCAGGCAGAGACACAGCGTCTTTCCCAGGGTCTTGACGAAGCTCGTGGAAATCGCCCCGGTGCCGGACCCGTCCGCGAGAAAGGTCACCGCCAGCGTGAACAGCGCCAGGCAGGCGAGAAACACCAGGATCGACGGCTGCCGCAGCACCAGCGGACGGCGCACAGGGCCGGCGAGAACCATATCAGCCATCAGAAGCCCTCGTCACGCTCACGTCTCCACCGCCCGGCCCTTCAGCGCGATGATCCCGCGCGGCCGGAACTGGATGAAGAGGATGATGAACAGGATCATGTAGGTCTGCGCCGCGAGCGTGTTCGACGGGTTGAACCATTCGATGCCCTTCTGCAGCGAACCCACCAGCGAGGCACCCAGAAGCGCGCCGAAGATATTGCCGACCCCGCCCACCACCACGGTCATGAACGACTGCACGATGTAATCCTGCCCCATCTCCGAGGTCACCTTGGCATAGAGCCCGATGGCGACGCCGGCGATCCCGGCGATGCCCGAGCCGAAGCCGAAGGTCAGCATGTTGATCCGGTCGGGATTGATCCCCATCGAGCCCGCCATGCGCGGGTTCTGGGTCACCGCACGCACCTCCAGGCCGAGCCGGGTCCGGTTCATCACGAAGAGGAACAGGCCGAGGAAGACCATCGCGAGGACGAAGATCGCGATCCGGATGTAGCTGATGCCGATCACGTCGTTGAGGATCAGCGAGCCGTCGAGCCAGTCGGGCGCTGTCAGGGGCCGCGCCTGGGTGCCGAAGATGTTCTTCGCGAGCTGCTGGAGCGCGATGGAGATCCCGAAGGTGGCGAGAAGCGTCTCCAGCGGCCGGTGATAGAGCCAGCGGATCACCAGCCTCTCCATCGCCACGCCGGCGGCGAAGGTCACCGCGAAGGCGAGGGGGAGCGCCACGACGATCGAGACCGTGTAGTTCGGGATGAACTGCTGTACCGCGTAACCGGTATAGGCGCCCATCATGATGAACTCGCCATGGGCCATGTTGATGACCCGCATCACCCCGAAGGTGATGGCGAGGCCGATGGCGGCGAGGAAGTAGATCGAGGCGAGCGAGATTGCGTCGAGCAGGAGGTCGGCCCACTGCATCAGCCCGACCCGGAATTCGATGGCGTCGAGCGCGTCCTGCGCCGCCAGCGCCACCGCGGCCGGCGCGCCGACATAGCGTTCGTAGAACACGAAGCGGTCCAGCGTCTCGGTGACCTGCGCCTCGGTCGCCACCGGCTGCACAACGCCCTGTTCGGCAAGAGCGGCATAGGCGAGGTCTCGGGCGTCCTCGCTGTCGAGCGTGGCAACCCGGATCCCGGCCACCGCGCCGTCCTGGATATTGGCAATGAGCGCGTTGCGCTTGTCGCTGCGGCTGATCCGGGGCTTCGCGAGCCCGCCATCGACGAGGATCTGGTACGCCGCCTCGCGCGGCAACGCCTCGGAGCCGGGCTTCAGGAGGCGCTTGACCTCGTCGCCGTCGGGCTCGGTCTCTGCGGCCTCTGTCGAGGTCTGGAGCAGCGGGTTCAGGGTCGCGCGGAGGTCGGAGCCGAAGTCACTGGAAAAGCTCTCGATGGCGGCGATGCGTTCCGCGTCGCTCTCGCCGAAGCGGATCGTCAGCAGCCGCTCCAGCCGCTGCTTTCGTGCACGAAGGCCCGGGTTGTCCTCGCCCTCGATGGTGGCGCGCAGCGCCGCGAGATGGCTCTCCTCTGCATCGCGCTCGATGGCGTTCAGAGCCCGGAGCCGGATCCGCGGATTGGGGTCGTTCAACTGGAACTGCACCAGCGCCGCGCCGATCATCGCGCGGATGCCGGAATTGGGCTTGAGCTGCGTGTAGTCATCGTCCGGGACATTGCCGATCTCGCTACCATCGGCGGGATCGAAGATCTTCAGCGTGTCGCGGTCGACTTCCTCGCCGAACACGAAGAGCCCGGTCTCCTCGTTGGCCCAGAGCGCCTTGGACTGCCATTTCTCGAGCACCTCCTGCGCCGCAGGAAGCCCGCTCGAGGCGAGCGCGTCGATCGCCGGCCCGATGGTCTTGCGGGAGCTCTTCAGGATCGCCTCGCCATGCTCCTGGAGCAGCCGCTGGATCGGTGCTTCGGCGTCCTGCGCGAATACGGGCAGGGCGAATGCCGTGACAAGCACCGACGCGATACCGACGAAATACCGACGCAATACCGACATGCGATTTTCACCCCCTGCGAGTGTCCGGGGGCGGTCCGCCGCCCCCGGAATTGTCAGCTCAGTAGTTCGACTTGATCTGCACGCAGGTCTTGGTCTCGGTGTTGTACATGCCGCACTGGAGGTCTTTCCAGTCGGACTCCAGCACCGCCGATTCCGGCAGGTAGTCGGTCCAGGCGTCGCCCGGTACCGGCTCGGTCTGCGAGATGATGTCGAACTGACCGTCTTCGAGGATCTCGCCGATCAGCACCGGCTTCGACAGGTGATGGTTCACGCCCATCTTGTCGATGCCGCCGGTGAGGTTCGGGAATTCCTGGCCCCACATATGCTCGCGCACAGTGTCCACATCGGTGGTGCCGGCCTCGGTCACCGCGTTCACCCACATGTTGAAGCCGATATAGTGGGCTTCCATCGGGTCGTTGGTCACGCGCTTGTCGTCGCCGATGAACTTGTGCCATTCCTCGATGAAGGCGGCGTTTTCCGGAGTGTCGGCCGACATGAAGTAGTTCCAGGCGGCGAGGTGGCCGACGAGGTTCGAGGTGTCGAGGCCCGAAAGCTCCTCTTCACCGACCGAGAAGGCCACGACCGGGATGTCGTCGGCCGAAACGCCCTGCGCGGCGAGTTCCTTGTAGAAGCCCACGTTGGCGTCGCCGTTGATCGTCGAAATCACGCCGACCTTCTTGCCGTCCTCACCCAGCGCCACCACGTCCGAGACGATCTTCGACCAGTCCGAATGGCCGAACGGCGTGTAGTTCACGAAGATGTCTTCTTCGGCGATGCCCTTCGACTTCAGGTAGGCCTCGAGGATGTTGTTCGTGGTCCGCGGATAGACATAGTCGGTGCCCAGAAGCGCGAACTTCTCGACGCCAAGCTCGTCGAGGAAGTAATCAGTGGCCGGGATCGCCTGCTGGTTCGGCGCGGCGCCGGTGTAGAACACGTTCTTCGAGCTTTCCTCGCCCTCGTACTGCACCGGGTAGAACAGAAGGCCGTTCATTTCCTCGATCACCGGCAGCACCGATTTCCGGCTCACCGAGGTCCAGTTCCCGAAGATCACGTCGACCTTGTGGACGGTCAGCAGTTCGCGCGCCTTCTCGGCGAAGAGCGGCCAGTCGGAGGCCGGATCGACGACCACGGCCTCGATCTCGCAGCCAAGGAGGCCGCCTTTTTCGTTCTGCTTGGCGACAAGCATCTCCATCGTGTCTTTGAGCGTCGTTTCCGAGATCGCCATGGTTCCCGAAAGCGAGTGCAGGACGCCTACCTTGATCGGGCAGTCCTGGGCAAAGGCCGTTCCGGACGCCAGCAGCGCCGCCGCGGCGGTCGTCAAGGCAAGGTAACGTGTCGACATGGCAAAGGTCCCTTTTCGCATGCGCGTGGAGCCATCCGAACCGGGACACGGCACGTCTTCCACGCAGTGTGATTTGCTTGTGCGGAACGATATTCCCTGACTGCCCCACACAACTCCCAAGCCGATCCCCATCGGCAGTCGAACCTTTTCGCGTTCGGATCAGGCGCGGAAGCGCTGGCTGGAAACTTGTCCCGACGGTTCCGGCAGGCAGTCCAAAAAAGTGGCAAGGAAGGCGGCGGCGCCAATAAATTGGGCCCTGCGCAAAATTCCGCTGCCGTCTGCTTGAAAAATCGCTCCCGCCCTGCCGGGAGCGCCCAATTGTTGGGCGGCCCGGACGATTCCGGGATTCCCTGGCTGCCTCGCCGCCGAATTGGGGCGCCAGCGCGATGGTCGTCCTGGTCTCCGGCGCAGCTCCGCCAGCCCGGGTGCGGGGGCAATCGCGACCTTCTTCTCGACACAAGTTTCGAATAATCGGGCCACCGGAAGAAGACCCGGGTGAGACTTGTGCAATTCGAACTGACACTTCATGCCGGCGCGAACGAGGATTACTCGGCGCGCGACCTGGGCTTTCTGCTCCACAAGCATCCCGACCACCTGCATGTCCGTGAGACCGCGCAGGGCCGGGTGACGATTTTCTTTCCCCAGGTGTCCGATGCCGCGACCCGCGCCGTGATCCATCTCGATGTCGATCCGGTCGCCCTGGTCCGGGGCAAGGGCCAGACCGAAGGCCTCCTGACGCAATATGTCAACGACCGGCCCTACGCGGCGAACTCGCTCCTCTCGGTGGCGATGGGCCGGGCGCTTGGGCAGACGCTGTCGGGCAAGTCGAAGGAGCGCCAGGCGCTCGCGGAACGTGCGCTGCCCTACAGCCTGCGGGTCGCGCCGGTGGCCGTGTCGGGCGGACTGGAGATCGTGGAACGGCTGTTCCAGCCGCTCGGATACCGGATCGATGCCCGGCCCATCGACGAGAGCGGTCGGCGTGTCGTCTACGACCTGCGGCTGTCAATCACGGCGCGGCTGGCCGAGATCCTGACCCATCTCTACGTCCTGGTGCCGGTGCTCGACAACGCCAAGCACTACTGGATCGACAGGGCCGAAATCGAGAAGCTCCTGGCGAAGGGCGGCGATTGGCTGCCGGCGCATCCCGAAAAGGAACTGATCGCGCGGCGGTCGCTGAAGCACCGGCGCGGTCTCGTCGAGGAGGCGCTCGACCGGCTTGCGGAGGTGCTGTCCGAGGAGGATGAGGCCCCGTCGCCCGACGCTGGCGAGGAAGCGCTGGAAAAGCCGATCCGGCTGCACGACCAGCGGCTCGATGCGGTCCGCGACGCGGTGCTGGCCGCAGGCGCGCGGACGGTGCTCGACCTCGGCTGCGGCGAGGGGCGGCTGATCCGCCGGCTGATGCGCGAGGCGGGGATCGACCGGATCCTCGGTGTCGACCCCTCAGTACGCGCGCTCGAGAACGCGAAGCGGCGGCTGCATCTCGACGATGCGGGCGAGGCGCTTCGGGACCGCGTGCAGGTGCAGATGGGGAGCCTCACCTATGGCGACCGGCGATGGGCGGGCTTTGACGCGGCGACGCTGATCGAGGTGATCGAGCATGTCGACCCGCCGCGTCTTTCGGCGCTCGAACTCTCGCTGTTCGCCGCCGCGCGGCCCCGGCTCGTCGTCGTGACGACGCCCAACCGCGACTACAACGTGCTGTTCGAAGGCATGCCGGAGGGCAGCCTGCGCCACGGCGATCACCGCTTCGAATGGACCCGCGCCGAGTTTGCGGCCTGGGCCCAGCGGGTGGCGGGAGAGCACGCCTATGTCGCCGAGATCCTCCCGATCGGACCGGTCGACGAGACCCATGGAGCGCCCTCGCAGATGGCGCTGTTCCGGAGGGCGGCGGCATGAAGATCGCGATACCGGATTTCGCGCTCGTCGTCCTGATCGGGGCTACCGGGTCGGGCAAGTCGAGCTTTGCGCGCAAGCATTTCCTCGAGACAGAGATCGTGTCTTCGGACGCCTGCCGCGCCGTCGTGTCCGACGACGAGACGGATCAGTCTGCTTCGGGCGACGCCTTCGAGCTGCTTCGGCTGACCGCGGGGATCAGGCTCCGGCGGCGGAAGCTGACCGTGATCGACGCCACCTCGGTGCAGCGGCGCGACCGGGCGGAACTCGTCGAACTGGCGCGGCGCCACCACGCGCTGCCGGTGGCGCTCGTCCTGAATATCGACCCGGAGCTCTGCCACCAGCGCAACCAGGGCCGGGCGAACCGCGATTTCGGACCGCACGTGGCATTGAACCACGCACGGGCCCTGCGCCGGTCGCTGCGCGGGCTGCAGAAGGAGGGATTCCGGCATGTGACAATCATGAACGGCCCGGCCGAGGTCGATGCGCTGGAAATTAAGCGCGAGCCGCTCTGGACCGATCAGCGAACTGATTGCGGGCCGTTCGACATCATCGGCGATATCCACGGCTGCTATGACGAGCTGACCGGCCTGCTGGACCGGCTCGGATACGAGCGGGACGACCATGTTCCCGGCGAGGCGCTGCTATCGGCCCGGCATCCCGAGGGCAGGCGGGCCTTTTTCGTCGGCGACATCACCGATCGGGGGCCGCGGAACCTCGACTGCCTGCGGTTGGTAATTGGCATGTTCGCCGAGGGAACGGCGCACTGCGTCATGGGGAACCACGATTTCAAGCTCGCGAAATGGCTCCGGGGCCGCGACGTGAAGCCGACGCACGGGCTCGACCGCACGATCGCAGAGCTCGAAACCTGCTCGCCCGAGTTCCGCAAGCACGCCTTCGACTTCATCGACGGGCTGCGTTCGCATGCCTGGCTGGATCAGGGCCGCCTGGTCGTCGCACATGCCGGCCTCAAGGAAGAGATGCACGGCCGTGGCTCGGCCGCGGTCCGGAGCTTCGCGATGTTCGGCGAGACCACGGGCGAGGTCGACGAGTTCGGGCTGCCGGTGCGGCTGGAATGGGCCCGCGACTACCGGGGCGCGGCGAGCGTGGTCTACGGCCACACGCCGACCCGCGAGGCGGAGTGGCTGAACGAGACGCTGTGCATCGACACCGGCTGCGTCTTCGGCGGCAAGCTGACCGCGCTGCGCTGGCCCGAGCGGGAGACCGTTTCGGTGCCGGCGGTGGAGCAGTATGCCGAACCGACCAGGCCGCTCGACGCCGGCAACGGCCGGACCGCGCAGCAGGACCATGACCGGCTGCTCTATTTCGACGATTTCGCGCGCAAGCAGCGGATCGAGACGCGGCTGGCTGGCACGGTGGTGATCCCGGAGGAGAACGCGCTGGCCGCGCTCGAGGTGATGAGCCGCTTCGCGGTCGATCCGCGCTGGCTGATCCACCTGCCGCCGACCATGGCGGCCTGCCCGACGGCGGAAGAGGGGCCGTTCCTCGAACATCCGGACCAGGCGCTGGACTTCTACGCGGCGCGCGGCGTGACCGATCTCGTGGTCGAGGAAAAGCACATGGGCTCGCGCGCGCTGATCGTGGCGGCCCGAGATGCCGAAGCGGCCCGGAAACGGTTCGGGACCGAGGACGGCAAGGCCGGGGTGGTCTACACCCGGACTGGGCGCCCGTTCTTCACGGACGAGGTTCTGGAAGCCGAAGTGATCGCGCGGATCGGCCGGGCGGCCGAAGCTGCGGGGCTCTGGGACAGCCTCGGCACCGAGTGGATGCTGCTCGACGCCGAGATCATGCCCTGGTCCGCCAAGGCGCAGGCCCTGCTGCGCAGCCAGTACTATCCCACCGTCGCCGCCGCGCGGGCCTCGGCCGATTTCCTGCTCGAAGCGCTCGACGCCCGGCCGGAGCTGGAGGGCACGGCGGAGCTGCGCGCGGTGATGGAACTGCGACAGGCCAGCGCGGAGGCAATGGGCCGCACCATCGGCGGCTATTGCTGGGAGACGACGACGGTCGACGATCACCGCATCGCACCGTTCCACCTGCTGGCCGCCGAAGGCGCGGTGTTTTCGGAACGCCCGCATGTCTGGCACGTGGAAACCCTGGCCCGGCTCTGCGCCGGCGACGGCATCCTGCGAGAAACCGGCTGGCGCCGGGTCGATCCCACCGCGGAGGAGGACCGGCGCGCGGTGGTCGATTGGTGGCTCGACCATACCGGGAAGGGTGGGGAAGGGTTCGTCCTGAAGCCCAACGGGTTCACAATGCGCGGCGAGAAAGGCCTGATCCAACCCGCCATGAAGGTGCGCGGTCGCGACTACCTGCGGATCATCTACGGGCCCGACTACGATATGGCCGGCAACCTCGAACGCCTCAGGAAGCGCGGCCTGGGCCGGAAGTTCTCACTTGCCGACCGCGAGTTCCGCCTCGGTCTCGAGGGGCTGCACCGCTTCGTGGACCGAGCGCCGCTGGCCAGGGTCCACGAATGCGCGCTTGGCGTCCTGGGGCTCGAGAGCGAGCCGGTGGACCCGAGGCTGTAGACAAGGGTTCCCGATGCACCCCGTTTCGGGGGCCTCGGGGGCTATTGCGAGAACGCCGTGCTTTCGCCCTTGCCCTGTTCCTCGTCCCTCAGCCGGTGGAGATGCGCGATGAAGTAGCGCATATGGGCGTTGTCGACGGATTTTTGCGAGGCCGCTTTCCAGGCGTCGTAGGCGGCGGCGTAGTTCGGGAAGATCCCGACCACGTCGATCGCGTCGACATCGCGGAACTTGGTGCCCTGGGTGTCTTCGAGTTCACCGCCGAAGACGAGGTGGAGCCGGTTTGTCATTGCGTTCCTTCGGATTGGGTCAGGCGAGGGCGGCCTGGAGATTTTCGTCGATCTTGTCGAGGAAGCCCATCGTTGTGAGCCATTTCTGGTCCGGCCCCACGAGGAGGGCAAGGTCCTTGGTCATGAAGCCGGATTCCACGGTGTCGACCACGACCTTCTCGAGCGTTTCGGCAAATGCCTTGAGCCCGTCGTTTCCGTCGAGCTTGGCGCGGTGCTTGAGCCCGCCGGTCCAGGCGTAGATCGAGGCGACCGAGTTCGTGGAGGTCTGCTGCCCCGCCTGATGCTGACGGTAATGCCGGGTGACCGTTCCGTGCGCGGCCTCGGATTCCACGATCTTCCCGTCGGGCGTCATCAGGACCGAGGCCATCAGCCCGAGCGACCCGAAACCCTGCGCCACCGTGTCCGACTGCACGTCGCCATCGTAGTTCTTGCAGGCCCAGACATAGCCGCCCGACCATTTCAGCACCGAGGCGACCATGTCGTCGATCAAACGATGCTCGTACCAGATCTTCTTCTCAGCGAAGGCGTCCTTGAACTCGGTCTCGTAGACCTCGGCGAAGATGTCCTTGAAGCGGCCGTCATAGGCCTTGAGGATCGTGTTCTTGGTCGAGAGGTAGAGCGGCCAACCGAGATTGAGCGCGTAGTTGAACGAGGCGTGGGCGAAATCCCTGATCGAGGCGTCGAGATTGTACATCGCCTGGGTAACGCCGGGGCCGGGGGCCTGGAACACTTCGCGCTCGATCACCGTGCCGTCGGTGCCCTCGAACTTGAGCGTCACCTTGCCGGGCCCCGGGAAGGTGAAATCGGTGGCGCGGTACTGGTCGCCGAAGGCGTGGCGGCCGACCACGATCGGCCGGGTCCAGCCCGGTACCAGCCGCGGCACGTTCCGGCAGATGATCGGCTGGCGGAAGATGACGCCGCCGAGGATGTTGCGGATCGTGCCATTGGGCGAGCGCCACATCTGCTTCAGCCCGAATTCCTCGACCCGTGCCTCGTCGGGGGTGATCGTGGCGCATTTGACCGCGACGCCGACTTCGCGGGTCTTTTCGGCGGCGTCGATGGTGATCTGGTCGTCGGTGCGGTCGCGTTCCTGGATCGAGAGGTCGTAGTAGAGGAGGTCGATGTCGAGATAGGGGAGGATCAGCTTCTGCTTGATGAAGTCCCAGATGATCCGGGTCATCTCGTCGCCGTCCATCTCGACGACGGCGCCGGCTACCTTGATCTTCGACATACTTCCTCCATCCGAGTTCGGGAACGGGTCAACGGACACGACGGAGGTTCGACTCCACCGCATTGGCGTAAAGAGAATAGTCGGGATGTCGAGCGTGCGGAACACCCGGCCCGGCACTCCGAAGTCCATCACCGACAGAAGATCGAAACCTGTTCCCGAAATCCGGTAGATGCCCAAGATCGACGCCATCGCGGTACAACGGTGGGCTGCACTTTCGGGGGCTCGGGAATGCCGCTCGCCCCTAGCGCGGAATCTCGAAACCCGGCGGCGCCAGGGTGAAGCCGTCGAAGAGGAAGCCCGGCGAGACGGTGCAGCCGACGAGCGTCCAGGTGCCGGTGCTCCGGGCCGCCTGCCAATGGTGCTTGGGCACGACGATCTGCGGGGCCTCTCCGGCGCCGAGATCGGGGCCGAGGCGGCGGTCCCGGGCCGGGCCGGCCTCGGTGGCGGCGAGCGAGAGGATCAAGGGAGCTCCGGCGTAGAAATGCCAGATCTCGTCGGCATCGACACGGTGCCAGTGGCTGCGCTCGCCCGCGCGGAGCAGGAAATAGATCGCGGTGCCGGCGGGGCGTCCCTCGGCCGCGTCCTCCGCCCAGGTCTGGCGGTAATGGCCGCCCTCGGGATGCGGCACCAGGCCGAGGCGGGCGATGATCTCGTCGGCAGTCATGCTTGTCCGCGTAGGGTCGGCATGGGGCGCGCTTGCCCCATGCCGGAAGGTCGGGAGGCTATTCCGCGACCCAGGAGTTCATCATCGCGATCTCGCGCTCCTGTGCCTCGATGATGCCGCGCGCGAGTTCGAGCACCCGCTCGTCCTTGCCGTGCTTCAGGACCAGCTCGGCCATTTCCACGGCGCCCTGATGGTGCGGGATCATGCCGAGGAGGAAGTCCTTGTCGGGATCGCCGGTGAAGTCGATCGCCATGCCCTCGTGCATCTTCATGTTGATGTCCGTCCACTCGCTGGCGAGCGGGACATCGGAATTGCTGGCCATCTCCATCGACCCCATGTCGTGGCCGGCGTGCATGTCCTGAGCCATTTCCTCTTCGTCGCAGGCCAGCACGGGCGCGGCGAGAAGGACGGCGCAAACAAATGTGGTTGAAAGAAATTTCATTTTCTGGGCTCCCCATCACGATTTACACGGGGAATACCCTATCCGGGTTCGGAGGGACTTTGCCAGACATTTCGCGGGCCCGGTCCGGCGTCTTGCGACGGACCGGGCGGGCCGGTCAGGCCACCTCGTCGAGCCGCGCGAGAGCGGTGCGGAGCCGGGCCTCTTCCGCCGACTTCGCGGCGGCCAGTTCGCGGGTTTCCTCGACGACGTCCTCGGGCGCGCTTTCGATGAACTTGGGGTTCTTCAGGCGTCCGGTGAGGCCGCGGAGGTCCTTCTCCAGCTTTTCCAACGACTTGGCGAGCCGCGCCTTCTCGGCGGCGACGTCGATGATGTCGGCGAGCGGCAAAGCGAAACTGCCGCCGGGAACGGTGATCGTCGCAGAGCCCTTCGGCGCCGCTTCGGCCTCGGTGACGCTCTCGATCCTGGCAAGTCGTTGAATCAGATCGGAATTTCGCGACCAGGCCTCGCGGCCGGCAGGGTCGAGCTCGAGCTGCAGGAGATTGACCCTGAGCCCGGCGGGGACGTTCATTTCGCCCCGGACCGAGCGGACCGCCTCGATCATCGCGATGACCCAGCCGATCTCGCGGTCGGCGCTTTCGTCGACGAGATCGGCGGCGGCGTAGCTGGGCCAATCCGCGTGGACGAGCATTTTCGACCGCTCGGCCGACACGCCCCAGAGCTCCTCGGTGATGAAGGGCATGAACGGGTGCAGCAGGATCGCGCACTGGTCGAGCACCCAGGCCATGGTGGCGCGGGTTTCGGCGATGGTGTCAGCGTCGCCGCCGGCGAAGATCGGCTTGGTGAACTCGATATACCAGTCGCAGACCTTGCCCCAGACGAAGGCGTAGAGCGCGTTGGCGGCGTCGTTGAAGCGGAAGGCGGTGAGGGCGGCGTCGACCTCCTCGCGGACCCGCGCGGTCTCGCCGATGATCCAGCGATTGACGGTGGTCGTCGGGGCGGGGATGCCGGCCGGCGCGGCGCCGAAGGCCCCGTTCAGCTCGGCATAGCGGAAGGCGCTCCAGAGCTTGGTGCCGAAGTTGCGGTAGCCCTCGATCCGGCTTTCCGCGAGCTTCAGGTCGCGGCCCATGGCGGCCATCGAGGCCAGTGTGAAGCGCACCGCGTCGGCGCCGTACTTGTCGATGAGATCGAGGGGGTCGAGGACGTTGCCGAGGGACTTCGACATCTTCTTGCCCTTCTCGTCGCGGACGAGGGCGTGGACATAGACGGTGTCGAACGGGTGCTGGCCGACCACGGCGTATTGCATCATCATCATCCGGGCGACCCAGAAGAAGATGATGTCGAAGCCGGTGACGAGGACCGAGGTGGGGAAATATTTGTGGAGCGCCTCGGTCTCCTCGGGCCAGCCGAGGGTGCCGATGGGCCAGAGGCCCGAAGAGAACCAGGTGTCGAGGACGTCGGGGTCGCGGACCAAGTCAATCTGGTCGACATTCTGCGCTGTCAGCGTCGCACGCCAGTTTGCTCGCAGTTCATTTAGGGATAGGTCGGACCGCTCGCTGAATTCGCGTGGTTCTATCCCACGTTCGGAATAGTACTTCCGCGCTTGTTCAACGGCCTCTTCGAAAGTTGGGGCGCAAAATGCAACGGGTTCTTGCCAATTGCCCCAATCGTAAAAACGGCCTTCGCCATCGAACTCCGTCTCTAGGCTGTCGCCATACCAGACCGGAATCTGGTGGCCCCACCAGAGCTGGCGGGAGATGCACCAGGGTTCGATATTGTCGAGCCAATTGAAATAGACCCGTCTGTCCTGCTCGGGGAGGATCTTGACGGTGCCGTTCTCGACCGCCTCGATGGCGGGGCCGACGATCTTCTCGGCGTCGACGAACCACTGGTCGGTGAGCATCGGTTCGATGACCACCTTGGAGCGGTCGCCGAAGGGCTGCATGATCTTCTTCGCCTCGACGAGGGGGACGGTTTCCTCTGGGTCGCCCGGCTTGCCGCCGAGGCGCGGGTCGTCCGGGGCGGTCATGACCGCGAGGCCCTCGGCGGTGATCTGGGCGACGACTCGTTTGCGCGCCTCGAAACGGTCGAGGCCTCGGAGGTCGTCGGGGACGAGGTTGAGCGCGTCGGTTTCGGCCTCGGTGAGGGTCTTTTCGCCCCGCGCGACGGCGAGGGCGATGGCGGCGGCCTCGGCATGGGGGGCGCCGTCGGCGCGCATCGTGCCCTTGGTGTCCATCAGGCGGTAGCAGGGGATGTTGTTGCGCTTCGCCACCGCATAGTCGTTGAAATCATGCGCGCCGGTGATCTTGACCGCGCCCGAGCCGAAAGTCGGGTCGGGGTACTCGTCGGTGATGATCGGGATCAGGCGGCGGTGTTCCTTCGGCCCGACCGGGATTTCGCAGAGTTTCCCGACGATGGGTGCGTAGCGGGTATCCGAGGGATGGACCGCGACGGCGCCGTCGCCGAGCATGGTTTCGGGGCGCGTGGTGGCGATGGAGATGTAGTCGCGGGTCTCGCGGAGGGTTTCCCGGCCCTCCTCGTCCCTCTCGACATATTCATAGGTGGCGCCGCCGGCGAGCGGGTACTTGAAGTGCCACATGTGGCCGTCGGTCTCGATATTCTCGACCTCGAGATCGGAGATCGCGGTCTCGAAATGCGGGTCCCAGTTCACCAGCCGCTTGCCGCGGTAAATGAGGCCCTTGTTGTAGAGATCGACGAAGACGCGGATCACCGCGTCGTGGAAGTTCGGGCCCTTGCCCTTTTCCGGATCGCCGGGCGCGCCGCCCATGGTGAAGGCCTCGCGGTCCCAGTCGCAGGAGGCGCCGAGGCGTTTCAACTGGCCGATGATCGTGCCGCGGGATTTGACCTTCTGGTCCCAGACGAGGCCGACGAACTCCTCGCGGGAGAAATCGGTGCGGCGGCGGTTGGTTTTCGCGAGCTCGCGCTCGACCACCATCTGGGTGGCGATGCCGGCATGGTCGGTGCCGGGTTGCCAGAGCGTGTCGTGGCCGCGCATCCGGTGCCAGCGGACGAGAATGTCCTGGAGCGTGTTGTTGAAAGCGTGGCCCATGTGCAGCGAGCCGGTCACGTTGGGCGGCGGGATCATGATCGAGAAGGTTTCGTCTGAAGACGCGTTGGCGCCGGCGGCGAAGGCCTTGGCGTCCTCCCAGGCCTTGTAGAGCCGGGGTTCGGCGGACTGGGCGTCGAAATTCTTGTCCATGGTCACGGGTCCCGATCTGGTCGCGTGGTGACTTAGCGAACCGGCTGGCCAAGGGAAAGCCTTGAGTGGCGTCGGGGAGGTGCTGGACATCCCCGCCCGGGTGCCTAGTGTCCGGGGGACAGTCGGAACAACGGGTCCCCGCAATGGAAGCTTTCGGAAAATCGCAGCCGGTGCGCCGGTTCGAAGATCGCCGTTTCGTCACCGGAGCGGGACGCTATATCGACGATATCGCGCCCGAGGGGGCGCTTTTCGCGGTGTTCGTGCGCTCGGAGATGGCGCATGCGGAGTTCGCGCCCTTGGATCTTTCCGAGGCGGCGGAGATGCCGGGCGTGGCGTTCACGCTCACGGCCGAGGACATGGAGGCGATGGGGATGGACATCGCCATGGGCTATTCCACGCTGCCGGAGGGCGCGGCGCCGGTGCGGCCGATGCTGGCCAGGGGGCGGGTGCGGTTCGTGGGCGAGCCGATGGCGATGATCGTGGCGGAGAGCCTGGACGAGGCGCGCGAGGCGGCCGAGACGGTGATGCCGGATTACGAGGCGCTCCCGGCGAAGGTGGATCTCGCGCCGGGGGGCGCGGCGCTCCATGACGAGGCGCCGGAGAATGTGGCCTTCCGCTGGAGCTTCGGCGACGCGGAGAAGGCCGGGGCGGCGATGGCGGCCGCGGCGCATCGGGTGGTGACGCGCATCGAGGACAATCGGGTGATCGCCAACCCGATGGAGCCGCGCGGCTGTTTCGCCAAGTGGGACGGGTCGCGGCTGCACCTGGCCTATGGCGGGCAGGGGGTCTGGGCGACCAAGGCGTCGCTCGCCAAGGCGCTGGGCCTGCCGGCCGGGGCGATCCGGGTGACCAATCCGGACGTCGGCGGCGGCTTCGGCATGAAGGGGATGGATTACCCGGAATATTTCGCGGTGGCGGCGGCGGCGAAGGCGCTCGGCCGGCCGGTGCGCTGGATGGCGACGCGCTCCGAGGGGATGATGACCGACAATGCCGGGCGTGACCTTGTGTCGGAGACCGAGCTCGGTTTCGACGCCGACATGAAGCTCGTGGCCTACCGGGTCGACACGCTTTCCAACCTGGGCGCCTACAACTCGAATTTCGCGCAGTTCATCCAGACCGAGCTCTTCACCCGCGTCCTGACCGGCGTCTACGACATCCAGAACGTGGCGGTCGAGGTGCAGGGGATCTACACCAACACGACCCAGGTCGACGCCTATCGCGGCGCCGGCCGGCCCGAGGCGATCTTCGCGCTGGAGAGGTCGATGGACAATGCCGCGCGGGTGCTGGGGGTGGATCCCTGGGAGCTCCGGCGGAAGAGCTTCATCCCGGCGGCGAATTTTCCCTACAGGACCGCGTCGGGCGAGCTTTACGACGTGGGCGATTTCAACCGGGTGATGGACCGGGCGCGGGAGCGGGCGGATCTTGCCGGCTATGCGGGCCGCAAGGTGGCTTCGGCCGCGCGCGGAAAGCTGCGCGGGCAGGGGCTATGCTACTACATCGAATCGATTCTCGGCGACCCCTCCGAAGGCGCCAAGGTGGAGTTCCACGCCGACGGCACCGTCTCGATCTACGTGGGTACCCAGTCGAACGGGCAGGGGCACGAGACCGTGTTCGCGGTATTCCTGAGCGATCAGACCGGAATTCCGGTGGAGAAGATCCGCGTGGTGCAGGGCGACAGCGACTTGATCGAGGCTGGCGGCGGCACCGGGGGCTCGCGCTCGGCCACGGTGCAGACCAATGTCACGCTGAAGGCGGTCGCAATCGTCAAGGAAGGCTTCTCGGCGTTCCTCGCCGCGCAGTTCGCGGCGGATGTCGGGGCGATCACCTTCGACGACGAGCGGTTCCGGGTGCCCGGCACCAACGAGACGCCGACCATGCTCGAGGTGGCCGAAATGGCCCGGGCGGCGGGGCGCGAGGACCTTCTGAGCGTCGCCACGCGGGCCGAGCTGCCCGGGCGTTCCTATCCGAACGGCGCCCATGTCGCGGAGGTCGAGATCGACCCGGAGACCGGAGTGGTAACCCTCGACCGCTATACGGTGGTCGACGATTTCGGGAACCTTCTCAACCCGTTGCTGGTCGAAGGTCAGGTCCATGGCGGGGTCGCGCAGGGGCTCGGCCAAGCGATGCTGGAGCGGGTCGTCCATGACGAGGAAGGCCAGCTCCTGACCGCCACCTTCATGGATTACGCGCTGCCGCGTGCCACCGATCTGCCGATGTTCTCCTTCGCGACCGAAGCGGTGCCGTCGACGGCGAATCCGCTCGGCATGAAGGGCTGCGGCGAGGCCGGAACGGTTGGCGCGCTCGCCGCGATCGCCAATGCGGTGGCCGATGCCGCGCCCGGGGCTGGGCTGCAGATGCCGTTCACGCCCGAACGGGTCTGGCGGGGGCTTTCGGCGGCACAAATCGCGGCGGAATAGCCGGACCGTTTCTTGCGGGCGATCAACAGCGCGTCACCCGGGTGAAATGAACCGGAAACGCGGCGGGCGTGCTACTAACTCTATAGTCACGCTTTCGTCGGAGGCTGTGGCATGCGCCTGATGGAGACATTGCGCGGGTTGTTCTCGCGCTTCGGCCGCGCCGAACAAACGGTGCCGCGCCCTGTTCGCGGGGCACGCGACCACGTCATCATCATCGACGGCACCGCCTCCACCCTCGACGAGGGCGAGGAGACAAATGCCGGGCTCACCTACAAGCTCCTGAGCGAACAGGCCGGCAAGTCGGGCATGTCGATCCGCTACGAGGCCGGGATCCAGTGGCAGAGCTGGCGGCACACCATCGACATCATCGAGGGCCGCGGCATCAACCGGCAGATCCGGCGGGTCTACGGCTTTCTCGCCTCGCGCTACCGGCCGGGGGACCGGATCTTCCTGTTCGGCTATTCGCGCGGAGGCTATGCGGTGCGGTCGCTGGCGGGGATGATCGACAGCGTCGGGCTCATCAAGGCCGAGCACGCGACCGAACGGAACATCCTGCTCGCCTACCGCCACTACGAGCGCAACACCCGCGGCGCCGCGCACCGGGCCTTCGTCAAGCGGTTCTGCCACGAAGCAGCGCCGATCGAGATGATCGGCGTCTGGGACACGGTGAAGGCGCTGGGCCTCCGGGCGCCGGTGCTCTGGCGCTGGGCGGAAAAGGCGCATGCCTTCCACAACCACGCGCTCGGGCCGTCGATCCGGCATGGCTACCAGGCTCTCGCCATCGACGAGACGCGCGACGCCTTCGCCCCGGTCCTCTGGGAATCGCTCGACGATTTCGAGGGCCATGTGGAGCAGGTCTGGTTCCGCGGCAGTCATGGCGATGTCGGCGGTCAGCTCACCGGCCGGGACGGGGCGCGGCCGCTGTCGAACATCCCGCTCGTCTGGATGCTGGAAAAAGCCGAGGGCTGCGGCTTGACGCTGCCCGAGGACTGGCGCGCCCGGTTCCCGACCGATCCCGAGGCGCGGCCGGTGGGAACGTTCCGCGGCTGGGGCAAGTATTTCCTGTTCCGGCACCGCCGCGTCGTTGGGGCAGACCCGTCCGAAGCGATCCATCCCACCGTGTTCATGGGCCGCCGGGTGCCCGGGCGGCACAAGTGGTGGGACCTGGTGCAGGAAGAGGCATCCGCCCCGCCGCGGCCGGGCGCGGAGCCGCTCTAGGCGAGACAGCCCCGCCGGAAGACGCTCCGTCGCCTCAGCGCAGAACCTCGTTCAGGCGATCCTGATCGAGGTGCCGGGCGAAGCCGCTCACAGCCTCCATCACGGCACGGTCGTTCAGGAGTTCGACGCCCGCGACTCGCCCCAGCGCCTCGAAGGCGCTTTGCATTGCCAGGGGGCCCTCGTCCGTAAAGGCCGCGCGCGAAGCGTCCGCGCAGTCATCAACCACGAGCCGCTCGACCAAGGCGGCCATCCGGCGTTCGACCTCTTCGTCCTTTTCGGGGTCCGTCGTGACGTAGTCCGAAACGCTCGGATGCTTCGAATAGGCAAGCACGATCCATCGCACTAGGTCGATCCGGTCGGCTCCCGTGGTCGACGCGACGAGACATTGCCCCATGGCGTCGGATTTCGGACCGGCGGCCAGGGGCGTCGCGGCGAGCGCGAGGAGCAGAACGAGGGGGGACAATAGACGGGGCAAGGCACGGCTCCGGTAAGGCAGGGATGCCCTCGATGCTCCGCATCGGGCCCGACGCTGTCAATACGCGCCGGAGCTGTTCGAGAGAGAAACGCCCTGCGCCCGGCGCGGTGGGGCGGGGCCAACCGGGCCCCGCTCCACTGGATCAATCCGGATGTCTCAGGCGACGTTCTCGAGCGCGACTTCCGGCGCGAGCCCGAGCGCATGAACAACCTCGCGGGTCAGGTGCGGCTTGTTCAGCGTGTAGAAGTGGAGGTCTTCCACGCCTTCGCTGATCAGCCGGGTGCAGAGCGTGGTGCACTGCACGGTGGCCAGCAGGTCCTGGCGGCCGTCGCGGATCGCGGTCTCGAACTCGTGGTCGAGCCGCTCGGGCACCGGCGCGCCGCAGCGGGCGGCGAAGTTCTTCACCCCGCGCCAGTTGTCGATCGGCAGAATGCCCGGCACGATCGGCGCGGTGATCCCGGCCGCGGCGCAGGCGTCGCGGAACCGCAGGAAGGTCTCTGCCTCGAAGAAGAACTGGGTGATCGCCGAGGACGCGCCCGCGTCGATCTTCTTCTTCAGCCAGTCGATATCGGCGCCGGCATGCTGCGCTTCCGGATGCGGGTCGGGATAGGCGCCGACGCGGATCTGGAACTTGCCGGTGGCCGCCAGCGCCGCAACGAGCTCGACGCTGTCGCGGAAGCCATCCGCGCTCGGGCGGAACGCGCCTTCGCCCTTCGGCGGGTCGCCGCGCAGCGCCACGATCTCGGTCACGCCGGCTTCGGCATAGCTGTCGGCGATGGCGAGCGTCTCCTCGCGCGAGGCGTTCACGCAGGTGAGATGCGCGGCCACGTTCAGCCCCATCTGGTTGTGCAGGATGCCCACGGCCTCATGGGTCAGGTCCCGCGTGGTACCGCCGGCGCCATAGGTCACCGAGACGAAATGCGGGTTCAGGGGGGCGAGCATATGCGCCGTTTCCCACAGCCGGAACGAAGCCTCCATGGACTGGGGCGGGAAGAATTCGAAGGAAATGCGCGGTTTCGCCGACATGTCTGAGGCTCCTGACTGGTACGGGGCGCTTGTGCTACGGGCCGCTTGTGCCATTCGGGCGAATGTGAGACAAATTCATAATTCTCAAGATCTATATGAGGCTCACTTGCATATCGAGTTTCGGCATCTCCGGACGATCAAGGCGATCCACGAGGCTGGCGGCCTCGCGCGGGCGGCGGATCTGCTGCACATCACCCAGTCGGCCCTGTCGCACCAGGTGAAGGGGATCGAAGAGCAGGCGGGAGTGGAACTGTTCGTGCGGCGCTCGAAGCCCCTGAAGCTCTCCTCGGCGGGGCGGCGGCTCCTGGCGCTGGCCGACAAGATCCTGCCCGAGATCGAGGCGCTGGAGCAGGAATTCCGCGGCCTGAAGGACGGCAAGACCGGGCGGCTCCACATCGCCATCGAATGCCACGCCTGCTTCGAATGGCTGTTCCCGGTGCTGGAGAAGTTCCGCAAGGCCTGGCCCGACGTGGATGTGGACATCCGCCCCGGCCTCGCCTTCGACGCGCTGCCCGCGCTGGCCCGAGAGGACGTGGACCTTGTCGTGTCGTCCGACCCCGAGGCGAGCGACGGCATAGATTTCACCGCGCTCTTCGACTACGAACCGGTCTTCGTCGCCTCGGTGCAGAACCCGCTGGCGGCAAAACCCTTTGTCGAGGCAGCCGATTTCCGCGATCAGACGCTGATCACCTACCCGGTGGAGCGGAGCCGGCTCGACGTGTTCAGCCAGCTCCTGATGCCGGCCAAGGTGGAGCCCGCCGCGGTGCGCCAGGTAGAGCTGACCGCGGTAATCCTGCTACTGGTGGCCTCGAACCGGGGCGTCGCGGTGCTGCCCGACTGGGTGGTGCGCGAGGTGCGCTACCATTCGGACTACGTGACGCTGCCGGTCACCAAGGACGGGCTGACGCGGCGGCTCTACGCCGCCACCCGGGCGGAAGACACCCAGAAGCCCTTCATGGCGCATCTCCTGCGCCTGGCCCGCACCGAGCCGGTCAAGCTCCAGCGGAAGGCGCCGGCGCCGGCGGGCGAAGGCGTCTGAGCCCGGCCGTCAGCCGCGCATCTTCTTCAGGACCAGCCCGACCACGACCTGCACGACCAGCCCCGCGACGCCGCCGCCGACGAGATTGCCGGCCATCGACGCGATGTCGAGCCCGCCTCCGGCGGCCGCTGCTGCGCCGCTGCCCATGAGGCCGCCCAGAAGCTGGCCGCCGCCGACCCCGCCGACCGCGCCGGCGATCAGGTTGCCGATCTGGCCCATGTCGGCTCCCTTGACGGCCTTGCCGCCGCCGAACCCGCCCACGGCACCGCCGATGAGCTGCGCAAGGATCTGTTCCATGATGTTCCCCCCTTTGAGGCCGCCCGCCTTTCCGGTGCGACTCCTCCGGCGCCGAGTGTCCTGCGCCGCCGGCCATGCGTCAAGATCGCGGTCCCGGCGTTGCCGGTTCGGCCCTTGGCAATCCCGGGAGCCTCCCCTACAAGCGCCGCCTGATCTTCCCGGAGGTGACCCATGCAGGGCTCGGCCAATCTCAACGTCATGATGAAGGCGGCGCGCAAGGCGGCGCGGGGGCTGGTCAAGGATTTCCGCGAAGTCGAGAACCTGCAGGTCTCCTCGAAGGGCGCCGGCGATTTCGTGAGCCGGGCCGATATCGCCGCCGAGAAGACGATCCGCGACGAGTTGATGGGCGTGCGGCCGAACTACGGCTGGCTCGGCGAGGAATCGGAGCCCGTCGCGGGCAAGGACCCGACCCGGCGCTGGATTGTCGATCCGCTCGACGGGACCACCAACTTCCTGCACGGGCTGCCCCATTGGGCGATCTCCATCGCCCTGGAATTCAAGGGCGAGATCGTCTCGGCGGTGATCTATGACCCGGCGAAGGACGAGATGTTCATGGCCGAGAAGGGGCAGGGCGCCTGGATGAACAACCAGCGCCTCAGGGTCTCGGATCGGAAACAGTTGATCGAGTGCATCTTCGCCACCGGCATCCCGTTCGGCGGCCGTCGGGAGCTGCCCGAGACGCTGCAACAGCTCGCGCGGCTGATGCCGGCGACGGCGGGGGTGCGGCGCTGGGGCGCGGCGGCGCTCGATCTCGCCTATGTGGCGGCGGGGCGGCTCGACGGGTTCTGGGAACTCGGACTGAAGCCCTGGGATTCGGCGGCGGGCATCCTCCTCGTCCGCGAGGCGGGCGGCTTCGTCGAGCCCGAGCGCGCGGGCGACGACCTCCTGACCGGGCGCGGCATCATCGCCGGCAATTCCGAGATCTTCGAGCGTTTCGCGGGGGTGATCCGCGGCCTTTGACCCTGGCGGAGGGGGCGCTACCTTCCCGAGCAGGGAGGGCCCAACCATGCGCGCAGTCTTTCTGTCCCTGTTTCTCGCTTTCGCCGCACTGCCGGGCGCGGCGCAGGACGACCCGGTCTCGGGCGTGATCCAGAAGCAGATCGAAGCCTTCCTCGCCGACGATTTCGAAACCGCCTTCGGCTTCGCCTCGCCCAACATCAAGTCCATCTTCGGCACGCCCGAGAATTTCGGGACGATGGTCCGGAACGGCTACCCGATGGTGCACCGGCCGGGTCGGGTGACCTATCTCGACCGGCGGCCGGGCGAGGGGGCGACCTATCAGGACGTGGAGATCGTCGACCGCGCCGGGCGGGCGCATTATCTGGAATACGAGATGGTCGAGACGCCGTTCGGCTGGCAGATCAACGGCGTGCGGTTCATCGCGCCGCCGCGGGCGGGGGCCTAGGCGCCCCCGCGCGAACCCCCACGGACAGGCGCTCGCCCGGCTCGCGCTTGTTGCCAAATGTCCGCCTGGCCGGCGCTTCCCGCCCCGGCCAACGCGCGCAAGGTTAAACGGCGGGTGATTCCGCGCCGATAGGGCTTGCAGCGTCTTCCACGCGGGCCGAGGCCGTGGATCCGCCCGGAGGGGCGTCCGCCGCAGGCCCGACGCGCTCAAGGGGCACCCCGACATGACCATCTCTCCAGCCGGAGCGCCGATCTACGCTCTGCCGTCCTTCGCCGAAGGGCTCGACGTCTGGTCCTCCGGCGACGGACGTCCGGGCACCGTCACCTATGACGCGGTGCCCGGCGCGCGCCTCGTGGAGGACCCCGATTTCGGCCCCTGCCTCGAGATCGAGAAGCGCGCGGCGGTGCAGAAGCTGCGCTACACGGGCGAGACGCCGATCCTGCCGGGCCGCTACCTGCGGCTCCGGGTACGGGTCAAGACGGTGACCGGCCCGGTGCCGGGGGCGCGGATCGCGGGCTGGGCGGGGCGTGCGACGAGCGCGCCGGCGCCGGTAGCCGCGACTTCGGGACCGGTCGTCGAGGCGGCGATGGGCGAGATCGTCGAGGCCGCGGCGATCCTCGGCACCGGGCCGCGCCTCGGCGTCGCCATGGTCTGGGGCGACGAGGCGGTCTACGGCCATCTCGGGCTCGACCTGACCGGCGCGCCGGGCGCTACCGTGCGGATCGCAGACCCGGTGCTCGAGGACGTCAGCCACCTGTTCCTCCGCGAGCAGGCCGATTGCGTCGATCCGCGCGACCATGGCGCGGTGGGCGACGGGGTCGCGGACGACGCGGCGGCCTTCGAGGCGGCAGACCGCGCGGCGCGGGGGCGCACGATCTGGGTGCCCGAGGGGTTGTTTCGCCTCGGCCGCCCGGTGACCCTCGCCTCGCGAGTGCGTTTCGCGGGCATGGTGGCGATGGACGCGGCCGATCCGCTCGTCCTGTGCCGCAATCCCGACCTCGCCACATATGCCGACGCCATGGGCGATACCGCGCTCGGGTTCCGCAAGGCGTTCCAGGCGCTGATGTGCGAGGAGGGCCCCGACCGGCTCGATCTCTGCGGGCTCGAGGTCCCGCTCGACGATCCGCTCGACCTCGCCGCGATCGCCGGGCGGACGGTGGCCGGGGGGCGCCGCACGATCCGCAATGGCAGCTTCACCTGCCGGCCCGGCGCCGGCTGGCAAAGTGTGGCGGTGGAGACCGGCGCGCAGACCGATGCGGCGGAACCCGCCCGCCTGACCGGGCTCGCCGCGCGGGGGACGGTGCCGCTGGGCGCCCTGGCCGAGGGCGAGGGGCTCGGGCGCGAGATCTACGTGCGGCGCGCGGGCGCCGGGGAGGTGGAGCTGGGCCAGCCGCCCCGCCTGTCCGAGACGCGGGGCCGGTTCTGCTTCCGCCGGTTCCGCTTCGCGCTCGATTTCTCGGGCTTCGCGCGCCTGACGGATCTCTGCCTCGACGGGATCACCGTGGCGTGTGGCGGGGTCGCCTCGGCAGTGCTCCTGGCGGCGGATGGCGCAGGGATGGCGTTCCGCGACTGCCACTTCGAGGCGATCGGCCAGCGCGGCGTGGTCTCTCCGGGAACCGGGTGCCGCGGCCTCCGCGTCGAGGGGTGCCTGTTCGAGGCCGAGGCGCCGGGCATCGTCGGGCTCGCGGTCAATGCCGGCGGGGTAACGCTCCGCGACACCCGGTTCGACGGCTTGGGCCTCGGCGCGATCCTGCGCGGCGGTGGGCATCTGGTGAGCGGCAACCGCTTCGTCGCGCGATCCGGGCGCCACTCGGTCGGGCTGGTCGTCGCGGGCACCGGCGCGGCCGGTCCGGTCGCGGGCAACCGTTTCGAGGGCACGACGCTCGAGTGGACCAACGAGCACGATCCCGAGCCCGCGCGCCGCGAAGGGCCGAGCTTCTCCGGCCTGGCGGTGACCGGCAACGCCTTCGCGGCGGAAACCCCGCCCGATCCGGGCTGGATCGTCGTCCGGCCCCATGGCGGCGGCCATGAATTGGGGGGGATGAGCGTGACCGGCAACAGCTTTTCCGCTGGTCCGGTCTGGGCGGCCGACGCCCGCTGCGCGCCGCTCGGGGTGGGCACGGTGGCGCTCGGCGGCAACGTGATTGGCAAGGGGTAGGGCGGGAGGCGTTCCTCGGATTCGCGGTTGTTCGGCGCGGCTCGAGAGTTCGAAGCGCAAGCCGGGCGGGCGCCTGCCCGTGGGATGGCGCTGCGACGACTGATCGGTGCGCTTTATGGTTCCATCCGCCTCCGACCTCGATGGTCCGCGCAAACGTTGACACAGCGCCAGCCCGCCGGAACGGGCAGGCGCTCGCCCTGCGGCCTCGCCGCTGTTCGGACGGGGCAAGGCACAACCGAAATCAGGCCGGCGCGCGCGATGTCACCTCGCGCCCGTCGCTAGTAGAGCATCTCGCAGGACCGGCCGGGTCCGGCCCAGGATCCGAGCGCTTCGCCTGCTGCCCAGGCGAGGCAGAGCCCGACCAGGACCGCGAGCGCCCCGGCGCCGGGGCGGGGCGAGGCGGCAAGGCCCGTCCCGAGATGGCGTCTCATGAGAAGGAACGGCACCGCGGGCGCGCCGAGGCGGTAGAGCCAGCGGCGGCGCGGGGCGGCGAGACCCGCGCGCGTGCCGCCGAAGCAGCGCGCATAGCGGAACCGGCTGGCGAGCAACGCGCCCACCCTATGGCGCGTCCGCATGGCGATGGCGAGGTCGGGCACGAGCACCGGCGGCAGGCCGTTCTCCGCGAGGCGGTCCTGTACGAAGGGCTTGTTGAGCCCCTCGGCGGCAAGGATGTCGCCGCAATGCTCCAGAAGCGCCGCGTGCGGCAGGATCATGTTGTTTCCGGGCAGGTCGCGGGTTTCGCCCAGTGCCAGCACTTCCGGCGGGAAGGCGCCGTATTCGAAGAGATAGGCCGCCCGGTCCGCCGCACCGCCCGAAGGATCCGCCACCACCGCGCCCCCCAGCGCCGCCCCGGGGTGCCGCTCCAGCGCCCGAAAGGCCGCCGCCAGCCAGCCGGGAAGCGGCACGCCCTTGGGCTCGAGAAACGCCACGTACCGCCCCCGCGCCGCCACAGCGCCCTCGGCCTTCAGCCGCGGCATGTTGAGCCCGGGCCGCAAAAGCGTCTCGCAGCCCGGATGCGCCGCCGCACCCGGCCGCCCATCCACCAGCAGCACCTCGACCGCCGCGATCCCGTCCTCGCCCGCCAGGGCCGCCAGCACCGCCTCGGGCGTCTCCGCCGGATGACGCACGATCAGGACGATGCTGAGAAGTGGCGCCTCCGTCACAAATCGGGGTCCAGCGCCACGCGGGTCCCGCTCTCGGCGGACGAATACACCGCCTGCGCGATCTCGATCGCCCGGAACCCGTCCTCCGCCGTGGCGATCGGTCCCACGGGCGCCCGCCCCTCGGTCAGAGCGAGGAAATCGGTCAGCTCCTCGGTGAAGGTGCCCACCACCGTGTGCTGCCAGCCCTTGAACTTCTCGGCAAAGATCAGGTTCGGATAGAATTTCCGCCGCTTGCGCCCCTCGGGCCCGGGCCGCTTCATCGTCACTTCCATGAAGAACATCGGCGCATAGTACGCTTTCGCCATACCGTGGGTCCCGTAGGCCTCGACGTAGAAATGATACCCCTTCCACTCGGTCCAGCTCGCCCCGACCGAGCCGATGGCGCCGTTCTTGCCGCGCAGGAGCCCGATGCCGTTATCCTCCACCCGGTCGAGCTGCCAGGTCTTGTCCTGCGTCAACCCCATCACGTCCTCCACCGGCCCCATCAGGTTATGGACGAGGTCGATCATGTGAATGCCGTTGTCGAGAAGCGCGCCGCCGCCCATCACCTCCTTCGAGGTCATCCACTGGGCCTTGAACTCGGAAAGCCCGGTATGGCCGGTGTAGCCGCGCACATGGGAAAGCGCGCCGATCCGCCCCGAGGCGATGCTCTCGCGCACGTCCTTGATCGCGGGGAAGTAGCGGTGGTTGAAGCCGACCGTCAGCACGCGTCCGGCGTCCCGGGCGGCGGCGATCATCCTTCGGCAGGCGTCCAGCGTCGAGGCCATCGGCTTCTCGACGATCACGTGCCGGCCCGATTTCAGCGCGGCGACGGCGATCTCCTCGTGGCTATCCGGCGGCGTGCAGATGATGACGGTGCCGACCTCGGTATCGCCCAGAAGGTCGTCGAGATCGGCATAGGTCCGGGCCCCGCCGGCGAGCGCCGCCGCGCGCGCCTTGTCGATGTCGAGCACGCCCGCGAGCGCGCAGCCGGGTTTCGCCTCGATCGAGGCCTTGCGCAGTTGGGCGATCACCCCCGCGCCGACAATGGCGAATTTCACTGGTTCGTTCCTTCCGTCGGGGCCGCGCCGCCGGGGCGCCGGGCCGTGATTTCGAAGACCGGGCCGAGCCAAAGAAGGGCCGACCGTGCGATGGGAGTGGCGCGAAGCGCGCGGTAAAGGCCGAGGAGCGCGCGCCCCGCCGGTCCGGCCGTGGCGCCGCGGTCGGGCGGGATGGTCATCGGCGCGGCGGCCACGGCGGCGAAACCGGCCCGTCTCAGGAGCCGCCCGGCGCTCCCCGGAGAGAGCGGCAGGAGAAAGCGCAGCGTGTCGAAGCCGCGACGGGCCGTGACATAGGCCCGCCTGAGGCCCCTCGGCAGAAAACCCACGCCCCAGAGCCCGGCGGGCGGGTAGGGGGCGAGCGTGTAGCGGTTCGCGCCGGTCGCGTAGAGCGTGCCCCCCGGGCGGAGCAGGCGCTGCATCGCGCCCGCTGCCGCCTCCGGGTCGGGCAAGTGCTCGAAGAGGTCGGTGGCGGCGATCCGGTCGAACCCGGCCTCGGGAAAGGGCGGGTTGGCGATGTCGGCGCAGACCAGCTCGGCCGTGAGCCCCTCGTCGCGCAGCCGCGTCGCCGCGATCACCAGCCAGCGGAGCGCAATATCGGTGCCGGTCACCGGCAGGCCCGCCCGCGCGGCGGCCGCCACCAGCCCGCCCGCGCCGCAGCCCACATCGAGCACCCGCGCCTCCGGCCCCGGCGTAAGCCGACCCAGCACCGCGCGGCCCCGCGCCTCGCCCGCCAGCACGTAATCGGCGAAGCGTTTCGCCATGTCGGCCGGCACGTCGTCGGTGATCCGGTAATACTCGGCCACCGTCTCGGCAAAGCTGTGGTCGCGCGCGAACTCGTGCAGCCGCCGCGCCTTGGCGCGCTCCTCCTCGAGCGTCAGGTAACGGTCGGGCGCGAGCCGGAAATCGGGAATGCCGCACAGGACGGGATAGACCGCGCCGCAGCCGGTGCAGACATGGCTCTCCGCCGCCGGTTCGGTCGCCGCGCGGCAGCGGGGGCAGAGATAGGCGCCGCTCATCTGTCGAGCTCCCCGCGCCGGCCGAGCAGCGCATCGGCATAGCCCTGCGCCTCGCCGAGGCACCAGGCCGCCATGAAGCCGAGGAACGGCCCCTCGGCGCCTTCGAGGAGCGCGCGCAGGTCGGGCCGGGCGCGGATCTTCCGCATCTGCTTCAGCGCGAAGATCGGGAAGGCGGCGGGCGAGGCGAGAAGCATCCCCAGCCGTGCCGGCCAGAGCCGCCCCTCCGACCGGTGCCGCCCGAACACCCGCCCGTGCCGCCGCCGCTGTTCGCGGAACGCCGCGGCGGAGTAGCGGTTGCGGTGGATCACCGCGAGTTCGGGAACCAGTTCCATCACCAGCCCGTCGCTCAGGAAGCGGCGGTGATAGTTCGGCTCCCAGAACCCGTCGGGCAGGAGATCCTCGCAGGCCAGTACCGAGCCGCGCCGGTAGATCGCGTTGTCGGCGGAAAGGTCCCACACCTCGCGCCGTCCGCCCTCGGCACCGGCGTTGGCGTAACGCAGCGCGTGGATCGCCCGGGTGAGCCGGTCGGCCTCCGGGCCGGGCAGGATCGCGCCGCCGAAGGCGACATGGCGCCCGGTCGCCGCCGCGACGAGGCCGAGCGCGCAGGCGAGCCAGCCCGGCGCCGGCGGGCAATGGGCGGTCAGCGTCGCGACCCAGGTGCCGCGCGCGGCCCGGAACCCGTCGCGCCAGAGCTCGGGGATCAGCGCGTCGGGCCGCCCCGCGACGGCGCGGGCATGAGGCGGCAGCGCGAAGGGCAGGGGCTCACCCGCGCCGTGGCAGAGCAGGATCTCGACCCGCGGATCCTCCGGCAGCGCCTCGAGGATCGCGGCCAGGTTCGCGCCCGCGCCGCCCACGGCGATGGCGAGGCTCAGGACGGGCGCGCTCATCCGCGCCGCCCCGCGCAGCGCTCCAAGGCGGCGATGGTCAGCCTCGCGGCCTCGTCCCAAGTGTTCCGCGCGGTCTCGGGGATCGCCTTTTCCGCCAGCGCGCTCCGCAGCGCTGGCTCGGCCGCGACCCGCCCGATCGCCCCGGCGATGCTCTCCACGGAATACGGGTCGAACCCGAGCCCTGCCGCCCCCGCGACCTCCAGAACCGCGCCGCCCTCGGCGCCCAGCACCGGCGCGCCGCAGGACATCGCCTCGAGCGCCGGCAATCCGAACCCCTCCGACAGCGACGGCAAGACCAGCGCCAAGGCCTGCGAATAGAGCGCGGCAAGGTCCTCGTCCGACAGATAGCCCGGGAACAGCACGCGTTCCGCCAGCCGCGGCGAAGCGGCCATCTTCGCCGAAAGCTCCTCGTATATCGAATGGAACCCGCCGCCCTTCGGATCGCCCGACATGACGAGGTACAGATCCTCCGCACCGTCCCGCGCCAGCGCCGCGTCGAACGCCTCGAACAGCCGCGCGAGGTTCTTGTGCGGCGCGAAGCCGCCCACATAGATCAGGAACCGCGCGTCTGGCGCGAGCCCCGCATGGCCACGCGCCTCCGCCAGCCGCGCCACATCCCGAACCGGCGCGAAGATGGGCGCCGCGCCCTCGCAGATCACGTCGATCCGCCCGGGCGGCACGCGCAGATACTCGACGATCTCCGCCTTCGCGGCCTGCGACACCGTCACGATCCCGTCCGAGAACCGCCGCGCAAGCCAGGTCTTCAGCCCCCAGGCCAGGCGCGGCCGCCAGTTGGGGAAGACCAGCTCGGGGAAATGCTCGGCGATGGCGTCATGGAAGGTGACGAGGTTCGGCATCCCGCGCGGCGGCGGGAACCAGGAATAGACCGCCGGGTAGAACAGGATATCGGCGCCGGTCTTGCCCGCCGCGCGGCGGAACGCCAGCACGTCGGCCACGCCCCGGTTGCCCTCGGCGGTGGCCGAGGCCACCACCGTCCGGGCGGTGGTGACGGGTTTCACCTCGGTCCGGGGGCCGAGCGCCCCGGCCGGGATCTCGTCATCGCTCAGGAACACGTAGTCGTTCGCGCTGTCGTTCCGGCTCATCGCCCCCAGAAGCTCGCGGGTGAACCGGCCGAAGCCGCGATTGTTCTTCCAGGTGGAGGCGTCGACGGCGATCCGCATCAGGTCCAGCTCTCCGCGCTTTTGCCCGCTCCGAAGAGCTGGCCGGTGAGTTCGCCCGCGCTCCAGGCCGTGGCCATGGCGAGGATCCAGGGCAGCTCGGCGAGCCAGGTGGCGGCGGGGGCGGCCCGCATCGCGGCGCGGACCGCGCGCAGCGACAGGACCGGCATCGCGAGCGCGGCGCGGAGGATGCCGCCGACCCCGCCGCCGCGCCCCGCGCCGTAGATCCGCCCATGGCCGAACCGCGTCGCCAGCCGCGCGCCCTGCGCATCGCGCCCGGCATAGGTCGCGGCGAGCCCGGGGCGTTTCGCGAAGCGGCGCCCGGCGAGGCGGCGCGCAAGCTCGTGCTCGACGAGCCCCTCGCCCTCGGCCAGCACCGCGAGCGCGTCGGTCCGGCGCAGCGCGAAGGCGTTGCCCGGCGGGCTGTCGGGAAGCGCCTCCCCGCCGAAACGCCCGTATTCGAGCCGTCCGAGTGCGCGGAACCGGGCGGGAAGCGCGGGGTCGACGGCGACCGGCCCCCAGGCCAGCACCACCTCGGGGTCGGCGAAGGCGGCGGCGAGCGCGGTCTCCCACCCTGCGCCAAGCCGGGAGCTATCCTCGACAAGGAACACGATCTCCTCTTGTGCCGTCTCCAGCGCCCGGCGACGGCGCAGGGGCACGGTGTCGCCCGCTCCGGACCGCGCCACGACCCGTCCGCCCAGTCGGACCGCGAGCGCCTCCGCCGCCTCCCGGCCGACAAGTTCGATCACCGCCACCGCGCTCATGCCGCTCGCCCGAGAAACATGTCGCGGATCGCTGCCGCCTCCACGGCCTCTTCCGCCGAGATCGGGCAGGGCGCAGCACTCGCCGCCGCCGCGTAGAAAGCCCGGGTCAGGCTCACCAGCCCCGGATAGGCCGGCTCGCGGCGCAGCGCCCGCAGGCCCAGGTTGCCGGCGGCCATCGCGAAGAGACCGGCACCGTCTGCCAGCGGCCGCAGCGTCTTCGTGGCCCGCGTGGCGGTGCCCCCCCTGAACCGCGCGAAACCGTGGAACAGATCGGCCTCCCAGGCACCGCCATCGCCCCGGACCGCGAGCGAGGCTTCGGTCGGCCGCGCCGTGAGGCTGAGCTCCACCCGGAGGAGCGCCCCGCCAAGGGGCGCAGTGAGCTGCCAGCCGCCGGGGCCCATCGGTGTCACCGCCCAGGCCTCGGGCGCCGGCAGGGCGCCCGGCCAGAGCCGCTGCGCCAGCGAGACGGGGTGCGGCAGGATATCGGCGGCGATCCCCGGCAGCGCCCCGGCCTCCGCCCCCACGGCCCCAGCCGAATGGAAACGCATCTCGACGAGCGTGGGTGCCCCGGCGCGGGCAAGCCCGCCCCGGATCCGTTCGACCGCGCCCTGGAAGGCATATTGATGGACCGGACAGACGAGGAGCCCGGCCTCGGCGGCGCGGTCGCAGAGGCGCCGGGTTTCCCCGGCATTGGCGGCGAGCGGCTTCTCCGCGAAGACATGCACGCCCCGCGAGAGCGCCGTCTCGATGGCGGGCCCATGGCTCGCCGTCGGGCTGCAGACATGGAGCACCGCGGGCGCCGCCCCGTCGAGGAGCGCCTCGAGGCTCCCGAAAACCGCCCCGCCACGCGCCACCGCCTCCGCCCGCGCAAGCTCAGGATCGGCCACGCCGACGATCTCCGCCCCCGCCTTTCGCGCCGAATGGGCATGCCAGCGGCCCATGAGCCCGGCGCCGAGGATCGCCACAGGGAGGGCGGTCATGCGCGCCGGGCCGGTCTGTTGGCGGGTTGGGGACAATTCGGGGCCTTCGCCATGAACAGGGTTCCGGGTAATCGCGGACCTTCTTTCATCCCGGCGCCGGCCTTGTCAAACCTCGGCCCCTGTCGGAAGTAGGGGCTTGCCAGTCAAGGGGAAACAAAGCGTGCCATCCGAAACAGATCGTCAGGAAACCGGGGCCGAGCTCTCGGTCGTCGTGCCCTCCGTCAACAGCTATGACGATCTCGACGGCTGCCTGGCCGCGCTCGAGACGGCGCAGGGCGCCCGGGTCGAGATCGTGGTCGTCGACCGGCTGGGCGAGCATGTGCGCCATTTCGTGCGCCGCGAGCATCCCGGCGTGGTGATCGTTCCGGTGCCGGGCGACACGCCGATCCCGCGGATGCGCGCCTTGGGCATCCGCCGCGCCTCGGCGCCGGTGGTGGGCGTGACCGAGGACCACGTCATCGTGCCGCCCGGCTGGGCCCGGATGATGCTCGACGCGCTCGCCGAAAGCGGCGCCGACGCGGTGGGCGGCGCGGTGGACAACGCGGCCACCGAAAGCTGGGTCGACTGGTCGGCCTTCCTTTGCGAATACAGCTCCACCCTGCCGCCCCTGCCGGCGGGCACCTCCGACTGGCTCCCTGGCAACAACGTGGTCTACCGCGCTGAAATCCTGAAGAAACACGATGCGGTGCTCGACGAGGGCAAATGGGAGAACCGGCTCCACGACGCGATCCGCGATGGCGGCGGCCGGCTCGAGATGCGCCCCGGGATCGTCGTCGGGCACAAGATGCACTACTCGTTCCGGCTCTACATGGAGCAGCGCTATCTCTACTCGCGCAGCTATGCCGGCGCCCGCAGCCAGGGCATGCCGCTCCCGAAACGGCTCGTCATGGGCGCGGCGGCGCTGGGCGCCTTGCCGCCGATGATGTTCCTGCGCACGATCCGCCAGGTCCGGGCCAAGAACCGCTATCCGCGCGAACTGATGCGCGCGCTGCCGCTCCTGGTGCCGTTCTGCCTCTCCTGGGGCGCGGGCGAGGCGGTGGGGTTCTGGCTGGGCGGCGGAAGCGCGATGAGCCGGGTGCGGTAGGCCGGGCCTCAAGCCGACCTCTATGGCTCTTCAACGCCCCGCCCGAACAGCGCCGAAGGCGCCGGGCGAGCGCCTGTCCGCCCCCACGGGCTGGCGCTTTGGTGCGGTCCCGTGCCGAACATCTGTACGACGGACTTGGTGAGATAAAGCGCGCCGCTCAACCGTTGCTGCGCCAACCCACGGGCAGTCGCTCGCCCGGCTTCGCGCTATGTTGCGGAGCTACCCGCGCGTCCCGCGCGACAAGGCCGCGACGCCGGTGCGCGCCATCTCCACCAGTCCGATCGGCCGCATCAGGTCGGCAAAGGCGTCGATCTTCTCCGGCGTCCCGGTGATCTCGAACACGAAGCTCTCCAGCGTCGAATCCACCACGTTCGCCCGGAAGATATCCGCCAGACGCAGCGCCTCGACCCGGTTGTTGCCCTCGCCCGCCACCTTGAACAGCGCCAGCTCCCGCTCCACCGACTTCCCCTCGACCGTCAGGTCATGCACCTCGTGCACCGGCACGATGCGCCCGAGCTGCGCCTTGATCTGCTCGATCACCGAGGGCGTCCCGGTCGTCACCACCGTGATCCGGCTCCGATGGCCGGCATGGTCCACCTCGGCGACGGTCAGGCTCTCGATATTGTAGCCCCGCCCCGAGAACAGCCCGATCACCCGGGCCAGCACCCCCGCCTCGTTCGCGACGATCACCGCCAGCGTGTGCTTCTCCAGCCCCTCGGCATGGGGGTCGCGAAGGTCGTAGGCGGAATGGCTCGACGAGCCTTTCTTGATTTTCAGGGCGGACATGTCAGGGATCTTTCGGAAGACTTCGGTTCAGGATTTCGGCGAGATCTGCGCGCGTATGGACGACGTCCAGAACGCGGCACCTCGCGGGAGTGAGTTCGAGGATGAGGAAATGTTCTCCTGCCCGTGCGGCGCAATAAGGCGCGTGGGCCGGGTTGTGCGTGATGCGGTCGAGAGATCGCAGATGCGCCGTGCCTTTCCGGATGGCGGCGAAACGCGCCTCGAGGGTGTCGAGATACCGGTCCGCCTGAAAACTGCCGAACCTGTCCTGCGTCCAGGCCCGGATGGCGTCGAGGCGGCGCAGGGCGAGAGGCGTGAGTTCGACATCGCGGATCACTCGGCCGGCGGGGTCTTGGCGCGCAGCCGGGCAAAGGCCTCGTCCACCGGGATATAGTCTTCGTCGGAGAGCCCGTCCGCGTAGCCGATCAGATCGTCGAGATAGGTCGAAAGCCGATGCCGCGCATCCTCGCGCTCCTCGACCAGCCGAAGCCCCTCGCGCATCGCCTCGGACGCATTCTGATAGCGCCCCTCGGCGACCAGCCGGTCGATCAGCGCGCTCTGGTGCTCGGTCAGGACGACGTTGCGGGTGGGCATGTCAGGCTCCTTTGGTTGGCAATATATGCCAATCGGCCGCTGCGGCCAAGTGCTACGAAAATGCTGCTTATCCGGTTTCAAGGATCAGATCGTTCCCCCGATAAAAGCCCTCGCCGTCCGCCTGGATCAGACCATCGACGCTGCCTACGAGGAACGAAATCAGCGGATCGATCATGTCCAGCGTCTTCTCGAGATCGCCACCGCCGAAGAGAACCTCTAGGGCAACGATTCCGCGGGCCGATTTCAGCGTCTTGCTGACTTCCTTGACGGCACCCTCGCCGTCTTGGGCGAGTTCAAGCAACTCCTCGCGCTCCTCTTCGAAGAGCTCTTCTCCCGCTCGGTTGAGTTCTATCGTTGCAGCCAGGACATCACCGATCAGG
>JBNKWI010000025.1:0-255 GCA_050299695.1 Paracoccaceae bacterium
AGCTGGAGCTGGCTGACCATCGAATTCTCGTCGTTGCGCATGTCGCCGATCAGCGCCCTACCCTGGGCGTTGCGCGGCAGGTCGGAGAGCGTGCTGCCGGCGACCTGGCCGATCAGCATCTTCCCGGTCCCGCCGTCGTAGAGATACGGCTGGTCCGAGGGCCCGCGCCCGTAAACATTGTCGAGATCGAGCCGCGGGGTGCGGAAATTGAGGATGCCCTCGGGGTCGTTCCTGCGCTGGAGCGAGGAGGCGGTC
>JBNKWI010000025.1:265-37861 GCA_050299695.1 Paracoccaceae bacterium
CGAAATAGGTGTAGCCGGCCGGGATGCCCGTGGTGGTGTCGCCGACCGTACCGGTCTGGAACTCGGCTTCCAGCTCGGGCGTCATGGTCAGGAGGTCGGCCGGATCGGCGCCCGGCACCTCGGTCATCAGGTTGTTGGCCACATCGAGGAAGAACGCGTCGATCCCGCTTTCGGGGACGCCCGGCGGCGTCCAGGCCGGCAGGTCGGGAGCGATCCGACCGAAACGGCCCTGGTAGAACTGGGAGTGGGGAGCGAGCACGTCAATGGATTTGCTGCCGTGAGGCATGTTGGATCTCCAGAAATCAATTCGGTTCAATTGGCGGACGTTAACATTTTCGCCCGCGCCGGGCCATGCACTTGTGGCGAGCATCACGAAAGCGCGAGATCGCCCGCGCGGCGCGGCGTGCCGGCGTGCGGCGCCGCGGTTGCAAGCGCATCCCGCATGGGCCATATGAAGCGCCAGAAGTGACCAACGGAGCGCGTCCATGACCACCTTCGACGACCGCGAGAACGCCTTCGAGGCCAAGTTCGCCCATGACGAGGAAATGCAGTTCCGCGCCGAGGCGCGGCGCAACAAGCTGCTCGGCCTCTGGGCGGCGGAACTCCTTGGCAAGAAGGGCGACGAGGCCGACGCCTATGCCAAGTCGGTAGTGAAGGCCGATTTCGCCGAGCCCGGCATCGAGGACGTGGTCCGCAAGGTGGCGGCCGACCTGGGCGAGCTCGCCAGCGCCGACGAAATCCGCGCCAAGATGGGCGAGCTCCTGCTGATCGCCAAGGACCAGCTCGTCAACGAGGCCTGATCCCCGCGCGCCGCGGCCTTGGCGGCGGCGCCGAAATACCTCGAAATCGCCCCATCTCGTTAACGAATCCCCGAGGCCTCTCGCCTATCCCCGTGGACGGATCCACGAGGAGGGGTAGCCCGTGCGACGTCTTGCGAATGTCCGGCCGCAGCGCGCGGCCGCCTGGTTCCGGCCGCTCCTTGCGCTTGCGGTGCTCACGGTCTGCGGCGCGGTCCTGGCCGAGCGGTTCTCGGCGGTCGAGCCGGGCGAGGTACTGGCGCTCGTGCGCTCGATCCCCGCGCCCCGCTGGGCCGCCGCGATCGGCCTCACCGCCGCGAGCTTCGCCGCGATCGGCCTCTACGACGTCGCGATCCACCGCTGGTTCCGCACCGGCGTCCCCGCCCGCCGCGCCGCGATCTCGGGCGCCGCGTCCATCGCGGTGGCGCAGATCGTCGGGCTCGGCCTCGTGAGCGGCACGCTGGCGCGCTGGCACCTCCTGAAGGGTCTCCCGCTCGAGCGCGCCGCGCGGATCACCGCCGCCGTCGCCGCGAGTTTCATGGTGGCGCTCCTTGTCGCCATCGCCGCCGCCGGCGCCGTCGCCGGGCTCCCGGAACGCGCGCCCGACTGGCTCCTGCCCGCCGGGACCGCCGCCACAATCGCCGCCGTCCTCCTCTCGCTGGCCCAGCCGCGCCGGCTGCGCGTCACCCTGCCCTCGGTCCGGCTGATGAGCCAGATCCTCGGCGCCACCATCGCCGACACCGTCTTCGCCGCGCTCGCCCTCTGGCTCCTCCTGCCCGACCCGGCGCTCCTCGCCCCCGCCGCGCTGGTCCCGGCCTTCATGATCGCGCTCGGCGCCGGGCTGATCTGGGGCACCCCGGCCGGCGCCGGCCCGTTCGAGCTCACCCTCCTCTGGCTCCTTCCCCAGATCCCCGAGCCCGAGCTCCTCGCCGCGATCCTCGCCTTCCGGCTGGTCTATTTCGGCCTCCCCGCGATCCTCGGCGGCCTCGCCCTGGTGGCGCTGCCCGGCCGCGGCCGGACGCGCACCGCCCCGGTGGCGCCGACGCTGCCCCTCGCCCACGCGCCCCGTGCCGAGGCCCGGCTCACGCGGCTGGGCGAACTCGACTGGCGTGCCTTCGGCCCCGCCCGCTTCGCCGCCGCCGAAACCGGCCAGAGCCTCGTCGCGTTGGGCGATCCCGCCACGCGCCGGGGCGACCTTCCCGAGGCACTCGCCGCCTTCGAGGCGAGCGCCCGCAAGACCGGCCTCGTCCCCGCGCTCTACAAATGCGGCGCCCGCACCGCGCTCACCGCGCGCCGCCGCGGCTGGCAGGCGGTGCATGTGGCCGACGAGATGTGGCTCGACCCGCGCGGCTTCTCCACCAGGGGCTCCGACCATGCCCGGCTCCGCCGCAAGCTCCGTGGCGCCGACAAGGCCGGGGTTGCCGTGGCGCTGACCTGGCCCGGCAATCTGCCGGTGGCCGAGATGGACGCGGTGGCCGCCGCCTGGGCCCGCGCGCGCGGCGGCGAGCGCGGCTTTTCCATGGGCCGCTGGTCGCCCGCCTATGTCGCGGGCCAGCGCACGCTCCTCGCGATGCAGGAGGGCCGGCTCGTCGCCTTCGCGACCTTCCACGATGCGGGCCACGAATGGACGCTCGACCTCCTCCGCACCGCGCCCGAGGCGCCGGACGGCACCATGCACGCGCTGATCGCTGCCGCCATCGCCGAGGCCGCCGCTCGGGGCTGCCCGCGCCTCTCGCTCGCCGCCCTGCCCTCCGCCCGTGCCACGAGCCTGGCCGCAAGTCTGCCCTGGAGCGGCGGCGCCGGCGAGGGCCTGCGCCAGTTCAAGATGGCCTTCGCGCCGCGCCGCGAACCGCTCTATCTCTGCGCCCCCGGCGCGATCGCGCTCGTCCTTGCCGCGCTCGACATCCTGCGCCGGGTGACCCGTCCGGTGCCGATCCCGGCCCCTGCCGCACCGGTGGCCGAACCCGGGCAACTTGCAGCCGCCTCACGATCTTCCTGAGCGAATTCGATTTGCCTTCGGCCCCGGCCCGTGCGATCTGACGCCGGATTGTCACTATCGGGCCAGACATGAGCGATCCGCTTTCTCAGATGCTCGCCGAGCGGGACTGGATTCTCGCCGACGGCGCCACCGGGACCAACCTGTTCAACATGGGCCTCAGCGCCGGCGAGGCGCCGGAGCTGTGGAACACCGACGCGCCCGACAAGATCCGCACGCTCTATTTGGGCGCGGTCGAGGCGGGTTCGGACCTGTTCCTGACCAACACCTTCGGCGGCAATGCTTCGCGGCTGAAGCTGCACAACGCCCAGGGCCGGGTGCGCGAGCTGAACCGGATCGGCGCGGAACTCGCCCGCGAGATCGCCGACGCTTCGGGGCGCCGGGTGATCGTGGCCGGGTCCATGGGCCCCACGGGCGACATCATGGAGCCGATGGGCCCCCTCACCCATGCCGCCGCGGTGGAGATGTTCCACGAGCAGGCCGAGGGTCTGAAGGAAGGCGGCGCGGACGTTCTCTGGGTCGAAACGATTTCGGCGCAACAGGAATACAAGGCCGCCGCCGAGGGCGCACGGCTTTCGGGCATGCCCTGGTGCGGCACGATGAGCTTCGACACCGCGGGCCGCACGATGATGGGCATTACCTCGGCGACGATGGCCGACCTGGTGGAGAAGCTCGACTACAAGCCGCTGGCCTTCGGGGCCAATTGCGGGGTCGGCGCGTCGGACCTGTTGCGCACCGTCCTGGGCTTCGCCGCCCAGGGCACCGAGCGGCCGGTGATCGCCAAGGGCAATGCCGGGATCCCGAAATATGTCGACGGGCATATCCATTACGACGGCACGCCCGAACTGATGGCCGATTACGCCGTCCTCGCCCGCGATTGCGGCGCGAAGATCATCGGCGGCTGCTGCGGCACCACGCCCGCGCACCTGGTTCAGATGCGCGCGGCGCTCGAAACCCGGCCCGTGGGCCCCCGCCCGACGCTCGACGCGATCACCGCCGCGCTGGGCGGCTTTTCCTCGGCCTCGGACGGGACCGGCGACACCCCCGCGCCGCAGCGCGAACGCCGGGGCCGCCGCCGGGGCTGACCGCTCGGCGTCAGCGGCTCGCGCCGTCCACGTGTTTGGGCGTCAACGCCCGCGGATCGACCCCGTCGAGGCAATTCGCGTTCACCGCCGCGATCCTGGTACCGTCCGGCATCGCGCCGTAGGCAAAGCTTTCGATCCCGCAGGTCCGGCAGAACCGGTGCTCGATGGTCTTCGTGTTGAACAGGTAGACCTGGGTCGCGTCTTCGCCCTGTTTCAGCGCGAATTTCTCGCGCGGCGCGAAGGCCAGGACCGACCCCAGCCTCTGACAGCGCGAGCAATTGCAGGTCACGGCGCCGTCGAGGTCGATATCGACCTCGAACCGGACCGCGCCACATTGGCAGCTTCCCGAATAATGCTTTTCGGCCATGTCGATCTCCTTCCTTCGTGAACGTCATTCGAACAGGTTCAACTGGTCCCCGGCACGCGATGGCACCCGGAACAGGTCGGTCCTGAGGGGCGGCAGGTCCGGCAGGAGGCCGAGCCGTTTCGTCGCGATCTGGAACCGCTGCGCGGTGATCTCGGCGAAGAGCCCCCGCCCGGTCATCCGCGCGCCCCAGTCGGGGTCGTAGTCGCGCCCGCCATGCAGTTCCCGCACCCGCCCCATCACATGCGCCGCCCGGTCCGGAAAGCGCTCCTCGAGCCAGTCGCGGAACAGGGGCGCCACCTCGCGCGGCAGCCGCAGCATGATCCAGCTCGCCGCCTTCGCGCCCGCCTCGGCGGCGCGGGCGAGAATCGCCTCGAGCTCGTGATCGGTCAGCGCCGGCACCACCGGCGCCACCATCACCCGCACCGGACAGCCCGCCTCCATCAGCCGCCGGATCACCGCGAGCCGCCGTTCCGGATGCGGCACCCGCGGCTCCATCGCACGGGCGACCTTCGGATCGAGCGTCGTCACCGAGATCCCGACCCGCGCGAGCCCCATTCGCCCCATCTCGCCCAGGATATCCGCGTCGCGCTCGATCAGCGTCCCCTTGGTCACCACCGCCACCGGATGCCGGTGCGCCTGCAGGACCTCGAGCACCCGCCGCATGATCCCCATCCGGCCCTCGATGGGCTGATACGGGTCGGTATTCGTCCCGATCGCGATCACCGCCGGCCGGTAGGCCTTGCGCGCGAGCTCCGCCGCCAGCACCTCCGGCGCCGAAGGCCGGGCGATCAGCCGGGTCTCGAAATCGAGGCCGGGCGACAAGCCCAGATAGGCATGGCTCGGCCGCGCGAAGCAGTAGATGCAGCCGTGCTCGCAGCCCCGGTACGGGTTTACCGACCGGTCGAACCCCACGTCCGGCGAGGTGTTCCGCGTGATCGCGCGCCGCGGCCGCTCCACCGCCACCTCGGTCCGGAGCGGCTCCGGCGCGTCGGACGGCCAGCCATCATCCACGGCCACCCGGGCATAGGGCTCGAACCGGCCTGCGCGGTTCGTCGCCGCCGCCCGCCCCCTGCGCCCTTCGCCGGGCACGATCTCCGACTCCTCCATCATCCCCGAACAAGAACATACCATGAACACATGCGCAAGCGCCGCCAAATCCGGGGGCGGATGCAACACTTGCCGGCACGCCCGTACCACGGATGGTCGGTTGTGATGGACCGCGCGTCGCAATTCGATGAGTGTAAACCCGAAAAGGCGGCGATGAGGAGCTACGATGCGGTGCCCTCCGGGCCGCGAGGGAGTGTGCCATGGCCGAAGACGACGACGAAATCATCCTCTCCGAACTCGACGACGAAGAACTCGTCCAGCAGATGTTCGACGACCTCTATGACGGCCTCAAGGAAGAGATCGAGGAAGGTGTGAACATCCTCCTCGAACGCAAGTGGCAGCCCTACGACATCCTGACCAAGGCTCTGGTGGGCGGGATGAAGGTCGTCGGCGACGACTTCCGCGACGGCATCCTCTTCGTCCCCGAGGTGCTCCTCGCCGCCAACGCCATGAAGGGCGGCATGGCGATCCTGAAGCCGCTCCTGATCGAGACCGGCGCGCCGCGCGTCGGCAAGATGGTGATCGGCACCGTCAAGGGCGACATCCACGACATCGGCAAGAACCTCGTCTCGATGATGATGGAAGGCGCCGGCTTCGAGGTGGTCGATCTCGGCATCAACAACGCGGTCGAGAAATATCTCGAGGCGCTGGAGACCGAGAAGCCCGACATCCTCGGCATGTCCGCGCTCCTCACCACCACCATGCCCTACATGAAGGTGGTGATCGACACGATGATCGAGCAGGGCATCCGCGACGACTACATCGTGCTCGTCGGCGGCGCGCCGCTGAACGAGGAGTTCGGCCGCGCCATCGGCGCCGACGCCTATTGCCGCGACGCCGCCGTCGCGGTGGAGACGGCGAAGACCTACGTCGCGCGCAAGCACAACCAGCTCGCCGCGAACTGAACGGAAGGGGCGGCCGAAGACGCCGCCCCTGCCCGCCGGGCCTCAGCCGCGGAAGAGCTTCATCGCCGCCACGAGCACGATGCCGTAGAGCACATGTCCGATCAGCGCGACCCAGGTGATGCCGGTGAAGCCCAGGAAGAACGGCAGCCCGGCGATCGCGGTGATCCCGCCGATCGCGAAGATCCAGAGGCCGAAGCCGTAGACCGCCGAGGGCACGAACCAGCCGAACCGTTCGCCGAAGATCGCGCGCCAGACCGGCCGGAAGATGTAGAGCCAGCCCACCGGGTAGCCGATCAGGCCGACCAGGTAGAAATGCACGAAATAGCCCGCGAAATCGCCGTTGGGCAGGCCGAACGTGCCGAGAAGGCTCTTCGCCAACCCGTGCGGCGAGAGGTTGGCCCAGCCGATGCCGGGGCTGATGATCTGGCCCCAGAGATCGAAGGCCATGGTGGCGATCATGCCGGTGACGGCCATCATGCCCAGCGTGCGGGCGTTCAGGGGCGGAAGGGTGGACATGGGCGGGCGCTCCTCTCTTGGACTGTCGCGTCACCAGATGAGGTTGACCGCGGCCGCGCCGCAACCGATGTTTCAGCCGCCGCACGCGATGTTCATCCCATGACACAATCCGCCGATACGCCGCCCGATCTCGAAATCCTGACCCGCGACGGTCTTGCACCGGCGCGCAACGGTCGAACCCTGCTTCTGGCCTGCGGGGCGCTGGCGCGCGAGATCCTCGATGTGATCGCGGCGAACGGCTGGGACCATCTCGACCTCGCCTGCCTGCCGGCGATCCTGCACAACGCGCCCGACAAGATCCCCCCGGCGGTCCGGGCGGCGGTGGAGAAGCACCGCGACACCTATGACGGTATCTTTCTCGTCTATGCCGATTGCGGCACCGGCGGGCGGCTTCAGGCCCTGTGCGACGAACTTGGCATCGCCATGGTCGAGGGGCCGCATTGCTATTCGTTCTTCGAGGGCAACGCGGTCTTCGCGGACCGCGCGGAGACCGAGTTCACCGCCTTCTACCTGACCGATTTCCTGGTCCGGCAGTTCGACGCCTTCGTGACCCGGCCTCTCGGCCTCGACCGGCATCCCGAGCTGCGCGACGCCTATTTCGGCCATTACGAGAAGCTCGTCTACCAGGCCCAGACCGACGACCCGGCGCTCACCGAAAAGGCCCGCGCCTGCGCCGAGAGGCTCGGCCTGGCCTTCGAACGCCGCTTCACCGGCTATGGCGACCTCGTCCCCGCGCTGGCCCGCGCGGCGGAGGACTGACCCCTCTCCCCCATCCCCTCTCCCGGCGGGAGAGGGGAGGCGCTGGCCGTGACGGGACCGCCTCCCCCTCCCCCCGGGAGGGGGACCGAGGAGGAGAGCGCGTGTCAGGCGAGGGCGCCGGACAGGCGTGCCGGTGCTCCGCCGGTGTACGGGCTGTGTACAGGTTGTGTACGGGTTGTGCGCCCCGGTTTCGGGCTCCGCCTTGCGGCGCGCCCTGCCCCCGCCTATCTTGAGAGGCAGCAATCCGAGACAGGCCCATGGACCTCAACCTCCCTCCGAAAGTCACCCCCCGCGCCTTCGCGCGGCTGGCCGAAATCAACGCCGAAGCTGCGCCGCCCAAGGCGCTTCGCGTGGCGGTCGAGGGCGGGGGATGTTCGGGATTTCAATACGATATCACCCTCGACGACCCGGCCGAGGACGATCTGGTGCTCGAGGGCGAGGGCCAGCGCGTGGTGGTCGACCCGGTCTCCCTGCCCTTCCTGTCGAACGCGGTGATCGACTTCTCCGACGAGCTGATCGGCGCCCGCTTCACCATCGAGAACCCCAACGCCACCTCGTCCTGCGGCTGCGGCACCTCGTTCAGCATGTAACCCACGGAAATGCCTGAGTTTTCCGTGACCCGCGCCGATGTCGAGCGCGCCTATGGCGTGATCCGCCCGCATGTCCGCCGCACCCCCGTGATCGAGATCCCCGCCGCCGATCTTGGCCTCGACCCGGCGCTCCCGCCCGTGGCGTTCAAGCTCGAACAGCTCCAGTATTCCGGCAGCTTCAAGGCGCGCGGCGCGATGAACAACCTGAAAACGCTGGATATTCCGGCGGCGGGCGTGACCGCGGCCTCGGGCGGGAACCATGGCGCGGCCTTGGCCTTCGCGGCGCAGAAGGCTGGCGTGCCCTGCACGATCTTCGTCTTCGACTACTCGCCACCCGCAAAGATCGAGCGAATCCGCAGCTACGGCGCCGAGGTGATCCCCGTCCCCGGCGGCTTCGAGGCGCTGATGGACACCACCCGCACCTTCGCCGCCGAAACCGGCGCGCTGATCGTCCACGCCTATGACGCGCCGGGCACGCTGGCGGGTCAAGGCACTGTGGCGCTTGAGTTTCTGGAGCAGGCCGATCTGGACACCCTGCTTGTCGCCACCGGCGGCGGCGGGCTGATCGGCGGCATCGCGGCCTATGTCGAGGACCGCGCCCGGATCGTTTCGGTCGAGCCCGAGTTGGCGCCGACGCTGCGCGACGCGCTCGCCGACGGCCGCCCGGTGCCGTCGCCCGCGGGCGGGATCGCCGCCGACAGCCTCGCCCCGGTGCAGATCGGCGCGCTGATGTTCCCCATCGCGCAGTCCCATATCGACGCCGCGCTCACTGTGTCCGAAGCGGCGATCCACGACGCCTGGCGCTGGCTCTGGACCCATCTTCGCCTCGTCGTGGAGCCGGGCGGCGCGGTGGCGCTGGCGGCGCTTCTCTCGGGCGCCTACCGGCCGCGGCCGGACGAGCGGTTGGGCGTCCTGCTCTGCGGCGCCAATACCAGCGTCGTGCAGTTCCCGGACTAGCGGAGTTTTCCGGCCTCGTCGCCTTGCCAATCCCACGGCATCCGGCGAGGTTGCGTCCATGAGGATCGCGACATTCAACATCAACGGAATCAAGGCCCGGATCGGCGCGCTGTCGGACTGGCTGGACGAGGCGCAGCCCGACGTGGCGGTCTTGCAGGAGATCAAGTCGGTCGACGAGGGATTCCCGGCGGAACCGTTCGAGGACCGGGGCTACAATGTCGCGACCCATGGCCAGAAGGGGTTCAACGGCGTCGCGATCCTGTCGAAGCTGCCGCTCGAGGACGTCACGCGTGGGCTTCCGGGCGACGAGAGCGACGAGCAGGCGCGCTGGATCGAGGCGACGGTGGTGGGGCGCCGGGCGGTACGGATCTGCGGGCTCTATCTGCCCAACGGCAACCCGGTGCCGGGGCCGAAATACGAGTACAAGCTGGCCTGGATGGCGCGGATGCGGGCCCGCGCGGCCGAGCTTCTGGCAACCGAGGAGCCGGCGCTGATGGCGGGCGACTACAACGTGATCCCGCAGGACGAGGATGCCGCCCGCCCCGAGGCCTGGCGCGAGGACGCGCTGGCCCTGCCGGAGACGCGGGCCGCGTTCCGGAGGATCTTGAACCTGGGCTATACCGAGGCGTTTCGCGCCCGGACGCGGGCGCCGGGGCATTACAGCTTCTGGGATTTCCAGCGCGGCGCCTGGGACCGGAACGACGGGATCCGGATCGACCACGTGCTGATGACCCCACAATGCGCCGACCTGATGGTGGATTGCGGGATCGACCGCGACGTGCGAGGCCGCGAGAAGCCCTCGGACCATGTGCCGGTCTGGGTGGAGCTCGACGCCTGAGCGCGGGCTTGCGCGGCTGCATCACCCGAGGGCCGACCGGATATGCCTGCGTTGCCAAGGCGATTCCGGCGCCGCTATGCTCCGGTCAAAGAGACCGAGCAGAGGCACGGCACTATGAGCAGAACGATCCTGGCCCTGGGAATGATCCTCGCGACGGCGGCGAGTGCGGAGGCGGGCTGCCGCATCAAGACCGCGAAATGCGTAGAGATTCCGAAGAAAACCTACAGCGCGCCCTACGCGGTGGGCGACACCCTGCCAGAGGGCAGTTTCGAGGTCTTGCTGAACGTCCGCTATCACGGGCTGCCGCCATCCGACGGGAGCTTCTGGTACGTGCGCTCGGGCCGGCATGTCTACAAGATCATGCCGCGGAACTTCGAGGTCATCGACGACGTGACCCAGAAGGCGCGGCGTCTGGCGCCGTAGATCCCTGGTTGGAACCGGCCCTGTCGGCGGCACGTTTACACCTTGATATCGCCTAGCAGGCCGGAAAGGCCCATGTCGGGCGCAAAGGAGACCCCCCATGAAACGTACTGCATTCGCCACCGGCCTCGCGCTCGCCCTCACCGCCGCCCTCGCGGCCCCGGGGCTGGCGAAGGGGCCGGGAGACCGCGGAAACGGGCATGGCTTCTGCCCGCCGGGGCTGGCCAAGAAATCCGTCCCCTGCGTGCCGCCGGGCCAGGCCAAGCACCGTGTCGGCGACCGGTTCGACTATGACGAATATCGCCGGGTGGACGATTACGACCGGTTCGATCTGCCCCCCATCGGGGGCAACGAGGGCTACTACCGCGACGGACGCATCGTCTACCGGGTCGACAGGACCACGCGGCGCGTGCTGGCGATCTTCCAGCTGGCCCAGATCATCGCCGGCGACTGACGCAATTTCGCCGCAATTCGGTGAACGGTCGCGGCCGGACGCCGCGGCCGTTTCTGTTGACGAAATATTAAGTGTGGCTTTGCGCCAAAAACTGGCCGGAGGCGGCGAATCCGCCATATTTCTGCCCCAGAGCGGACATAGGCCTACGAAGGACGCCGGGTTACCTGGGCGGCGTCGCAACTGGAGAAAATCGGAATGTACGATATCGCGATTCTCGGCGCCGGAATCACTGCATTCGGCATCATCGGCCACCGCGTCGCCAAGATGACTGCCCGTGCGATCCGCGAGAACCGCCGCAAGCGCCTTCTCCAGCATCTCGACTGGGGCGTCGACGAATTCGGCCGGCCGCGCCGCCGGGCCTGACCTGACCGGGGCTCTGCCGCCCCGGTCCGCCTATTCCGCCGCGACCTTGCGCGGCGCCAGCATCGCCTTGAGGAAATGCCCTGTGTGGCTCCGCTCGACGCCCGCCACATCCTCCGGCGTGCCCGTGGCTACGATCTCGCCGCCGCCATCGCCGCCCTCGGGGCCGATATCTATGAGCCAGTCGGCGGTCTTGATGACGTCGAGATTGTGCTCGATCACCACGACCGAATTGCCCTGGTCCACCAGTTCGTGCAGCACCTCGAGGAGCTTCCTGACATCCTCGAAATGCAGCCCCGTGGTGGGTTCGTCGAGGATGTAGAGCGTGCGCCCGGTGGAGCGTTTCGAGAGCTCCTTGGAGAGCTTTACCCGTTGCGCCTCGCCGCCCGAGAGCGTGGTGGCCTGCTGGCCGACCTTGATATAGCCGAGCCCCACCCGCATCAGCGCGTCCATCTTCTCGCGGATCGAGGGGACCGCCTTGAAGAACTCCTGCGCGTCCTCGACGGTCATGTCGAGCACGTCGGCGATGCTCTTGCCCTTGAACCTGATCTCCAGCGTCTCGCGGTTGTAGCGCGCGCCCTTGCAGGTCTCGCAGGTGACGTAGACGTCCGGCAGGAAGTGCATCTCGATCTTGATGACTCCGTCGCCCTGGCAGGCCTCGCAGCGCCCGCCCTTGACGTTGAACGAAAACCGCCCGGGCTTGTAGCCGCGCGCCTTGGCTTCGGGCAGACCGGCGAACCAGTCGCGGATCGGCGTGAAGGCCCCGGTGTAGGTCGCAGGGTTTGAACGCGGCGTGCGCCCGATGGGGCGCTGGTCGATGTCGATCACCTTGTCGAGATGCTCGAGCCCCTTGATCGTCTCGCAGGGCGCTGGGGTCTGCCGCGCGCCGTTCAGCCGCATCGAGGCGGTCTTGAACAGGGTCTCGATGGTCAGGGTCGACTTGCCGCCGCCGGACACACCGGTCACGCAGACGAATTTTGCCAGCGGAAATTCCGCCGTGACCGATTTAAGGTTGTTCCCCACCGCATTGACGACGGTGACTTTTTTCTTGTTGCCCTTGCGGCGTTCGGCCGGCACCGCGATCTCGCGGGTGCCGGTGAGATACTGGCCCGTGATCGAGGCGGGATCGGCGGCGATTTCGGCCGGCGTGCCTTTCGCGACAATCTGCCCGCCATGGACGCCGGCGCCGGGGCCGATGTCGAACACGTAGTCGGCCTCGCGGATCGCCTCTTCGTCATGTTCGACGACGATCACCGTATTGCCCTGGTCGCGCAGGTTCTTGAGCGTCTGGAGGAGACGGCCGTTGTCGCGCTGGTGCAGGCCGATCGAGGGTTCGTCGAGCACGTAGAGCACGCCGGTCAGACCGGAGCCGATCTGTGAGGCCAGGCGGATCCGCTGGCTTTCGCCGCCCGAGAGCGTGCCGGCATTGCGGCTGAGAGTGAGGTATTCGAGGCCGACATTGTTCAGGAAACCAAGGCGTTCGCGGATTTCCTTGAGGATGGCGCGTGCGATTTCGTTCTTCTGGTTGGTCAGGTGCTCCGGCACCCCCGCCATCCAGTCCGCCGCCTCGCGGATCGACATCCGCACAACCTCGCCGACATGGAGGCCGGCGATCTTCACCGCCAGCGCCTCGGGCCGCAGCCGGAAGCCCTCGCAGGTATGGCAAGGGCGGTTGTTCTGGAACCGCTCGAACTCCTCGCGGATCCAGTTGGAATCGGTCTCGCGGTAGCGCCGCTCCATGTTCGGGATCACGCCTTCGAAGGGGCGCGAAACCTGGTAGACCCGGCCGCCCTCGTCGTAGCGGAACTGGATCTCCTCTTCGCCCGACCCGTGGAGGAAGACCTGCTGTACGTGGGCCGGGAGGTCCTTCCACTTGGTGTTCTTGTCGAATTCGTAGTGCCGGGCGATGGCCTCGATGGTCTGGAGGAAGTAGGGCGACTTGCCCTTCCGCCAGGGGGCCAGCGCGCCGTCGTAGATCTTCAGGTTCTGGTCGGGGACCACGAGACGCTCGTCGAAGAACAGCTCCACGCCGAGCCCGTCGCAGTCCGGGCAGGCGCCGAACGGGGCATTGAAGGAGAAGAGCCGCGGTTCGATCTCGGGGATGGTGAAGCCGGAGACCGGGCAGGCGAAGTTCTCGGAGAAGGTGATGCGCTCCGGCTCCCCTTCCTTCGGCGCGGTTTCGAGGATGGCGATGCCGGAAGCGAGGTCGAGCGCGGTGCGGAACGAATCCGCCAGCCGGGTTTCCAGGCCTTCGCGCACCACGATCCGGTCGACCACAACGTCGATATCGTGGCGGAATTTCTTGTCGAGCGTCGGCGGGCTTTCGAGTTCGTAGAATTCGCCGTCGACCTTCACGCGCTGGAAGCCCTGCTTGCGGAGCTCGAGGATTTCCTTGCGGTACTCGCCCTTGCGGTCGCGGACGATGGGGGCGAGCAGATAGCCGCGGGTGCCCTCCTCCAGCGCCATCACGCGGTCGACCATGTCCTGCACCTGCTGCGCCTCGATGGGCAGCCCGGTGGCGGGCGAATAGGGCGTGCCGGCGCGGGCGAAGAGCAGGCGGAGGTAGTCGTAGATCTCGGTGACGGTGCCGACGGTGGAGCGCGGGTTCTTCGACGTGGTTTTCTGTTCGATGGAGATCGCCGGCGAGAGGCCAGAGATGTGGTCCACGTCCGGCTTTTCCATCATGTCGAGGAATTGCCGCGCATAGGCGGAGAGGCTTTCGACGTAGCGGCGCTGCCCCTCGGCATAGATCGTGTCGAAGGCGAGCGAGGATTTCCCGGAGCCGGAAAGGCCGGTGATCACGACCAGCTCGTCGCGCGGAATGTCCACGTCGATATTCTTGAGATTGTGCTCGCGCGCGCCGCGCACCTCGATCTTCTTGAGCTCGGGCATTCTCGTCCTCGTCCGGAACCGACCAGAGAGATAGCGGCCCTACCGCGAGACTCAATGGCGTTAATGGAACATTACGCGAACATCAAGCAAGGGTCACCCCAATTCCGCGATGTTTCTGTGGATAAGCCGGCTGGCGCGGGCTTCCGTCGAAAGAACGGGCGCCGGCTGTTCCGCGAAAGCCCCCTGTCCTTTGCGACGAAAATCCCTGCCGCGGTCGCGGTTTGGGCGATCCGGCACACCGAGGCATACCAGTATACCACGGAACACGCTGAGATCATTGAGTAATTTTCTTGCCGAGCGGCCCGATTGCGCCTAATTCTGTTGCTCGAACACCTGCGACCCGGAGGGGGCCATGGCAAAGTACAACAAGACTTTCGACCTCGACCGCAACGATCTGGAACTGATCGAGGCGGCGCTACGCCTGGCCGTCGCGCGCGAGGACGACCGCAGCATCGACATGCGGGCGGCCCATGATCTTCTGGGGCGGCTGCACAATCAGAAGATCTTCTACCGGCCGCGCGACGGCGTCTACATCTCGGGGTGACGGTCAGGCCGAGTTCTTGCGGTAGTAGCTCCGGTACCAGTCGACGAAGCTCGGGATCCCCATTTCGAGCGGCGTATCGGGCAGATAGCCGGTGAGGTTCTTCAGGAGCGAGGCATCGGCCCAGGTGGCCACCACGTCGCCCGGCTGCATTTCCAGATAGGTCTTTTCGGCCTCGCGTCCGGTCGCCTTTTCGATGGCCGAGATGAACTCCATCAGCGTGTCGGGCGCGGATTTGCCGATATTGACCACGCGGAACGGCGCGACCGGCGAGAGCGAGTCGCCCTCGGGCACCATGCCGTCTTCCGGCGCTTCGGGGACCGCCTCGAAGAGCCTGATGATGGATTCCACCAGATCGTCGATGAACACGAAATCGCGGCGCATCCGGCCGTGGTTGAACACCTTGATCGGGCGGCCGTTCAGGATCGCGTCGGTGAACAGGAAATAGGCCATGTCGGGCCGGCCCCAGGCGCCGTAGACCGTGAAGAAACGGAACATGGTGATCGGCAGGCCGTAGATATGGCTGTGCGAGTGCGCGAGCGTTTCGGTGGCCTTCTTGGTGGCGGCGTACGGGGAGACGGGCCAGTCGGCCTTCATCGTCTCGGCGAAGGGCATTTCGGTATTGGCGCCATAGGCCGAGGAGGTCGAGGCGATGAGCGTGTGCCGCGGCGGATGGGCGCGGATCGCCTCGAGGAGTTCGAAGGTGCCGATGACGTTGGACTGGAGGTAGAGGCGCGGGTTCTCGATGGAGGGGCGCACACCCGCCTCGGCGGCGAGATGGACGACGATCTCGGGCCTTTCCGCCGCCACGAGGCCCGCCAGGACGCCCGGCTCCTCGATCCGGCTTTCGCAATGGGTGTAGCCGGGCCTGCCCAGAATGAAGTCGAGCCGCGCCGGCTTCAGACCGGGATCGGCGCAGGGCGTCATCGCGTCGATGCCGACGACCTCGTGGCCCTCGTCGAGGAGCCGCCGCGCGAGATGCGAGCCGATGAAGCCTGCGGTACCGGTGACGAGGACCTTGACCACGCGAAACCTCCCAGAAAGGACGCGACACTTCTATGCCCCGCACCCCGCCGGATTCCACAGGCAATCCGGTCGCGCGATGGATTTTTGCCGCTTTGTCGTCAATCCGCCCTGCCCGCCCCCCGTTGGTCGCGTTCGCCATACTTGCCCTTGCCTCGCCACCGGGGGCTCGCCAAAAAGGGCCGCGATGACGGAGCCTGACGGAGAGATCGGATGAACCGTGTCGACACACCGCTCCAAGGCGCCGTCCTTCTGACGCCGAAGCGGTTCGGAGACGACCGGGGCTGGTTCTCGGAGGTCTGGAACGCGCGCGCGCTGGAAGCGGCGGGGATCGCGGCGGACTTCGTCCAGGACAACCATTCCTATTCGAAGCCGAAGGGCACGCTCAGGGGGTTGCATTACCAGGCGCCGCCGCACGGGCAGGCGAAGCTCGTGCGCTGCACGGCGGGCGCGGTCTGGGACGTGGCAGTGGACGTGCGCGCGGGGAGCCCAACCTACGGCCAGTGGTACGGGGCGGAACTTTCGGCGGCAAACGGCGTGCAGTTCTTCATTCCGGTGGGATTCCTGCACGGCTTCGTCACCCTGACCGACGATGCCGAAGTGCAGTACAAATGCACCGATTTCTACGCGCCCGAGGCCGATGGCGCGGTGCGTTGGGACAGCGCGGCCCTGGGCATCGACTGGCCGCTCGATGGCGCGCCGGTGCTGTCGGCGAAGGACGCGGGCGCGCGGGAGTTCGCCGGTTGGGAAACGCCGTTCGGGCCGGATGGCGGAGCAAGGACATGAAGGAGCGGATGCGGTGAAGATCCTCGTCACGGGTGGCGCCGGGTTCATCGGCTCGGCAGTGGTGCGCCAGGCGATCGCGCGCGGGCATCAGGTGGTCAATGTCGATGCGCTGACCTATGCGGCCTGCCTCGACAACGTGGCCTCGGTCGCGGCAGCACCGGGCTATGTGTTCGAGAAGGCCGATATCCGCGACGGCGAACGGCTCAAGGCGATCTTCGAGCGGCACCGGCCGGATGCGGTGATGCATCTCGCCGCCGAGAGCCATGTGGACCGGTCGATCGACGGGCCCGGGGCCTTCATCGACACCAACGTGACCGGAACCTACACGCTGTTGCAGGCCGCGCGCGGCTATTGGGAGGCCGCCGGACGCCCCGAGGCGTTCCGGTTCCACCATATCTCGACCGACGAGGTCTATGGCAGTCTCGGCCCCGAGGGGAAGTTCACCGAGGACACGCCCTACGACCCGCGGAGCCCCTATTCCGCCTCGAAGGCCGCGTCGGACCATCTGGTACGCGCCTGGGGCGAGACCTACGGGCTGCCGGTGATCGTCACGAACTGCTCGAACAATTACGGGCCGTTCCACTTCCCCGAGAAGCTGATCCCGGTGGTGATCCTGAAGGCGCTCGCGGGCGAGGAGATCCCGGTCTACGGGACCGGCGAGAACGTGCGCGACTGGCTGTTCGTCGAGGACCATGCCGATGCGCTGCTCCTGGTGCTGCGCGAGGGCGCGCCGGGGCGGAGCTACAATATCGGCGGCGAAAACGAGGCGCGGAATATCGACCTGGTGCGGATGATCTGCGCGGTGCTCGACGACCGGCGGCCAGAGGGGGCGCCCCATGACCGGCTGATCGCCTTCGTCGAGGACCGGCCCGGGCACGATCTGCGCTATGCCATCGACCCGGCGCGGTTCCGGGCCGAGCTCGGATGGCGCCCCTCGGTGACGCTGACCGAGGGGCTGACGCGGACGGTGGACTGGTTCCTCGACAACGAGGCCTGGTGGCGGGCTCTTCTTGACCGCGAGGGCGTGGGCGCGCGGCTGGGGACGGGGTCGTGATCACCGCGCATCTGCCCTCGGGCTATGTGGTGGCGCGGGGGCTGCCGCGCGGGTTGCCCCACGCGCTGCCCGTGGCGCTGGTGGCGGCGGTGTTTCCGGATCTGGACCTCTTGTTCTTCTATCTCGTGGACGGGCGCGGCTTTCACCATCACCACTACTGGGTGCATCTTCCGGCTTTCTGGCTGGCGCTGGGCGTGGTGGCGGTGCCCCTGGCGGCACGGGCGGGGTATGGGCGGCAGGCGGCGTTGTTCGTGGCGGTGGTGTTCCTGCATCTGGCGCTTGACACGGTGGCCGGCGGGGTGGCCTGGCTTTGGCCGGTTGACGACAGGCTTTTCACCCTCGCGGTGGTACCGGCGCGGTATGGGCACTGGGTGCTGAATTTCCTGTTTCACTGGACGTTTCTTCTGGAACTGGCGGTCTGGGCCTGGGCGGGTTTTCTGCTGATCCGGCGGCGCGCATGAGGGTTCTCGTGTTCGGCAGCACGGGCCAGGTGGCCACGGAACTGCGCGCGCTGGCACCGGCGGCGGTGTTCCTGGGCCGCGCCGAGGCAAATCTGGAGGATCCGGCGGCCTGTGCGGCAGCGATCCGGGCGCAGGCGCCGGACGCGGTGATCAACGCGGCGGCCTGGACGGCGGTGGATGCCGCCGAGGAGCACATGGCGGCGGCGTTTCGGGTGAATGCCGAGGCGCCGGGGGCCATGGCGGAAGCGGCCGCGGTGCTGGGCATTCCGTTCGTTCATATCTCGACGGATTACGTGTTCGACGGGTCGGGCTCGGCCCCATGGCGGCCGGGCGATGCGACCGGGCCGCTCGGGGCCTATGGCGCATCGAAGCTGGCCGGTGAGGCGGCGATCCGTGCGGCCGGCGGCACTCATGCGATCCTGCGCACCTCCTGGGTGTTCTCCGCGCATGGGAAGAATTTCGTGAAGACGATGCTGGCACTGTCGGAGACCCGCGATGCGCTGACGGTGGTCGACGACCAGACAGGCGGCCCGACCCCGGCGCGGGCCATTGCGGCGGCGTGTCTGCGGATCGCAGAGGCGTTGGCGGCGGATCCGGGCAAGAGCGGCATCTATCACTTCTCGGGCACACCGGACGCGACCTGGGCCGATTTCGCGCGGGCGATCTTTGCCGAGGCCGGCCGCACCGTGGCGGTGACCGGGATTCCGAAGCGCGACTACCCCACTCCGGCGCCACGGCCCTTGAATTCCCGGCTCGATTGCAGCGCGACCGAGGCCGCGTTCGGCATTCCCCGGCCCGACTGGCGGGCCGGCCTTCTCGATGTACTGCACGAATTGAAAGCGATCCCCTCATGACGAAGCGCAAGGGCATTATCCTTGCCGGCGGCTCCGGCACCCGGCTTTACCCGATCACCATGGGGGTCTCGAAGCAGCTCCTGCCGATCTACGACAAGCCGATGATCTACTACCCCTTGTCGGTCCTGATGCTCACCGGCATCCGCGAGATTGCGGTGATTACTACGCCCGAAGACCAGGCGCAGTTCCAGCGGCTGATGGGCGACGGCAGCCAGTGGGGGCTGAGCCTCACCTGGATCACCCAGCCCTCGCCCGACGGGCTGGCGCAGGCGTATCTGCTGGCACGGGATTTCCTCGCCGGGGCGCCTTCGGCGATGGTCCTGGGCGACAACATCTTCTTCGGCCACGGGTTGCCCGAGATCCTGGCACGGGCTGATGCGCAGGGCGCGGGCGGCACAGTGTTCGGCTACCGGGTGGCCGATCCGGAGCGTTACGGCGTGGTGTCCTACGAGGGCGACCGGGTGAAGGCGATCATCGAGAAGCCTGCGGTGCCGCCCTCGAATTTCGCCGTCACCGGTCTCTATTTCCTCGACGGGACCGCGCCGGAGCGTGCGGCGAAGGTCATCCCTTCGGCCCGGGGCGAATTGGAGATCGTGTCGCTTCTCGAGATGTATCTCGCCGACGGATCGCTGACGGTCGAGAAGATGGGCCGGGGCTATGCCTGGCTCGACACCGGCACCCATGCCTCGCTGCTCGATGCCGGGAATTTCGTGCGCACGTTGCAGGAGCGGCAGGGAATGCAGACCGGCAGCCCCGAGGAGATCGCCTTCGCGCAGGGCTGGATCGGCGTGGAGCGGCTCTCGGCGGAGGCCGAGCGGTTTGGAAAGAATGCCTATGGGCGCTATCTGAAAACGCTCGTTCCGTGAACAATCCACACGTCAGACTGGCAACGATGCGCGCCAGCGGATAGTCTTCGCCGCGAAGTCTGGTGTGTTGGCGGCCCTCATGTCTTTCGGCGATACCGCGAAGCTGCGCGTTGCGGCCCTGCCCCCGGTGAACGTGCCGGGGCTTCTCCTGTTCATGGCGCTCTGCGCCGCATCGGTGCCGATGTTCTGGATCGGCTTCGTCTCGCTCGCCGAGGCCTGGTCGACGCCGGAATACAGCCACGGGCCGCTGATCCCGATGATCTCGCTCTACCTGTTCCTGCGCGAGCTGCGCCGCGATCCGCCCACGGACATGCCGGTCCGGCTTCGCTGGCCGGGGGTGGCGGTGATCCTGCTGGCGCTCGCGGTCGCGATCTTCGGCAACATCGCGCAGATCGCGGACATCGTGACCTACGCGTTCATCCTTTGGGCCGCGGGCGTGGTGCTGACGGTGTTCGGCTGGCAGAAAGGCATCCGGCATCAGCTGCCGGTGTTCCACCTGGTTTTCATGCTGCCCCTGCCGAATTTCCTTTACTGGAAGATGTCGATCTTCCTTCAGGGGATCTCGTCGGAGCTGGGGGTCTGGTTCATCCAGCTTGCGGGCGTACCGGTCTTTCTCGACGGCAACATCATCGACCTCGGCGTGTTGAAGCTCCAGGTGGCCGAGGCCTGTTCGGGGCTGCGCTACCTGTTCCCGATCCTGTCCTTCTCCTATCTCTTCGCGATCCTCTATCGGGGTCCGCTCTGGCACAAGCTGGTGCTTCTCCTGACCGCCGCGCCGCTCACCGTGTTCATGAACTCGTTCCGGATCGGCGTGGTAGGCGTCTTGGTCAACCACTACGGCCAGGACCAGGCCGAGGGGTTCACGCATTTCTTCGAGGGCTGGGTGATCTTCCTTGCCTGTGTCGGCATTCTGTTCCTCCTCGCGATCGCGTTGCAGCGTCTCCAGAAGAACCCCCTGCCCCTTTCCCGGGCCATCGACCTCGACACGGAGGGGCTGGGCGTGGTCGCGGGCCAGATCGTCGGGATCCGCCCGAGCCTCGCCATGGCCGCGGCGGTGGCGGTCACTGCCGCGCTCTCGGCGGGCTATGCGGCGGTGGGAGCGCGGGAGGCGGTGCATGTGGAGCGCGAGCCGTTCCTGCTCTATCCGCGCAATTTCGGCGAGTGGCAGGGGCAGACCCTGCGGCTCGATCCGGAGATCGAGCGGGTGCTGGCTGCCGACGACTACGTGAACACGACCTACCAGGCCGTCGGCGGGCGGATCGTCAATTTCTTCGTGGCGTTCTACGACGACCAGGGCGACGGGAGCGGCATCCATTCGCCCGAGGTCTGCCTGCCGGTGGGCGGCTGGGAAGTGTTCTCCATCGCGCCCTATGAAGTGACCGTGGAGGGCACGCCCTATGGAAGCTTCGAGGTGAACCGGGCGGTGATCCAGAAGGGCGTGGACCGGCAGCTTGTCTATTACTGGTTCGAGCAGCGCGGGGCACGGCTGACCAACGATTTCCTCGCCAAGGTCTCGGTGATCCGCGACGGGATCCTGACCGGCCGCAAGGATGGGGCGCTGGTGCGCTACGTCACGCCGATCTCGCCCAGCGAGACCGAGGCGGATGCCGATGCGCGGATCCAGTCCTTCATGCGGCTGAACCTGGGCGGGCTGCCACGCTTCGTGCCGCTTTGATGTTGCGCCCGCTCGGGCGCTGACGACAGCGCAAGCCGGGCGGGGCCAACATACGCTGGCCACGTTTCGGCACACTCCGCCTAGAGATAGGTCGCGCAGGCCACGATGGCGGCGGCAGCGGCGATCAGGAGGCGGCTGCGTCCGTCGCGGGCGGTGAAGACGATGGGATCGTCGGTCATCCGGCCGCGATGGGTGACCATCACCATCCGCAGGAGCCAGTAGAGCAGGATCGGGCAGAGGATCCACAGGAGCGTCGGGTCGCCATAGGTGCCCGCCACGTCATCGCTGGCGATGTAGAGTGCGAGCACCAGGACGGCGGCATGGGTGGAGGAGAGCGCGATGCCCCGGATCACCGGCAGGTCACCGGCCTCGTAGGCGCGGCCAGGGAGCCCGTCGGCACCGAGCGCCTCGACGTCCATCAACTCGGCCTGCCGCTTCACGCAGGCGAGCGCGAGGAACAGGAACATCGAGAACGCCATCATCCAGGGCGAGAGCGGGATGGCGGTGGCGGCCGCACCGGCCACGAGGCGCGCGGTGTAGAGCCCGCCGAGCGCCATGATGTCGATGATGAGCTTGCGCTTCAGCCAGAAGGAATAGGCGCAGGTGCCGATATAGTAGCTGATGAGCGGGATGAGGAAGATCGGCCGAGCGCCGATCAGCGCCACGGCGATCGCGGCGCAGACGAGGAACACCGCCATGGCGACGCCATGCGCGAGGGGAATGTCGCCGGCGGCGAAGGGACGGCGGCGCTTGCGGGGATGGGCGCGGTCGGCGGCGAGGTCGAGGAGGTCGTTGACCACATAGACACTCGAGGCGGTGAAGCAGAAGGCGATGAAGGCCGCAAGGGCAGCGGGGAGCGCCGAGATCTCCTGCGCGGCGATTGCGGGCAGGAAGACCAGCATGTTCTTGGCCCATTGATAGGGCCGAAGCGCGCGCAGGTAGCGCCGGGCGCGGCGGTACGGCGGGAGTGGCGGGTCGAGATGGACGGCGTCGGGATTGGCGGCTTCGGCGGCAACGCGGAGCGCGGCGGAGGCGCGGACGGTGATCGCCCGCCGCGCGGCCTTCCAGACCGGGAGATCCACCCGCGCGTCGCCCACATAGTCGAAGCCCCCTGCCCCGAACCGCGAGATCAGTGCCTCGGCCTTTGCCGCACCACCGAGGTTGCGACCGAGGGCGGCCGGGCTGCCGGTGGCGATCACCTCGTCGAAGAGCCCCGTCGCCTCGGCCACGGCGCGGGCCTGGGCCTCGTCCGCGGCAGTGACGAGCGCCGTCGGGCGGCCCTCGGCGCGGGCCATGCGGACGAGCTCGAGGACCTCCTCGTTGAGCGGCAGGGCCTCGGCCGGGATCACCGCCACCTCGGCGACCCTGCGCTTGACGGCCGCCTTGCCGGCCCGGCCCGCGGCCAGGATGCCGCCAAGCGCCGCCGGCGCCGAGGCCACCACAGCAAGAAGAGCCTCGTGCAGCGTGTCGGTGCGCGAGAGCGTGCCGTCGAGGTCCACGGCGAGGGCGGTCGGGCGTGTCGCGGTCGGGCTATCCTCGGGCACTGGCTCTCCTAGCTTCCCGTCCCGGCCCCTCGGCCGCCGGTGTCACCGCGCGAGACATAGCGACGCACGGGGCGATTGGGAATCCCTCTGCCCGACCTGCAGGCGCTTCGGTGGCCAGGGCGCTACAGAAGCATACAGGCGCCGTACGCCGCGGGCCGCGCGGTTGAGCGACGTTGACAAAGCTGTCCCGTCCTCTAGCAGAGGGCGTGTTATATCTTTCGCGTTCGGGTGCCAGGTACCATGAAGATTGCTATGATCGGGACCGGATATGTGGGTCTCGTTTCCGGAGTTTGCTTTTCAGATTTCGGACATGAAGTTGTTTGCGTCGACAAGAATGCCGACAAGATCGCCCAGCTGGAGCAGGGCAGGATTCCGATCTACGAGCCCGGGCTCGACATCCTCCTGAAGAAGAACGTCGAGGCGGGGCGGCTGTCCTTCACCGGCGAACTTGCGGGCGCTGTTGCCGATGCCGATGCGGTCTTCATCGCGGTAGGCACGCCCACGCGGCGCGGCGACGGCCACGCCGATCTGACCTATGTCTTTGATGCGGCACGGGAAATCGCGGCCGCCATCGAACACTATACGGTGGTGGTGACGAAATCGACCGTCCCGGTGGGCACGAATGCCGAGGTGGCGCGGATCATCCGCGAGACAAACCCGGCGGCCGAGTTCGACGTGGCTTCGAACCCCGAGTTCCTGCGCGAGGGCAACGCGATCGACGATTTCATGAAACCCGACAGGGTGGTCGTCGGCGTGGAGACCGAGAAGGCGCGCGCGGTGATGGCGGACATCTACCGTCCGCTCTATCTCCGCGAGTTTCCGATCGTCACGACCGACCTCGAATCGGCGGAGATGATCAAGTATGCGGCCAACGCCTTCCTGGCAACAAAGATCACTTTCATGAATGAAATAGCCATGCTCTGCGAACGGGTTGGCGCGAATATCAAGGAAGTGGCGAAAGGTGTCGGCCTCGACAACCGGATCGGCAACAAGTTTCTCCATGCAGGCCCCGGCTATGGCGGTTCGTGCTTTCCCAAGGACACGAGCGCGCTGGCCCGGATCGGACAGGAGCATGGCGCACCGATGCGGATCACCGAGACGGTCATCGCGGTGAACGACGCCGTGAAGCGGCGGATGATCGACAAGATCCTCGATCTTTGCGACGGCTCGGCCAATGGCAAGACCATCGCGGTCCTGGGCGTCACCTTCAAACCGAACACCGACGACATGCGCGACGCGCCGAGCCTGACCATCGTGCCGGCGCTGGTGGGCAGCGGCGCGAAGGTGCGGGTGGTCGACCCTCAGGGTCGCCACGAGGGCGAGCGACTCCTGCCGGGCGTGAGCTGGGCGGATGACCCCTATTCGGCGGCCGAAGGCGCGGACGCGATCGTGATCCTGACCGAGTGGAACGAATTCCGCGCGCTCGATCTCGCCCGGCTTGCCGAGGCGATGGCGACACCGCGCATGGCGGATCTGCGGAACGTCTATGATCCCGAGGACGCGGCAGATGCCGGGTTCGAGGCCTATGTCTCGACCGGTCGGAGCTAGTCGCCCGTGCGGCACCAGGCCATCCCTGCCGAAGGCGCCAACCCGGAGGTGGGCCGCAGGAGCGGCTCGATGAACGTTCTCGGCAAGGGGGCAGTCCTGTTTGCCAGTCATGGCACGGCCGCGGTCCTGTCGTTTCTACGGAACGTTCTGGTGGCCCGGGCGCTGGGGGTCGAGGAATTCGGCATCGCCTCGACCTTCGCGGTGATCTTCGCCTTCGTCGAGACGGCGACCGATACCGGCCTCGAGAAGATGATCGTCCGCGACCCGCATGGGGACGACGAGGATTTCATCGGGACGATGCACTCGATCTTCCTCATTCGCGGGTTGATCTCGTCCTCGCTGATGGTGCTGCTTGCCGGCCCCTTCGCGCGATACATGGGGTTGGGCGAGATCGCCTGGGCCTATCAGATCCTCGCGCTGGCGCCGCTGACCAAGGGCTTCGTGCATTTCGACATGTTCCGGATGCAGCGGCGGATGATCTTTCGCGGGCTGATCTCGGCGACGATCGCGGCGCCCCTGGCGGGGATCGTGATCGTGCTGATCGGCACACATTTCATCACCGATTTCCGGATCGTCCTGTGTGCGCTGCTGGGGTTCCAGGCGTCCTTCGTGCTGGCCTCCCATATCACCGCAGAGCGGCCGTTCCGCTATCGCTGGAATTGGGAGGTGGCGCGGCGCGGATTGCGGTTCGGGCTGCCGCTGTTCCTGAACGGGCTCCTGCTCTTCGCGATCCTCCAGGGCGACCGGCTGATCATCGGTGGCGAGATCGGCACCGATGTCCTGGGCTGGTTCTCGGTGGCCTGGCTTCTGTCCTCGACGCCCTCTTTCGTGTTCATCAACACGATCCGCTCGGTCTTCCTCCCGAAGCTGTCGGAGCGGGTGGCGGAGCGGGGGCTGCGCGAACGGATAGTGACCGCGACCATCGAGGCCGGATGTTTCGGCGCGACGAGCCTGATTGCGGGCTTCTACGTGCTGGGCCCCCTTGTGCTGTTGAAGGTCTACGGCCACGACTACGCCTCGGCATTGACGGTGCTGCAGCCGATCGCGGCGGCTTTCGGCGTGCGGATGATCGTGGCCAGCATCGCGACGATCTCGCTCGCCGGGGACGACACGCCGACCCCCCTGATCATCGGCGTCTCGCGGGCGCTGTTCCTGCCTTTGGCCTATCTCGCGGCGATTGGCGGGCTGGGCGCCCCTGCCCTCGCCTGGATCGCGTTCTGCGGCGAATTCTGTTCGGCCCTGTTCGGGGCGATCCGGCTGATCCGGAAGCGGAACCTCAATCCGCGGCCCTGGCTGCCGGCGCTTGGGTTCACCATGGCGGCCGCGGCTTGCGCGCTTGGCTTCGACAGTTTCGTGATCGAAGGATCCCAGAGCCCCTATCCGCCGCTCTGGACCTGCGCGGTGCTCATCGCGATCGCCATTGCCGCGCCGTTCCAGATGCGCACCCTGCGCGGGGCGCTGGGGCTGGTCCGGCGATAGAATGAAACGCGAAAAGGCGGCCGGCGCGGGGGACGCACCGGCCGCCGATCGGCCAGGAGCTGCCTAGCCGAAGGCGGCGTGGCCATGCCCGTCGGCCACGTCGTCTTCCTCGGGGTCCTCGACCTGGTCGTCCTTGATCCAGCGGGTGATCGGGACCACGTTGCCCAGGGTCACGTCCTGGGACCCGTCATCGGCGACGGGTGCGGGATCTTTCACCACCGCTGCCAAGGTCAGCTTTTCGCCATGACCGCCATACGCAACCGGCTCCTGGTCATCCGGCGTGCTGGACGAGGTGGAGCCGTGGCCGCCGCCGCTCGTCGCCGGTTCGGAGGAGGTGTCCTCGTCGGCGGTGTCGTTGGCGTTGCTGCCGGAGCTGGTGTCGAAGGAGACAGCCTCGCCCGAACTCATGGCGGAGCCGAACTTGCCGTAGAGAATGCTCGCGGTCTTGATCGTGCCATCGTCGTTGAAGTGCTTGTCGGCGTAATTGTCGGCGGAGGGTTTCCGGTAGGTGATCTGATAGCCTCCGCCATTGTCCTGGGTGCCGTTGACCCGCATCCAGGTGGCGACGTTGCCCGCGAGATCGACATCTCTGCCGCTGACCAGAATCCGCGGATCCCAGGATCTCTGCTCGGCGCCCGCCCTCGCTTCGATCCAGGCGTCCCTGTCCCAGAGCAGCGTGTTGTCGTAGATATCGAGCCCCTGTGCGCCGTCCACGCCGATCCCGCGGGGGAGCGCGGTGATGATCGTGTTGTCGTGGATGGAGATGTCGTAGTTCCGTCCGCCGGTGCCGCCGGTGCCCATGTGGATGCCCTGCGCCGCCGGGCCGCCCTCGGTGTCGAGGAGGTTGTTGGCGATCTCGATGTTGCGGTTGTCGAGGTCGGTGCCGGCCATCCGGATCTGGATGAAATCGGTATGCGCCATGCGCTGGGTCGAGCCCAGCGGATCGTGCATGTAGTTGTCGGCGATCAGCACGTCCTGGATGCCGCCGCCGTGGAAGGCGTCGCCCTGCCACTGGGTGATCTCGTTGCCGATGAAGTTGATGTCGGTGGTGTCGACCATCTTCACGGCATACATGTAGTTCGAGAAGGTGTTGCCCTCTAGCGTGATGTTCTTGCTGTCGAACACGTTGGCGCCGACATTGCCCTGGATGTCGGTCTTGGTGCCCTCGCTCAGATAGCCCTTCGCGCTGCCCTTGAAGGACGAGTCGACAATCTCGATGTTCGAGGAGTTCTCGATCCGCAGATCGTCCTCGTACTGGCTGCGGCTGGTCATCGAAGAGGTGTCGACCTTCACGCCGCTGACGGCGATATAGCTCGATTTGGTGAAGGTCATGGATTCGAAGAGTGGTGCCTTGGAACCCGCGGACTCCACGAGGACCGGTGATTTTGACGACCCAACCCCGCTGACATTGAGGTCATAGGGCCCGCCGTTCGGATTCACTTTCACCGTGCCGCCGCCGCTCGCCGCGAGCGACTTGATCGCCGCGTTCAACTGCGAGGAATTCGAAACGTAGACGGTCGATTTCCCGTAGGCCGAATAGTTCGTGTAGGTGCTCATCCCTAGCCTGTGCTCCTTTTCTGCATCTGGCCTGTCCATCGCCGCGCAGCGGCCCTGAGTGGGGACCGTGCCCTTCTTGTGGCTGAACTGCGCGCGGCGAAACTGTAGGAAGCGAATGGTTAAGGCGAGTTAACCCCAACAGCGATCGGCGTGAATCCGACATGCCGCCCTATGGTTTTGCGCGGGAACCCGCCGCGGGACCGACCGGTTCGGACAGATCGGGCGGGCGCATCGGAGGGAATGCGCCCATTTCGCGTTTCCGGCGATGCCGCCGGTGCGCGCCACAACCGGCGCAGGCAATCCGCTAACCGGTGCGGAACGAATCGGCCGACCGCTCCCGCGTGCGCACAATCAATGTTGACGCGAGCCGTGGCGATGTGAATCAATCGGTGATTGAATTCCCCGAGACATGATGCCGTGTCTCGGGGAATGTCCCACGGGTCCGAGCATGAGGTCGCTCAATGCTGAAGAGACTGGTCTACAACTACAAGAACGAGGCGGGGATCGCCTTTGGCCTGCGCAAAAGGCGCGGCGCGATGTTCCGACGCTACATCGAGCGAAAGTTCGGCAAGGGCGACAACCTCCGCATCCTGGACCTCGGTGGAACCGAGACCTTCTGGCGGAGCGTCGGCCTCGACTATCTCAGGGAGCACGGGATCAAGGTGACCGTGGTCAACCTGAAGCATGTCAGCATCGAGAACCGCGATATCTTCGAAGCGGTCTCGGCCGACGCGACCCGGTTCGAGCCCCAGGGGAAATACGACATCTGCTTCTCGAATTCCTGCATCGAGCATGTCGGCATGATCTCGGACATGGTGCGGTTCGGCGAGGCGGTGCACAATGCGGCGGATTCCTATTTCGTGCAGACCCCGTCCTTCTACTTCCCGATCGAGCCGCATTTCTTCTTCCTGGGCTTCCAGTGGCTGCCGCTTTCGGTACGGGCGTTTCTCCTGCGCAATTTCAGCTTCGGCCACCACCGCAAGATCGACGATTACCTGGGCTCCTTCGTGGTCGCGCAGAGCTCGCAGCTGCTGACCCGGCGGATGTTCTCGGAGATCTTCCACGACGCCGAGATCCGCAACGAGCGGGTGATGGGCCTGACCAAGTCGTTCATCGCGATCAAGTAGCGCTCAGCGCCCCTTGAAGAACCCGCCAAGGATGCCGCGCACGATGCGGCGTCCGGTGGTGCCCTTGAGCTCCTTGATGACAACCTTGGCGACGGCTTCGCCGAAGCCCTCGCTCTGGCGGCTGCGTGTGGTGGAGCTGCGGGTGCCCGTGTAGCGGCGGCCCGAGCCGGCGGACCATTCGACGCCCCTGCCCGCCTTTTCCGTCGCGGCGGCCTCGGCCTCGCGTCTTTCGGCCTCTTCCGCATCCTTCGCCGCCTTTTCGGCGCGGGCCTTCAGGATCTCGTAGGCGCTCTCGCGGTCGATGGCCGTGTCGTATTTCATCGCCACCGGCGAGGCGGTCATCGCTTCGCGCCGTTCGGCCTCGGTGATCGGACCGAGCTGCGACGAGGGCGGCCGGATCAGGGTGCGTTCGGCCACGCCGGGCGCCCCCTTGGCCTCCAGGAAGGACGTGAGCGCCTCGCCGGTGCCGACGTCGCGGATCACGTCCTCGATCTCGAAGCGCGGGTTGGGGCGGTAGGTCTCGGCCGCCTGCCGCAGCGCCTTCTGGTCGCGGGCGGTGAATGCGCGGAGTGCGTGCTGCACGCGATTGCCGAGCTGGCCGAGGATGTCCTCGGGGATGTCGTCGGGGTTCTGGGTGACGAAATAGACGCCGACGCCCTTGGAGCGGATCAGCCGAGCCACCTGCTCCACCTTGTCGACGAGCGCCTTGGGGGCGTCGTCGAAGAGGAGATGCGCCTCGTCGAAGAAGAAGACGAGGCGCGGCTTCTCGGGATCGCCCACTTCGGGAAGTTCCTCGAAGAGCTCGGAGAGGAGCCACAGGAGCGAGGTGGCGTAAAGCCTAGGCGCGCCCATCAGCTTCGAGGCGGCGAGGATGTTGATCCGGCCGCGTCCGTCCGGCGCGGTGGACATGATGTCGACGAGTTCCAGCGCCGGTTCGCCGAAGAACTGGGTGCCGCCCTGGTTCTCGAGCACCAGAAGTGCGCGCTGGATGGCGCCGACCGAGGCGGTGGAGACGTTGCCGTAGCGGAGCGAGAGGTCGCCCGCATTCTCGCCGGACCAGACCAGGAGCGCCTGGAGGTCCTTGAGATCGAGAAGCGGCATCCCCTCCTCGTCGGCCACGCGGAAGGCGATGTTGAGGACGCCCTCCTGCGCCTCGGTGAGTTCGAGGAGACGCGCGAGGAGCAAGGGGCCCATCTCGGCCACCGTGGTACGGATCGGGTGGCCCTGCTCGCCGAACAGATCCCAGAAGGTGACCGGGAAGGCGCTATAGGAGTAATCCTGGAAGCCAATTTTTTCCGCCCGCTCGGTAAATGCCCCGTGAAGCTTGAAGTCCGGCGAGCCCGATTTCGCGATTCCCGACAGATCTCCCTTCACGTCGGCCAGGAAGACCGGCACGCCCTGGGATGAGAAACTCTCCGCAAGAATCTGAAGTGTCACGGTTTTACCGGTCCCGGTCGCCCCGGCGATCAACCCGTGCCGGTTGCCGTATTTCAGGAGAAGGTCCTGCGCCGCCGCATAGCCCTCACCGCCGCCGCCCACGAAAATCCTGTCGTTCTGCACCCGCGTCACTCCCTTTCCCGCGAACTTTCTCGTCCTCGACAATAACTTGGTAACCATTCTGTGCCAGAGTGCTTCTTGTCGGGTCCGGTGGTTCGTACTCGACAACTTCCTCCCTGTTAGACTGGCCGCGCAATGTTAAGCGTGGCCTTTTTTTTCGCGGATCGCGCTCCGCGGGAGGCCGGGATTTCCCGGTTGACGCTTTTGGGCAAAGGGACTAGCGTTCGGCTCAATAACTAAGTCGGCCCGTCCGGCAGGGAGAAAGCCTAGCGAAAAGGGGTCCTTCGGGGCCCTTTTTCCACTTTTGCGCATACGCTGCGCAACCGACAGCCAAGGATCGCCGATGTCGCGACATTGTGAAGGTCCGGGCCTGACAGTCACCACCTCCAATGGTAAGGCCCGCTCAACCTGCACAAGCCGGACAAGACCCAGACCCATGAGGTACTCGATGCAGCCCAACCTCCCCGCCCTGGCGTTCGCCGCCCTTGCAGCGCTTGCCGCGCCGGCGATGGCGCAGGACCAGTCCCCCGCTCCCGAAGCGCCCGACACCTCGGCCGCAGCCGCGACCGAGGCTGAGGCCGCGCCGAAGGCCCCGCAACCGGGCGACGCCTATGTCGCGGGCGAGCATGGCGACTGGCAGATGCGCTGCGTGAAGGCGGAGGAAGAGCCGGATCCCTGCCAGCTCTACCAGGTCCTGACCGATCAGAAGGGCGGCGCCGTCGCCGAGATCGTCGTTTTCCCGGTGCCCGAGGGGCAGAAGGCCGCCGCCGCCGCCGTGGTAACCACCCCGCTCGAGACGCTTCTGACCGAGGAAATCACAATCGTGATCGACGAGAAGGAGGGGCGGCGCTATCCGTTCAGCTTCTGCACGCCGCAGGGCTGCGTGTCGCAGATCGGGCTGACGAAGGAAGATCTCGATGCCTACCGGAAAGGCAGCGTGGCCAAGCTGCGGATCGTTCCCGCGCGGGCGCCGGACCAGAACGTGATCCTGACCGCGTCGCTGAAGGGCTTCACCGCCGGCTTCCAGGCCCTGCAGGACCACGCGAAGCCCTGAGTCTTCAGACCCGTCCCAGCGCCAGCACCGCGTTGAGCCCGCCGAAGGCGAAGGCGTTCGACAGCACCGCGTCGACCTTCGCCTCGCGCGCCTCGTTCGGCACCACGTCGAGCGCGCATTCCGGATCTGGCTCCTCGTAGCCGACGGTCGGCGCGATCACGCCGTCGCGGAGCGCCATGATGCAGGCCAGAAGCTCCACCGCGCCGGTGCCGCCGATCAGGTGGCCGTGCATCGACTTGGTGGAGGAGATCATCAGCCGGTCGGCATGGGCGCCGAACACGTCCGACACCGCGGCGCATTCGGTCTTGTCGTTCGCCGCCGTCCCGGTGCCGTGGGCGTTGATGTAGCCCACATCCGAGGGGTTCAGCCGCGCATCCCGGAGCGCGCCCTGGATCGCCCGCGAGGCGCCATGCTTCGAGGGCATCACGATGTCGGAGGCGTCGGCGGTCATCGAGAAGCCGAGAACCTCGGCCAGGATCTCGGCGCCGCGTGCCCTGGCGTGCTCCAGCTCCTCGAAGACGAAGACGCCCGCCCCCTCGCCCTGCACCATCCCGGAGCGGTTGGCGCTGAACGGGCGGCAGGTATCCTTCGACATCACGCGCAGGCCTTCCCAGGCCTTCACGCCGCCGAAGCAGAGCATCGATTCCGAGCCGCCGGTGACCATGACATTGGCGACGCCGTTTCGGATCAGCCAGAAGGCCTGGCCCATGGCGTGGTTCGAACTGGCGCAGGCGGTAGCGACGGTGAAGGAGGGCCCCCGGAGGTTCCATTCCATCGACACGTGGCTGGCGGCCGCGTTGTTCATCAGCTTGGGCACGATGAAGGGATGAACCCGGTTCTTTCCCTCCTCGTAGACCGCGCGGTAGTTTTCGTCCTGGGTGTTCAGGCCGCCGCCGGAGGTACCCAGCACGACCCCGGACAGGTTGGCGAGCTGGCCGGAGAATTCGAGGCCAGACTGGTTTACGGCCTCCCGGGCGGCAAGGAGCGTGAACTGGGTGAACCGGTCGTAGAGGGCGAGCTGCTGGCGGTTGAAATGCACATCGGGCTCGTAGCCCTTGACCTGGCCGCCGATCCGTATCGAAAGGCGTTCGACGTCGCGGATGTCGAGTTCGGCGATGCCGCAGGTCCCGGCCTTCATGGCCGCGAAGGTTTCGGGCACCGAGTGACCGAGCGGGTTGACCGTGCCCGCCCCGGTTATGACGACGCGCTTCACGCGTTCTGCCGGGTCACGAGCGTCCTGACCGCCTCGACGATGGCCGCGACGGAGGAAATGTCGAATTCCGATTTCTCGGGTTCGTTCGCGTTGAACGGAACCTGGATGTCGAATGCCTCCTCGATGGCGAAGATGCACTCGACGAGTCCCATCGAGTCGATCCCGAGATCATCGAGCGTTTGCTCCATCGAGACGTCCGAAGGTTCGAGCACCGCCTGCTCGGCGATGATCCCTATGATCCTGTCCGTGATGTCTTGTGCCATGTCCCGGCCCCGACTGCCCTTTTGGCGGCTGATTTAGTCGGTCTCGTCCGCCTTTGAAACAGCTTTCTGCAATGCCTTCACATCGCGGAACAGCCGCGGGAGCCGGCGGATGTTCTTCGTGGCCTCGATCTGGGCATCCATCCTGATGGCCGGATGGCCCAGGATCGCCCGGCCCGCCGGCACGTTCGTGAAGATCTTTGAGGCGCCGCCGGCCACCACATCGTCACCGATGAAGATATTGTCGGAGACCCCGACCTTGCCGCCGAGCACGACCCGGTTGCCGACCCGGACCGACCCGGCGAGCCCGGTCTGGCCGCAGAGGAGGCAATCCTCACCGATCTCGCAGTTGTGGCCGATATGGACGAGGTTGTCGATCTTCGTGCCCCGCCCGATGCGTGTGGCACGGATCGTGCCGCGGTCGATGGTCGCGCCGCAGCCGATCTCGACATCGTCGCCGATCTCGACGCCGCCAAGCGAGTGGATCCGGGTCCAGCTTTGCGCGCGCCGGGTTTCGGAGGCGCCAAGCGTGCCGCGGGCCTCCTCGACATTGGATTTTTCCGGCGTGACGAAGGCGAAGCCGTCGCCGCCCACGACGCAATTCGGATGGGCGAGGAACCGGTCCCCGATCGTGACGCGGTGGCAGATCCGGACGCCTTCGAGAAGGATGGCGTCCGCACCGACCCGCGCCTCGACGCCGATGCTGACATGGGAGGCGATCCGCGCATTGGGGCCGATCACGGCGCCGCGGCCGATTACCGTGAGGGGGCCGATAGCGGCGCCCTTGCCGATTTCCGCGGAGGCGTCGATCACCGCGCTCGGATGGATTCCGGGCGAGATCTCGGGGCCGGGATCGAAGAGGCGGGTCACGCCCGACATGGCGTAGCGCGGACGGGGCACCACGATGGCGGCCTCGAGACCGAGCGCCTGCCAGTCCGCGCCATCCCAGGTTACGGCGGCGCGGGCCCGGCCGACCTTCAGCCCCTCGGCATATTCGGGCTTGAGCGCAAGCGCGAGGTCGGCCTCGCCCGCCGCGGACGGTTCGGCCGCGCCGCTTACCCGGACAGAACCGTCGCCGAGCAGCCGCGCATCGAGCGCGGCCGCGATTTCGGAGATGCTGTAGTCCATGGCTCGGCCCCGTCTGATCCGGGGCCGAGGATTATCCGCGAACCGACCGGAGCGCCACCCCGGCCCGCTCCATCTGCGCCCAGATCCGCGCGTCGCGTCCATAGACGTCGCCGCGGAACTGCACCGACCCCTTGGGCTCGGTGAAGGCGGTGCGATAGTCGATATGGACCGGCACCGACTGCTCGAGCGGCACGATGGTCTGCTGCCGCGTCGCGAGGATGCTCTGGAAATAGGGCTCGGGGTTCTTCATCTGGCGCCGCAGGAGCACATAGGCGAAGTCGTGCGGATCGTGGAGCCGGATGCAGCCCGAGGAATAGGTCCGGATGTCGCGCTCGAAGAGGTGACGGTCAGGCGTGTCGTGCAGGTAGACCGCGTGCGGGTTCGGGAACATGAACTTCACGGTTCCGAGCGCGTTCGACCGACCCGGCGGCTGGCGCACGGTGAAGGGGAAGGTGTCCTCGGTATATTGCGAGAAGTCGATCTGGTCGCGCGACACGGTGCGGCCGTTCACGTCGATGAGCTCGAGGTAGCGCGCTGCGTTGGGGTCCTTCTTGAGCTTCGGCAGGTAGTCGCGGCCAAGGATCGAGCGCGGCACGGTCCAGTCGGGGTTGATCTCCATGTATTCCATGAAGTCGGAGAACTCCGGCGTGCGCTTTTCGTAGAGCTGCGAGCCCACGACCGACTTGGTCTCGAAGGTCACGCGGCCCTTGTCCATCAGCTTCACGCGGAAATCGGGTAGGTTGACCCAGACATGCCGGTCGCCGAGGCCGCCGGGGTGGTTGATCCAGCGCTCGCGCTCCATCGCCACCATGATCTGCGTGAGCCGCGTGGCCGCGGAGACGTTGAGCTGGTCAATCGTCGCAGGACCGGCCACACCGTCGGGACGAAGGCCGTGATCGTTCTGGAACTGGGCGACGGCCTGCATCATCCGGTCGTCATAGGCGGCCGAGGCGTTGCGCCGCAGGTAGCCCATCCGGATCAGGCGGTTGCGGAGCGCGACCACGGGATCGCCGCCCTGCCCCCGCTCGAGCTTCTTGGCGCGGACCGTCGGGCCCCAGTCGCCTTTGCCGATGAAGCGCTCCATGTCGAGCTTGGCCTTCATCAGGCGCTTGTACTCGTCGGAAGACGGCGGCAGCGCGCGCACGAAGGCCCGCGGCGTGGACTTCGAGAAGGCCATGAGAAGTCCGTCGCGCGGACGGTACGGGACCTTGCGGGCGATCTGTTCGTCGGCCTGCGACGGCACGACCATACCGGTCTGCACGTCGCGGGCGTAGCGCAGGAAGACTGTGCTCATCTCGACTTCGAGACGGCCGAGATCGCGCGGGCTCTTGACCGAGCGGAAATTGGTTTCGATCAGTTTCGGGTCGTAGCGGCCGACCGGCAGGCCGTGTTCGTCGGCGTCCGCGACAGCGGCCAGGAAAGCCTTGCGCCGCGACCGGTCGGCACCGCCGTTCCCGGTCCAGATCCCCTCATACCCGGTCGCCTGGTAGAATCGCGCGATATCGCGATCCCGCGACGCGGCCTCGGCGATCGCCTGCTTGTAGGCTGTCGCCTCCGCGCGCGCAGGCACGGGCAAGGTCATCGCCGCTGCGGTGGCCGCGAGCCCAGACAGAACGTCGCGGCGGTACATTTTACTCATATCAGACATCCTCAGACAGCGAGGCCCCCGTTCGGGCCCGTATACGACATGTGCCGCGGTCCGGGTAACCTATCCACTCACAATTTAGGGAAGGTTTCCGGCTCTGTTTCCGGAATGCAACTGCACCCCCGTGCCCGAATTGCAACAACCAAGCGCAATACGCATTGCGCCCGCTCCGAACGCAGTTTGGGCAAAAACTCGCCGATATCGCGCCAATTGTCGTTCTGAGTTAACCAAACGGCTTGGTTGGATGACGTATCTGTGAGATACCTTCGGCGCGCGCCTGGGGGATAGGGCAGCAAAAACCGGGAGCGGGGGCAGCCGCTAACCAGGGTTTGAAAAACGGGACGCAGACGGGACTCATGACAGAAAATGGAACGACGGGCCTTTCACGGCGCGGGATTCTTGCGGCATTCGCTGCGACAGCAGTAACCGCAGCACCAACATACGCGAACGCTTTCGGCCTCCTCAGGAAGGCCGGGGACATCCGGCGGATCAGGATGTATTCGGGCCGGACCGGGGAGTCGATCGACACCGTGTACTGGGTCGACGGCGAGTACATTCCCGAAGTTCTCCAGGAAATCACAATGTTCATGCGGGATTGGCGGAATGAGAAGATCATGCCGATCGACAACCGCGCGATCGATATCTGGGCCGCCGCGCACTCCCTGATGGAAATCGACGAACCCTACATGATGCTTTCCGGCTACCGGTCTCCCGAGACCAACGCGATGCTGCGGTCGCGGTCGCGGGCGGTCGCACGTAACTCGCTGCACATGAAGGGCCAGGCGGCCGATCTGCGCCTTCAGACCCGCTCGGTCGGCCAGATGGCGAAGGCGGCGTCGGCCTGCCATGCCGGCGGCGTGGGCAAGTATACCGGTTCGAACTTCGTCCATATGGATTGCGGACCGATCCGGACCTGGGGCGGCTGAGCCGCCTCGGCTGCCGTTCGCCACGTCTGCCACAATGTCTGCGCCCGTGAGGTCTTGCTAACTGTGTCCGGCCATTTTCGGCTTGGCCGGGAAGACGATGTCCCCGGATGTTTCTCGCCGGACCGGTCTGGTTTAACCTGATCGTCACGATTCGGTCGGGAGGGGACAAGGTGCCATCGATGCGTACGGCAGGCCGACTCGCGGCCTTGGCGATCTCTCTCGTGCTGGCGCGTCCCGTCGCCGCAGAAGAGGTAGGGATCGCGATAGACGTGGTGCCCGAGGCGTTCGTCGAACGGGACGGCACTCGGATGCCTCTCGCGCCTCGACAGACGATCGAGAGCGGCGACGTGATCCTGACCGGCGAAACCGGCAACGTGCAGCTCACCTTCCGCGACAAGACGCGCATCGTCATCGGTCCCGCGACGGAGTTCCGGATCGATGAGGTCACCCTCAACCAGGACAACCGCGCGGAACGCTTCGTCGTCACCCTGCTTGGCGGCGTGTTCCGTTTTCTGACCGGCGACAGCGCCAAGTCGAGCTACGAGCTGCGCACGCCCACTGCGACGATGGGGATCCGCGGCACGGTGTTCGACATGGCGGTTGACTCGGGTCGCACGACCCGTTTCGTCGGATTCGACGGGCAGGTGCGGATGTGCTCGCGCTGGCGGCGCTGCGTGCAGGTCGTCGGCGGCTGTTCGGTGGTCAGGACGGGTAGTTTCGGGCGCATTCTGCCGCCGAAGGACAAGACCGAACGGGACGCCACCCTGAACACGCTGTTCCCATTCGTGCGCGACCAACGGAGGCTCGGCGCGAGCTTCCGCGCAGGGACGGAACGCTGCGGCGATATCGACCCCAATGTCTTCCTCCGCGTCGCCCCCGCCCCGTCGCCCCTGGCCGAGGTGGTCGAGCGGCCGCGAAATTCGGATGACAGGGACGACCGGAACGACCGGCGAGGTGGGTCCACGGGCCACGGCGAGGACGAGAAGGACGCGCCGTGACGCCGCTCCGGCCCGATCCGAGGGACCAGTGACGTCATGCGAATGCCCGTCCTGCTCATCGGTCTCGTGCTCGTCGTTGCCCTGTCCAGCCTGCGACTGGCCGATCCACCGCCGATCCCGGCCCTCCGGCTCGCCTATTTCGACCGGCTGCAGCGGATCGCGCCGCGCCAGCCCAGTCACGTCCCGGTCCGGATCGTCGATATCGACGAAGGATCGCTCGCGGCCTACGGGCAATGGCCCTGGCCGCGGGGGGCGCG
>JBNKWI010000026.1:0-37001 GCA_050299695.1 Paracoccaceae bacterium
AATTGAAGGGAGGGCCCGGCGCGAGGGCCGGGCCCCCGGTGTCATTTCTTCTTTCCGCCCAGCGGGAACGTGACGTTCACGCGGAACATGTCGGCACCCACGGTGTTCGTGGCCGAGGTGTTGACGGTGTAGTCGGCGTAGATCTCGGTACCCCCGACCCGCTTCGCCACCGCGATCCCGACCGCCGATTCCCGAAGCCGGCCCGCCGCCGCCCCGCCGTAGAACGTGCCGTCGTTCCGGTCGTCGGTGACCTGCTCGCGGAAATACCCGACCGCCCCGGCGCTCCAGCCCCTGGTCCCGAACGCCTTCATGGCGGTCCAGTTCAGGAGGACCTCGTTGCCCGAGCGATAGTCGGTTTCGGAATTCTCGCCGTGGATGAAATAGTTGAGATGCGCCGACAGGTTCCAGCCGTCGCGGAGGTAGGAAACCCCCGCATCGAGCGCCAGCGCCGGAGCGCCGAGCCCGCCGTTCGGAGTGCCCGTGGTGCTGAACTCGCCGGTCGGCAGGCTGACGCTGACGCCGGTGGCGGCGAAGACGCCGGGGCTGAGCATCCAGTGGATGTTCAGGGGGCTCAGGGTGAGGTCGGAAATCGACTTGTTCGCCCCGATGCCGGTGCCATCGAAACTCAGGTCGATGTCCTGAAAGGCGGCGATGCCCATCGCACGATAGGTGCCGCCGAGCAGCTCGATGCCGGGCGTCCAGTGGAGCTGCAGCGCCGTTACGTTGATGTCCACCCCGACCGGGGTCCGGTCACTATTGGCGTCATAGACATCGCCGCGCACCAGCGCCGAGCGGCTGGAGGCGTAAAGGCCCGGCTCCGGGAAGTTGGCCCCCACCGGCACGCCCATCGTCGCCCCCGATGGCATCACCGCGGGCGTTCCGGGTTCGCGCGCCTGCGCGGCCGTGGCTATCGTCAGGCCGGCGGCCAGCGCAGCCCAGATCTTCAGTGTCTTCTTCACTTTGTCCCCTCCCATGGATTTTCGATTTGTTGGGCCCGCCGCCCCGCCGGGCGCCGCGATGCGGGCAGGCCGGCAGGCGGTGATCGGGCCATCGTGTTCTTCCTGCCGGGCGTACCTTCCCCGACCCCTTCCCCCCTGCGGGGAAGGGTCACGACGCGCCTGCTGTCCTGATCCTTGCGGCTCAGCCGATCTTCAGGATCGGCTTGATCGACTTGCCGTCGTGGCTGTCGCGGATCGCCCTGTTGATCTCGTCGAACTCGTAGAAGGTCACCAGCCTGTCGAACGGGAACCGGCCCTCCTTCCACAAGGACACCAGCCGGGGGATGAAGGTATCCCCGTCGGACTCGCCCTCGACCACGCCCATCAGCGTCTTGCCGGTGGACATGAAATCGGTGTTGTCGACCGAGATTTCCGACCCGGGCATCGGCGCGCCCAGAACCGCCGCCCGGCCACGGGGCGCCAGCGCGTCCACCGCCTGCCGGATCACCGGCGGCAGCCCGGTCGTGTCGAGCGCGTAGTTCACGCCGCCGCCGGTGATCGCCTTGATCCGGTCGACCGCTTCCGGGGCCGCGGCATTCACGGTATGCGTCGCGCCCAGATCGCGGGCCAGGTCCAGCCGGCTGTCGTGCAGGTCCACCGCGATGATGGTCGAGGCACCCTGCACCTTCGCCGCCATCACCGCCGCGAGCCCGACCGAGCCGGCGCCGAACACGACGAAGCTCTTGCCCGCCTGAACCTTGAGCGCGTTCATCACCGTGCCCGCGCCGGTCTGGATGCCGCAGGCCAGCGGGCCCATCAGCGGCAGGTCGCCTTCGTCCACGTCGAGCTTCACGATATTGCGTTCATGCGCCAGGGCGTGAGTGGCGAAGGAGGATTGGCCGAAGAAGTTCGAGTGCACATCGCCGGCACCGTTCTTGAACGCCACGCTTCCATCCGCGCGGGTGGCGAAGAAGTTGCGCGGGAAGAACTCGTAGCAATAGGCCATTTCGCCGGAATTGCACGACGGACAGGACCCGCAGGTGTTAAAGGTCATCACGACGCGATCGCCGGGCTTCACCTTCGTGACCGTGGCGCCCACGGCCTCGACGACGCCGGCACCCTCATGCCCGAGAACGACGGGCATGGGGGTTGGGAGGTGACCCGCGATCACGACAAGGTCGGTATGGCAGACGCCGGTCGCGACGACCCGAACGAGGATTTCGTCCTCGCGCGGACCGTCCAGGATGATCTCTTCGATGCTGAGGTCGGCGCCCGGCTCGCGGGCGACGGCGGCTCTGATTTGAATGCTCATGTTTCTCGCCTCGGATCAGAACGGATAGGGCGTGGCCGCGGGCTTGGTCGTGACCCAGAGGTATTGCGTGAACTCCTCCCAGATCGCCGGTCCGGAGATACGCGAGCCGTTGCCCGAGCGTCCGCGCCCTCCGAACGGGGCCAGCGGCGAGGCCGTCACGGTCTGATCGTTGATGTGGAGATGCCCCACCGGCAGCCGCATGCCCACGGCGCGGGCGCGGGCGACATCGCCGCCGATGACCGAGGCGACGAGGCCGAAATCGGTCCTCCGCGCCAGGTCTACCGCGTGGTCGTCGTCCTCGTAGGCGACCACCACCGCGACGGGCCCGAAGATTTCCTCCTCGAAGGCGCGCATGCCGGGCGTGACTCCGGACAGCACCGTGGCCGGGAACAGCGTGCCATTGGCCTTGCCACCCACATGGCAGGTGGCCCCCTTCGCAACCGCGTCGGCGACGATCCCCTCGATCCGCCGGGCCTCCTTGGCATCGATCAGCGGCCCGAGCGCGCATTCCTCCTTTGCCGGATCGCCCACCGGCAGGTGACGCGCCTTGGTCGCCAGTTGCTGCGTCAGGTTCTCGGCCATCGAAGCCGGCGCGAGGATCAGCCCCGTCGCCATGCAGATCTGGCCCTGGTGCAGCCAGGCGCCCCAGGCGCAATTCGACGCGGCGATTTCCGGGTCTGCATCGTCAAGCACGATCAGGGCGTTCTTGCCGCCCAGTTCCAGTTGCACTTTCTTGAGGTTGCGCCCGCAGGCCTCGCCCACCCTGGCGCCGATTTCGGGCGAACCGGTGAAGGAGATCATCGCGATGTTCGGATCCTCGCACATCGCCACGCCCACATCGGCCCCACCGGGGACGATCTGCAACAGGTTGTCCGGCAGGCCCGCTGCCTCGAACACCCGCGCGATCATCAGACCGCCGGTGATCGGGGTGCGCGGATCGGGCTTGTGCACGACCGCATTGCCGGTGGCCAGCGCCGCCGCGATGGCGCGGATCGACAGGATCAGGGGGAAATTGAAGGGCGAGATCACGCCGACGACGCCATGCGGCACGCGGATCAGCTCTTCCTTCGCGCCGCGCCCGTCGACCGATGCCAGCTCCTGGACCTGCCCTTCGGTCGCGGCGTCGGCGGCGGCGCGCAGGAACCCCGCGCTATGCTCGATCTCGATCCCGGCCTTGGGCGGGATCGACCCCGTCTCGCGGATGATCCAGGGGATCAGCTCCCCGGCATTGGCCTGAAGGATATCGGCGGCCCGGTTCAGGACCTCCGCCCGCTTCGAAGGGTCGGTCGCCTCCCAGGCCGGCTGCGCCTCGCGGGCGGCGCGGGCGGCGGAAGCCAGATCGGACGGCGTCGCACATCCCACCGAGGCCAGCGCCGCCCCGTCCGCAGGCGCGAGGACCTCGTTGACGCCGCCCGATCCGGCGGCCCAACCGCCCAGGTAGATCTTGCCACCCCAGGTGGCCATGTCGAAAAATGGCTGCTGCGCGCCGTCCATGATGCTCTCCCGAAACCATCCCTGACGCGCAGCCCGTCCTCCCCCGGATCGTCAGCCGCGCATCGTCTTCCTCGACGCCGACTAGGTTTTCCGATCCGCGGTTTTCGCAAGAAGTTTTTGTGACGGCCTGTGATTTTCGGCGCAATCAATTGTTATTGATAATTAAATTATGACTTGATCCGGGCCACGGTGGATTCATAAAATTATGAAATGAGCGCCAGCACTCGAGAAAATCGTGAAATGCACACACGCATCTCCCTTACCGAAGCCTCCCGCCGCGCCCCGAAGATTCTGGACCGCGGCGACAGCCTGCAACTCGACGAGGGCGCCCCGCCCACTCTGAGCGACCTCGCGGGCGCGCTGCAATTCGCCTTGGGCGACGGGCGCATCTGGCTCAACGACGAGCGCATGGTGATGATCCAGACCGAGGTCCTGGGTGCCCTGCGCGCCCGGATGATCGCCAATGCCGGCATGGACCGCACCCGCGAAGACCTCATGCGCGTGGGCTGGGTGCAGGGCGTGCAGCTGGCCGAGCTCATCAAGAAGCGCTTCCGGCAGGACAACGTCACCGCCGCGCTGGCTGCCGGCCCCCGGCTCCACACGATGGAGGGCTTCGCCAAGGTCGTCACCAAGCGCTTCGAGTTCGACGCCGCCAAGCAGCAGTATCTCGGCGAGTTCCATTGGCATGACAGCGTCGAAGGCACCGAGCACCTGCGCGAGTTCGGGGTCTGCGAGTGCCCCACCTGCTGGCTCCAGGTCGGCGTGCCCTCGGGCTACACCTCGACGCTCCTGGGCTATCCGGTGATCTTCCGCGAGGTGGAATGCGTCGGCCAGGGCGCGCAGCGCTGCATCGTGATCGGGCGCGATGCCGAAAGCTGGGGCGACGTGCCCGAGCTCGACATCTTCGGCCTGCGGGGGCCGAAAACCAGGCGCTCGAAACCTTGGGAGCCGCCCAGCGATGTCGCCGCCCCCGCCACCCAGCCCCCGAAGGACCAGGGGCAGATCATCGGCTCGTCCGCCGCGGTCAAGCGCGCCAGGCGCCTGATCGAACGGGTCGCGGGCTTTTCCGAACCCGTGCTCCTGATCGGCGAGCCCGGCACCGGCAAGGAGCACTTCGCGCGCCACCTGCACAAGCTCGGCACCAGCCCCGACGCGCCTTTCGTTCCGGTGAACTGCTCGGCCTTCCTCGGCGCGGGCGCGGCCGAGATCGAGACGCTTTTCGGCGAGAGCGGCCTCCTGAAACAGGCCGAGGGCGGCACGCTCTTCCTCAACGACGTGACCGCCCTGCCAGCGAACATGCAGGCGCGGCTGGCGCTCGCCCTGCACGACCGGAGCCTCCCCTATCGCGTCGTCGCCGCGACCGGAGAACACCCGCTCGACGCGGTGACCGAGGGCCGGCTGCGCGCCGATCTGCAATATCGCCTCTCGGTGCTGCCGGTCTTCATCCCGCCCCTGCGCGAGCGCCGCGACGACCTGCCCGAACTGATCGAGCATTTCATGAACCTGCACCGCAGCCGCCATATCAAGCCGCTCCAGGGCCTGACCGGGCAGGTCTTCGACATGCTCCTGCGCTACGACTACCCCGGCAACCTGCGGGAATTGTCGAACCTGATCGAACGCGGCGTGATCTACGCCGAACCGGGCGGCAAGGTGGATATCGCCCATGTCTTCTCGATGATCGAGAGGGCGCCGCGGGTCGCGGCGCGCGTGAAGATGGACGGCGACGACACCCGCCCTAAATCCATCGCCGAGATCCACGATGGCCGCACGCTCACGGAGATCGAGGTCGAGGCGGTCCGCACCGCCCTGATCGAGGCCGACTGGAACGTCTCCGCCGCCGCGCGAAGGCTGGGCCTGACCCGCGCCAAGCTGGACTACAGGGTGAAGAAGTTCGGGCTCTCTCCCGACAGATAGGCCCGCTTCAGCGCAGCTTGCGCGCCCTGATCAACGTGGTCTGGCTGACGATCTCGTAGCCGAGCCGCTCGACCAGATCCTTGCGGAGCCTGTTGATTTCCTCGCTCGCGATCTCGACGACCTCGCCGCTGTCGATGTCCACGAGGTGATCGTGCTCGGCCAGCGGCATGCTCTCGAAACGCGCCGGCTCGTTCTCCAGGGTCAGCTTCCGGATCAGGCCGGCCTCTTCCAGGCTGGCGAGCGTGCGATAGACCGTCGCCAGCGAGACCGAGTCGTCCTCCGCCCGCGCGCGCGCAAGGAGTTCGTCCGCGTTCGGATGGTCCGAGGCCTCCATCAGGAGCGTCAGGAGCGCGAGCCGTTGATGCGTTACTCTGAGGCCCGCAGCGCGCAGCGCCTGAGCAAGATCCGTCGTTTCCGCAGGCATCCGCCGGTCTCCGCCATGAGAACCCGCGTCTTAGCCGGTTTTCGCGGTTGGGGCAATAGATGAGAACGTCTCTCATCTTCCTTGACTTATGCGAGTGATTTGCATTTACAAGTTGGAGGAGAACAGGAGAGGATTCGCGATGTCACCGGCGATGATGCGCTTGTTGGGGGCACTGTTGGTCACCGCGATCAGCGCCGGGGCGGCGAGGGCGGACGGGGACCGGATGAAGGTGGTGACGACCTTCACCGTCCTGGCCGACATGGCGCAACAGGTGGCGGGGGATGCCGCGGACGTGGTGTCGATCACCAAGCCCGGCGCGGAAATCCACGGATACGAGCCGACGCCGCGGGACCTCGTCCGGGCGCAGGATGCGGACCTGGTTCTCCGGAACGGCCTGAACCTCGAACTCTGGTTCGAGCAGTTCATCGCCAATCTCGGCGATGTTCCCTCGGTGACGCTGACCGACGGGATAGATCCGATCCCCATCGCCACCGGCGCCTACGAGGGCAAGCCGAACCCCCACGCCTGGATGGGTCTCGAGAACGCGCTGATCTATATCGACAACATCCTCGAAGCCTTCGTCGCGCAGGACCCGGAGAACGCGGCCACCTACGCCGCCAACGCCGCCGCCTACAAGGACGCGCTCCGCGCGACGCTGGAGCCGCTGCGCCAGGAGATCGCCGCCATCCCCGAGGCGCAACGCTGGCTGGTGACCTGCGAAGGCGCGTTCAGCTACCTTGCGCGCGATTTCGCCATGAAGGAGCTCTATCTCTGGCCGATGAACGCCGACCAGATGGGCACGCCGCAGCAGGTGCGGAAGGTGATCGACGGGGTGCGGGAAAACCACGTGCCGGTGGTGTTCTGCGAAAGCACCGTCAACACCGCGCCGGCCGAACAGGTCGCGCGCGAGACCGGCGCGGCCTATGGCGGCGTGCTCTATGTCGACAGCCTGTCCGAGCCCGGCGGCCCGGTGCCCTCCTATCTCGATCTGCTCAGGGTGACCTCGCAGACGGTGGCGGACGGCCTGACGGGCGGCATGAACTGATCGCCGTGGCGCTCGGCGCCGCGGGGCTTCCCGTTTCGGGCACTTGGATTTTGCGGTAGAAAGACTTGCGATGTTGCACGGCGGCCAGATGCCAGAACCCGAACATGTCGAACGCCCGGACCCCGGTGGCGGGATCGCGGCGCGCGAGGTGACGGTGACCTACCGCAACGGGCACACGGCCCTGCGCGATGCGAGCTTCGAGATCCCGCGCGGCACGGTCACGGCGCTGGTCGGGGTCAACGGGGCGGGGAAGTCGACGCTCTTCAAGGCGATCATGGGCTTCCTGCCCGCCGCGAAGGGCGAAATTCGCCTGCTCGGGCTCGGCGTGCCGCAGGCGCTGAAGAAGAACCTCGTCGCCTATGTGCCGCAATCCGAGGAGGTCGACTGGGCCTTTCCGGTGCTGGTCGAGGACGTGGTCATGATGGGGCGTTACGGGCATATGGGGTTCCTGCGCCGCGCCGCGCAGGCCGACCGCGACGCGGTGACGGCGGCGCTCGCGCGGGTCGGCATGGCGGATTTCCGGCATCGGCAGATCGGCGAGCTTTCCGGCGGCCAGAAGAAACGCGTCTTCCTGGCCCGGGCGCTGGCGCAGGACGGCCAGGTAATCCTCCTGGACGAGCCGTTCACCGGGGTCGACGTGAAGACCGAGGAGCAGATCATCGCGCTCCTGCGCGAACTGCGCGACGAGGGGCGGGTGATGCTGGTCTCGACCCACAACCTCGGCACGGTGCCGGAATTCTGCGACCGTACCGTGCTGGTCAAGGGAACCGTGCTGGCCTACGGCCCCACGGAGACCACGTTCACCCGCGACAATCTCGAACGGGCCTTCGGCGGGGTCCTGCGGCATTTCACGCTGGGCGGGGCCGATCTGCACGACGACGACGACCCGCGCCAGATCACGATCCTCACCGACGACGAGCGCCCGCTGGTCCGCTACGGCGGCAAGACCCATCGGCGGGACGAGCAGCCATGAGCGCGCTGCTCGAACCGTTCGGCTACGGCTACATGACCAATGCGATGTGGGTCTCGGCGCTGGTCGGCGGGGTCTGCGCCTTCCTGTCCGCCTATCTCATGCTCAAGGGCTGGTCGCTGATCGGCGATGCGCTTTCGCACTCGGTGGTCCCCGGCGTGGCCGGCGCCTACATCCTCGGCATCCCCTTCGCGCTCGGCGCGTTCCTTTCCGGCGGTCTCGCCGCGGCGGCGATGCTGTTTCTCTCCGACCGCTCGGGGCTCAAGGTCGACGTGATCATCGGCATCATCTTCACCTCCTTCTTCGGGCTCGGCCTGTTCATGGCCTCGGTGAATCCGATGGCGGTGTCGATCCAGACCGTCACCATGGGCAACATCCTCGCCATCACGCCCGAGGACACCTGGCAACTGGCGATCATCGGCTTTGTCTCGCTGGCCATCCTGACCGCCAAGTGGAAAGACCTGATGGTGGTCTTCTTCGACGAAAGCCACGCCCGGTCCATCGGCCTGCGTCCGGACCTCCTCAAGGCCGTGTTCTTCGTCCTGCTCTCGGCCTGCGTAGTCGCGGCTATGCAGACGGTGGGCGCGTTTCTGGTCATCGCCATGGTGGTGACGCCGGGCGCCACCGCCTACCTGCTCTGCGACCGCTTCCCGCGGCTGATCCTGACCTCGGTGGCCATCGGCACGCTGACGAGCTTCACCGGCGCCTATGCCAGCTATTTCCTCGACGGCGCCACCGGCGGGATCATCGTCTGCCTGCAGACCCTGATCTTCCTCGCGACCTTCGTGCTTGCGCCCAAGCACGGTCTCCTCGCCGCGCGGCGCAAGGCGGCCGAGGCGCTCCTCTCGGGCCCTGCCTGATGCTCGACACCCTGCTCCTGCCGTTCCAGTTCCCGTTCATGCAGAACGCCTTCTGGATCGCCGTGATCGTCTCGGTGCCGACGGCGCTCCTGTCGTGCTTTCTGGTGCTCAAGGGCTGGGCGCTCATGGGCGATGCGGTCAGCCACGCCGTCCTGCCGGGCATCGTGCTGGCCTACATCTTCGGCCTCCCGCTGATCCTCGGCGCCTTCGCCGCCGGCATGCTCACCGCGATCGCCACCGGCTATCTCTCCGAGAACAGCCGGGTGAAGCAGGATACGGTGATGGGGGTCGTCTTCTCCGGCATGTTCGGTCTGGGGATCGTGCTCTATGTCTCGATCCACACCAACGTTCACCTCGACCACATCCTCTTCGGCAACATGCTCGGGGTCGGCGCCCACGACCTCTGGACCGCCGGGCTGATCTCCCTCGCGGTGGCCGCATCGCTGCTCCTGAAATGGAAAGACCTCATGCTGCACGCCTTCGACCCCGCGCAGGCCAGGGCCTCCGGTCTTCCCGTCGGGGTCCTCCACTACGGCCTTCTGACCATCCTGTCGCTGACCATCGTTGCGACGCTCTCGGCGACCGGGCTGATCCTGGCTGTCGGGTTGCTGGTGGCGCCCGGCGCCATCGCCTTCCTCCTGGTCCACAGCTTCGGAAGGATGCTGGCGGTGGCGGTCGCGGTCTGCATGGCCTCGATGCTGGCCGGAGTCTATCTGAGCTTCTTCCTCGACAGTGCGCCGGCCCCCACCGTGATCCTGATCCTGACGGCGGTCTTCCTGGTCGCTTTCGCCCGCCGGACATTGCAGGCCAGACGGGCGTCCGGGTCGGCGCGGTAGGCGCCCGCCCGTTTCGCGAGCGGGAGCCATTTGGCGCAGCGTGGACATGGGTTTTCGGCGGGCGCCGGGTTTGCCGCCCGGGGCTTTTGCGGTATCGTCATGCTCGACATTCAGCCGTGCGAGACGAGGGAAGCACGGCCGTGAGCATTCGAGCGGGTGGGCATGCCGACGCCCGCAACTGTGAATTGGGGTGATGTAAGGGGGAAGGCATGCCGGCCTTCAAAGCCTTTGAGGAAGCCGCGCGGGCCTCCATCGAGGAGGGCGACACGCTCGAATCCATCGCCGAACGCGCGCGCGGCGACGGCAACGACATCACCGCAGAGGACATCGGTGTCTTCAACTGGGGCGCACGCGAGACGGAACACGTCCAGGAACTGATGCGCGACCAGCTCGGCGCGCGGAAACGCGCCAGCCCGATGCATTTCCTCCTGTCGCCCGAAGACGAGCCCCGGGAACCGCTTCGCATCCCGGAAGTCTACGCGCAGGACAGCTTCGCCACCGCGCGGACCCACACCCTGCAGCTTCGCTCCAAATCCTGCACCGACCAGTTCATCGGCTGCAGCTCGCTGCCGTCGATCACCTTCCCGTTCGATTCCTCCTTCGTGCGCCCCGACGTGGCCGAGCATCTCGGCGCCGTCGAGGAGCTGATCGCGATGGACGACGCGTCGCGGCTGATGATCTTCGGGCATACCGATGCGGTCGGCGACGCCGCGTACAACAAGCGGCTGAGCGAGCGCCGCGCCTGGTCGGTCCATGCCTTCATCCTGAACGACACCGCCGCCTGGGAGACGCTCTACAACCACCCCGACGAGGATTGGGGCGTGGCGGTCATCCAGGAGATCCTCGCCGATCTCGGCCACGATCCGGGCGCGATCGACGGCGACATGGGACCCGCGACGCAGGCGGGGATGCGCGCCTTCCTCGGGCTGCCGGACGGGGCTCCGGTGCAGAACGACGCGGCATTCCGGGCGCAGCTCTTCGCGGCCTATATGGGCGGCAAGCACGATATCGAGATCGGCGCGGACCGGTTCCTCGACCCCGGCTACATGGGTTGCGCCGAGTTCAACCTCCTGAACGACGTCGACGCCGCAGATGCCCGCAACCGACGGGTCACGATCTACGCCTTCCACCGCGACCGGCCGCCGAACCTACCCTGCGCCTTCGACGACCTCGGGCCTTGCGAAAAGCAGATGGTCGATACCGATATCCGGCACCAGAAGGGGTTCCGGTGCAGCTTCTACGACAGCCTCGCGGGCTGTTGCCCGGGCGAGGGAAAGCGGCAGCTGGAGCTGTACCTCCTGGACCGGCGCGGCCTGGCGATCCCGAACTGCCCCTTCAAGGCGCATTCGAACGGCACCGTCTTCGTCGAGGGCACCGCCGATGGCGACGGGCTCGCGATCCTGCCCGACAGCGTGCCGAACACCGTGCAGATCGACTGGGCCCGGCCCGCGGGGTCCGACGAGGGGTTCATGTTCTCACGCCCCTACATCGTCTCGGTCTCGTCCGCGCTCACCCATTCGGGCTGCAATGTGCGGCTGGCCAATCTCGGGTTCGACGAGAAGGACCTGGCCGAGAAGCGCTCGGTGTTCTCGGGCTTCCTGCGGGCGCATCTGGAGACGCCCTTCGAGGACTTCGCCGGCGATGTCGACACCTGGCACAGCACCGGCGACCCCAGCCATATCGAGATGTCGGACGACGAATTCGATCTGGACGAGGAAGCCGCCGAGGGCGATCCGGACATCTATCCGGACGAGTTCCAGAGCCACTACGAAGGCGACTGACGACCGTCCAATCCAGGAGAAGGCCTTTGGCAAAAGGTTCCGTAAAGACCCCCTTCAAGATCAAGTTCAACTGGGACTTCAGTTTCTGGGACGTCAGCGAGGACAGCGCGCTGCCGCGCGGGTTCAAGGTCCTGCAGCACATGGGCCTCGGCAACGCCAAGGTCCGGATGAAGGTCGGGATGACCGCGCCCGGCGGCACTCTCGGGTCCGGCGCGACGACAGTCGAGGTGCCGTTCGGGCTCACGCGGAAAAAGAAGGGCAAGCAGTTCGACCTCTTCACCGAACTCGCGCCGCTGACCGACGAGCGCAACGACGGGATGTTCGACCTGCATCTGATCGCGCCCGCCAATCACGACTGCCGGAACCCGGCCGGACCGCACACCGAATGCCCGCGCGCCGAGGCGGCATGGAACAAGGTCTGGGAGGTTCAGTTCCGCTCGCTGGTGTTCCCCAATCTTGTGGTCGATGCCGACGGCTTCTTCAACGTGCACGATGCCGACGTGATCCTGCCCTGCCGGGTGGAGCCGCCGCACGACACCCGGGGCGTCGCCCCGCACGGCTACATCCGCATCTTCCGTCCCGAGGGCACGGGCACGGCGCGCAGCCAGCGGATCGAGGTCGACGTGCGCTTCGACGTCCTGCGCCCGCGCGATCCGCGCAAGGAGGGCGGCGGGTCGACGCATTCCTGGAACGAGTTCTTCACCGACGACAACCCGCATGGCCGCCGGTTCAAGCGCGGCCAGTTCCGGACCAAGTTCGACACCCCCTACCTCGTCATCCACTGCACGACCTGGGTGCCCGAAAGCGAGCGCGAGGCAGAAAACGAGCGCCGCGAGGCCCAGCGCGCGAAATCCGGCAAGGCCAAGCCCAGCAACCTCGGCATGGGCTCGACCTATATCGGCAGCCAGCTCCAGCAGCTCACCAGCTTCGCCAGCATCCATTACATCGTGAACATCGACGGACATGTGGTGAAGATCCTCGAAGAGGATGTCGGCGCCTGGCACGCCGGCTTCACCGACGGCGCGGGCTGGCGGAACTACAAGATCGGCAACGCGACGAACGCCAACAAGTCGTCGATCGGCATCGAACACGTCGCCGCCGCGAACATCGACTGGTCGGACGAGCAGAAGGACGGAAGCGTCCGCCTGGTCCGCGACATCGTGAACCATTTCGGCATTCTTCCCTGCGACGTCGTCCGGCACCGCGACCTGAACTTCGACAAGACGGACCACACCCATATGGGCGGCAAGCCCTGCCCCGGTTCGGCGGTGCCCTGGGACCGTTTCCAGGACGAGGGCCTGACCCTCTGGATCAAGGGCGATCACGACGACGAGCCCGAAATCGAGATCGCCAAACCCGATCTCTATGGCGGCGTGTTCGATGTGGTCGATTTCCTGGACGAGCCGCTATCGGGAACCGACGATACCGCCGACAACCGGGCGCTTCTGGGCGACGCGATCGAGGCTGTGAAAAAGGACATCCAGCGGATCGGTCACTGGTGCATCAACAAGCGCAAGACCAACCTGCGCGACGCGGACGACGCGCTGAGCTATTGCGCCAGGATGATCCAGGAAAAGTACATGCAGGCGCGCGGCACGACGGTCGAGGCCGAGGGCCGCATCGACGAGCACACGGCGCGCGTCATCGCGCGGATCGCGGCGCATGAGGAGGACGTGCTGCCGGCGCTGTGACGGCTGCGGCCGGGCGCCGGGGATCAGCTGCGGATCGTGTAGCCCGCCGAGAGCGCCCCGTCGCTTCGACGCTGGGTCACGCGGATCTCCGAGCCGGGTTCGGCGCCGTCGGGACTTCCGAGGATCAGCGGAAAGAGCTGGCCTTCGCCCGCCAGAAGCGGCAGCTCGTAGACCTCGCCCGACTGCAGGGCCAGATAGGTATCGCCACCGAAGGACGTCACCGAGACCGAGCCGCCGCCCAGCGCCTCGCGCAGCCTGAGCCCGGTCATCGGTGCCAGGGTCAGCTCCATCCTCCGACGGTCGGCCAGCTCGACCTGGACCAGCGCACCGGCGGGGAAGCGGATGCTCTCCCGCGCGCCGATCGCCAGGTCGCCGACACGCCCCCGCACCCCGGCCCCGTCTTCCTCGCCGAGGGGCGGCAGCCCCGTCTCCACCGCGCCCTGCCGGACCGCCGCGACCAGTTGCTCCATCAGTTTCGGCTCCGCCACCCTCAGAAGCACCTCCGACCGCGCCTTGTAGCGGCTGAGGTCGATCACCAGCGCGCGCGCCCGCCCGCCCGACAGGACCCCCGCGACGAGACCATAGAGCATGTCGTCGCCCGAAACGGGATCGTCGATGCCGATATTGCGCTGGCAGATGTTGTTCAGCCGGCGGATGTCGATCGCGCTGCCCGCGGCGGCGACCGGCCCGTCATGCGGCGAGGCTTCGAGGAGCAGGCAGGGGTGCCAGTTGACGGTGGTGCCGCCGATCACCACGCTGCGGGGCGGCACGAGCGCCTCGACCCAGGTCATCTTCACGATCCGGTCCTCGCCCGCCAGAAGATCGTCGATCCGGACCTCGCCGATCAGGTAGGTCCCGGGCACCAGCGGGTTGGGCACCGCCCCGCCGGGACGAACCGAGGGGATGAACTCCTGCGGGTAGCGGAACTCGAACCCCGGGTAGTGGCAGATCATCGCCCGCAGATAGACCTCGCTGGCGGTCGACGACCCGACATTCTTGAGCCGGGCGAACACGAAATTGTCCTGACCGCGCACCGCGTTCTGATGCGGCGGGTCGGCGCCGTAGGCCAGCGCCGGGATCGGATCGTTCGCGGCCCGCACCCAGATGTCGGGACTGCTGGCGTGCCACCCCGGCGAGGGCACCGCGCCGGTATCGTTCAGGTTTTCGCGCACCACCACGTCGGCGGCGAGCGACCCGTCGAGGGCTTTCGCCACCGCCGCACCGACATTCACCCGGCCGTAGCCGTACCACTGGCTGAACTCGGCCACGCCGTCGCCGTCGTTGTCGACATATTGCCCGGTCGGGTCGGTGTTCGCGCTGTCGATCCGGACCGCGGTCGTGCGCAGGATTTCCCGGACCTGGATCCAGTTCAGCGACGGATTTGCCGAGATCACCAGCGCCGCCGCACCGCCGACGACCGGAGTGGAATGGCTGGTGCCGCCGAAACCGGCATCGTAGTCGCCGGCGAGCGAACCGGTGCCGACGCGCACGGTCGAGGTCGTCGGGTCGATCTTCGCCGAACTGTCGCGATCGTAGCATGTATGGGAGGGCGCGACGATGTCCAGCTCGGGACCGTAGGGGCTGTAGAACGCGCGGGTATCGGTGGTGGCGGTCACGTTGGTATCGTTGCCGGTGGGGTCGGGACACAGGGTGTTGACAGGGCTCGTCGGGTTCGGGCCGATGCTCGAGCCCACCGCCACCGTGCGCTCATAGGCGGCATAGCGGCGGACGTTGGTGAACGGGACATAGCAGAGGTTGCCGACCGAGAAGGTCACCACGCAGCCGCGCCCGCCACGGCCGTAGACGGTGAGAAAATCCAGCCCGTCGCGCAACGCGGACGAGAGCGCGGCGTTGTCCTGGCCCCAGGCATTCACGATGACGTCGGCGGGTTGCGTCGGCACCGGCGGAAAGCCCGGGGTCGTGTTTCCGGTATTGAAGCCCGCGGCCCAGATGAAGGCATCGGCCATCTCGATCCCGGTGGCCGGGTCGGGCAGCCTCGCGCCGATCAGGCGGCAGTTCGGCGCCACTCCGGCGATTCCGAGCGCGTTGTCGAAATTCGCCGTCGCGATGCCCGCCACCTCGGTTCCGTGGTCGCCGCCCAGCCCTGCCACCGTTTGCGCGGTCAGGGTCCGGAAGTTGAACGATGTCAGCATCTTCGAGGCGCCGTCGGTCAGATTGGCGGTAAGATCGGGATGGTTGGGGGCCACTCCCTTGTCGTCGAACACCGCGATGCAGACGTCGGGGCGGCCGCCGCGCAGGGCGGCCGGGATGCCGGGCGTGTCCCAGGCGTCGTCGGCATTTATCAAAGGCAGATAGGTCTGCTGCGGATAAAGCGGATCGTTCGGCGTGAAGGCGTCGCCCTGGATCACCTCGAGGATCTGCGGCTCGGCATAGACCACTTCCGGCATCTCGTTGAGCTTGGCGGCGATGTCGAGGATCGTGTAGTCCGGCGTTCCGGCACGCTCGACCAGGTAACCATTGCCGGCATAGGTGACGACGCGCAGCACCTGCAGACCCAGTTCGCGCAGGATCTTCCGGGCGCGGACGTCTTCGACCTCTCCGCCGAAGCGCACCACCATCCGGTTCGTCAGCCCCTTCGGCGGTCTATCCGCGCCCACCTGGATCACCGCGCCGGGGATCACCTCGATCCGCTGCCGGCGGGCAAGGCTCACCAGCAGGTCGATCCGCTGACCGGCCGCGCCCAGCCCGTCGGGCAGGTCGACCAGAACGAAATCGTTCCCGATCGGCTCGCCGCGTGCGCCGGCCACCTTCAGCTCGAGCTGCGTCAGCCCGACCTCGTCGAGGAGCCTTGCGAAATCGGCATCGCTATCCTCGTCGTCGCGGACCGCCAGCAGAAGCGCGTCGTCGCGACCCCGAAAGAAGATCTGCCCATCGGCCGAGGGGTACGACATGTCCCCGGCGCCGCCGAGCGAGACGATCGCCGAATTCGGCCCGGCGGTGAGCACGATGTCGCGCTCCTGCGCCTCCAGTTCCGGGACCTCGGGTTCGACGCTGAGCCGGTAGTCCCCCGCGCGCAGGTCGGCGGCCGCGAACACGCCCGGCGCGGCGGGCTCGAGGTCGCGGACGTCCCCGGCATCCGCCAGGCGCACCTTTGCTTCGGAGACGGGCCGGCCGTCGGGATCGCTCAGAAACACCTGAAGAAATGCGGATCTCGGCATGGGAAGCTCCTCGTCCTTCGCGCAGGATCAGAACTGATCTATTCGAAAGCGCTGTTTCTCGTGGTAGGTCTTCGCGACTGCCAGAAGCCGGTCGAGCCCCGGGTTGCCGGAGCTCTCTCCCGCCGGTTCGACCAGTTCGCGATACGCGGTCTCGCTGGCCCGGCCGAACTGACCGTCGATGACCAGCGCGGCGCCCAGCTCGTTCAGAAGCTCCTGCGCGCCGCCATCGAGGGCCTTTGCCGGGAGCTTCGACAGGACGGTGCGCGCCGCCTCCGCGGCCTTCGGGTCCGAGAACGTCGCCGCCTTGGCCGCCCGCGCCGCGGCGTCGAACGGGCCCAGGCCGCCGGCATGCTCGTTGTAGGCGATGATCGCCCCGTTGACGCCGCCCCACGGGTCGCCGCGCGCGAGGCCGAGGTCGAACCACCGGATCGCCGCGTCGTAATCGGGAGCCGTGCCGTACTGACCGGCAAGAATTCGGCCGACCAGCGTGGGCGCGACCGGGTGGCCTTTCTCCGAGGCCGCCCGGAGATATGCCTCGGCCTTCGGCAGATCGCGGGCATAGCCGCCCAGGCCCTGCAGGTAGACGATTCCCAGATTCGCCTCGCCATAGGCGTTGTCGCGTGCGGCGGCCTCCTCGAAGTAGCGCAGGCCGCGGGCCGGGTCGCGGTAGCGGCCGCCATCCGCCATGTGCAGCGAGCCGAGCTCGTTCAACGCCTGCGCATAGCCCGCCTCGAACGCCTGAAGCAGGAGCTGGTAGCCGCGCTCCCGCACCTCTTCCGTCTCCCCGTGCCGCACGAGCTGCCGGCCGAGCCCGTAGGCGGCCTGCGGATCGCCGGACCTGACGCCCTCGGCATACATCCGCAGCACCTCCTCCGACGCCTCCTCCCGGTAGAACCCGCCCGAGGCGCGCGCCGACTGGTACTTCAGGGCCGCGAGCGCGGTCGTCGCGCGCCGGTGGCCCTGCCCGATGGCGATCTCGAGCTCCCGCTCGGCCTCGGCGGTGCGGTTGTTCGCCTTCAGCGCCCGCGCCAGCTGGTAGTGGAAGCGCGCCGTTTCGGGATGCTCGGCGACGGCGGCCATGCAGCTCTTGAGAGCCTCGTCCGGATCCAGGTCCTGGTTGTAGACCTCGATCCCTATCCCCTGCGGGTCCAGAACGCCGCCCGCCGCGACGTCGCAGGGATCGAGCGTCATCCTGAGCCGCACTTCCTGTTCCGCCTCGGCGATGCGGAACGCGAAATTGTCCTGGCGCCCGTCGGTCTGCGCGGCAGGCACCTCCCAGTCGCGGAGCTTCGGGCTGTATTCCAGCGTGGCGAGCTCGTCGATCGAGATGCGGTCACCCTCGCGCAACGGGATGTGGACGAGGCCGGGCACCAGCTCGATGCCCCGGGTGGCGCGAACCACCGTGAGCGTGCCGCTCTTCGGCACCGCGACCACCTCGATCTCGGCGGCCCCGCGATCCCGCGCGAGGCTCGCGAGCTGGTCTCCCAGGTCGAGGAAGCGGTCGAACCGGCCGTTCAGCGTGATCGCTTCGGCGATCCGGCCGGACGGCACCGGCGGCGGCGCCGGCTCCGGTTCGGGCGCCGGCGACACCGGGGCGTCCGGAGGGGAAAAATAGACCGGCCGCACCAGCGACGAGCTCTCCCACGGCACCTGCTTTCCCTCGGTCTGCGCGTAGACTCTCTGCCGGACCCGCGTCAGGATCGAGGCGATCTCCTCCCTGGGCGAAAGACGGGCCACATCGAGAAGGGCGCTCGTGTAGGGGCTGTTGCCGTCGGTGCCGTCATAGGCGACGGCGCCCGGCGAGGTGGAGAACGAGATCAGCGAATTGATCGGCGCCCGCTGGAAAGAGAACCCCGCCTCGATGCGACGCGTTTGCCCGCTCGCGCCGAGCGCCACCTCGGTATTCACGAAGGGATCCTCGCGGCAGCTGTCCAGGAAGAACATCTGCAGGCTGGCCTTCGCCCCGATCACGGCGATCAGGTTCTCCATCGAGATCGCCTCGAACGGAATGTCGTTGCGGCCCCTGATCGCGGAGTCCGTCGGGACGATGTAGTTCTGCGAGCCCACCTGGAAGCCGTGGCCGGCATAGTAGAAGATGACCTCGGCGCCATAGGGGACGTCGGTGTTGATCGCCTCGATGAGCGCGTCGAAGTCGCTCTTCGACACGTCGAGCGCCTCGAGAACCACGTATCCGGACTCGGTCAGGAACCGCGCCACGCGCTCCGCGTCGGAGCGCGCGTTCCTCAGGTCGGGAAGCGTCGCGTAGTCCGCATTGCCGACCACGATCGCCACACGGTCGATGGGGGTCTGCGCCGCCGCCTCGGCGGCCGACAGCCCCGCCGCGACCAGTATCGCCGCCCCCCTGAACCGATCAATCCAGCCCATCGGCCCGCCGACGCTATTTCTTGAAGCCCGTGACCGGGGTCTTCGTCGGCTTGGGGGGGTCATCGTCCGAATCGACCTGACTGTCGGGCTGGAGGTCGTCCGCCTGACCGATCGACGGGTCGATCCCGACGACATCATCCTCGTTCTCACGCTTCTTCTCCGGAAGGCGCGTCGGCTCGGTCTGGATGATCGGATCGGTCGCCGTCTGCGTGTCCGCCTCGGCGACGTTCAGTCGCTGCTGGGACCCTTCCGTTTCGGACGAAAGGAAATTGCGCTCGCGCCAGGCTTGCAGATTGGCGCATCCCGACAGGAGGACAACGACGCCCAAAAATAAAAAAGAATTGCGTAGCTCCATCGAGGAAATCTCCCGAATGCACAACCAAAAATGGAATCGAAATGTGGGCGCTATATAGCACAGCTTGCCCGTCCATGTCCGGCCAGGCGGGAAAGCTCAAGGATTCGTGAGATCTTCCCTGGCTTCGGCGCTCCGGGAGACACGCAAAGGGCGACTGGCCCTCCTAGCTCACCTTCGCGACTTCCGCGCCCGGGTCCGCGTCGATTTCCTCGATCCCGCAGGTGCCCGGGTCGATGCCGTCGATCCGGATCACCCCGGCGGAATCGGTCGTATGTACCGCGACCGCCCCGTCGGTGAGCTTGATCCGCATCTGAACGCCGGAGACCGGCTTGTTCGTCGCGTCATCGACCACCCGGAACTCGATCCAGGTCTTCTGGGCGTTTTCCGCCGGTGCCGGCGGCGGCGGCGGCGGTGCCGGCGCCCGTGGAGCCGGCGCCCGCGGCCGCCGGTCGGGCCGCCGCGCCGGTGCTTCCGCCTCGGCGACGTCCGTGCTGCCCCCGCCCGTGGGCGCGGTCGCGCCGGGCTGGGCCCGCCCGGCCAGCCCGATCCGGCCATCGTGCACCGCCCGGGCAAGCTCGGAAAAGAGATCGGCGCCGGGACGCCAGAGCGCGATCCCGCGGTCGGCCGCCCAATTGCGCAGATCCGGCAGGCGCCCGGGATCCTGGGCGTCCTCTCTCAGCAGGCGCGCGAGGTCTCCGGGGGCATTTCTCCAGGGGCTTCCCGGCCGGTCGACCAGCATCCATGTCCCGAAACTGCGCCCGAGTCGAAAACCCACGTGTCAATCCTCACCGGCAGTCCAATGCCTCGCGGCACTGCGCGTCCTGTCCCCTTCAATGGGAGAAGGTTAATCCGAATGGCGGCGTCGGGCAAACCCGCAGCGACGGCCGCGCGGTCAGACGCCGCGATCCCGCGGCAGGGCCAGCGGGATCAGGACGACGAGAACCAGGATTCGCGTGAAGTGGTGCGCGGCGACATAGGCCGGGTCGTAGCCGAGCAGGAGACCGATGGCCGCCATCGCCTCGACCCCGCCAGGGGCATAGGCGATCACGATCTGACCGAGCGGCAGGCCGGTGACGGCCCAAGTGGCGACGGCGAAGAGCGTCGCGAGTACCAGGGTTGCGGCGATGACGGCCAGGCCTGCGGCGATGAACCGGGCGAGCTCCGACATGCCGACCGACGAGACGCGCGTGCCGAGAACCGCGCCGGTCACGGTGAAGCCGAGGAAGATCGCCCAGGGCGGCACGCTGCCGGCCACCAGCCCGGAGCCATGCGCGACGGCGCTGACGACCATCCCCGCAAGCAGCGTCGCCGCCGGGATCTTGCGCCGGGCGCCGGCGAATCCGACGAGGAGGGTCAGGGCGAGCAGCAGAAGAAGCGGCAGGAGCGGCATCGGCGCCGCGGACAGCCGGGCATCCGCATCCGGCGCGCCGAGCGCGACCGCGAGCGGCGGCACCGCGACCACCAGCACCAGGAGACGCAGCACCTGCAGGACCATCACGGCGGTCGGGTCGCCCCGCCCCTCGACGGCGATCGCGAGCGCGTTGGACATCGTTCCCGGCGAGCACGCCAGAACCGCCGTCGCCGGATCGAGCCCGAAGAACCGGGTCAGCAGCCAGCGCCCGGCGAAGACCGTCGCGACGAGGGACAGCATCAGCCCGACAAGGCTGGCCGACCACAGCGGCAGGTGGGCGACGATCTCGGCGTTCACGCCCGAGCCGAGCGAAAGGCCGATCAGCGCGAAGGCTATATCCCGGAGCCGGTTCGAGACCGCCACCGCCCCGCCCAGCGCGCTGACCAGCGCGACGGCGACGGTGGCCCCGATCAGCGGCGCGGCGGGAAGGCCGAGAAAGGCGGCAAGGGCCGCCCCTCCGAGACCGGCCGCTGCGGCCAGCCCGTGGGGCGCCCATGCCTTCAATCCGCGCAAGTCCGCGGACCTGTCCTCACGCCGCCACGGCCTTCTGCCGGCGCGCCAGGATCGCGGGCACGACAGCGACCAGGATGGCCAGCGCGTACATCGCGATGCTCTTCCAGTTCTCCACGAGGATGAACCAGTCGCCGCCCGAGATCGACAGCGCGCGGCGCAGGTTGTCCTCGAAGAGCTTGCCCAAGACGAAGCCCAGGATCACCGGCGCCAGGGAGAATTCCAGCTTGCGCAGGAGCCAGCCGAACACGCCCAGCCCGGTGATCATCAGGAGGTCGAACGGGTTCCCGACGATCGTGTAGATGCCGATGAAGGCGAGGATCGCGATCAGCGGCGTCAGGTAGTGCTGCGGGATGGTCAGCATCCGCGCGAAGAGCCCGACCATCGGCAGGTTGATGACCAGAAGCGCGACGTTGCCGATATACATCGAGGCGATGAGGCCCCAGGCGACCTCGGGCCGCTGCGCGAACATCATCGGGCCCGGCTGAATGTTGAACATCAGGAGCGCGCCGAGAAGGATCGCAGTCGTGCCCGAGCCGGGGATGCCGAGCGTCAGCATCGGCACCATGGCCCCGCCGGCCGAGGCATTGTTCGCGGCCTCCGGAGCGGCCAGTCCGCGCGGGTCGCCATGACCGAAGGTGCCCTCGCGGTCGGAGATGCGCTTTTCGGTGCCATAGGCGACGGCGGAGGCCACCGAGGCGCCGGTGCCGGGCAGGATGCCGATGAAGAAGCCGATCATCGAGGCGCGCGCGATGGTCCATTTCGTCTTGGCGATGTCGGACCAGGTGACGAAGCTCTTGTCCACCGGCAGGGATTTCAGCATTCCGGCCGCCTGGTGCTCGACCAGGGTCAGAAGCTCCGCCATGCCGAAGAGGCCGACGACGACGATCAGGAAATCGATCCCCGCCAGGATGTCCGGAATGCCGAAGGTATAGCGTGCGACGCCGGTATTCGCGTCGATGCCGATGGTCGCCAGCATCAGGCCGATCAGCGCGCCGAGGAGCGTCTTGACCGTGCTCTTGCCCACCAGCGAGGCCAGCGATGCGAAGGCGAAGACCATGAGCGCGACGTAGTCGGCCGGCGAGAAGGTGACGGCGAAGGCCGCCAGTGCCGGGCCGAAGATGGACAGCAGGACGACCGCGAAGGTGCCGCCGATGAAGGACGCCACCGCCGAGAGCGAGAGCGCCCGCCCGGCCTCGCCCCTGCGTGCCATCGGGTTGCCGTCGAGCGTTGTCATGACCGCGCCGGCGTCGCCCGGCACGTTCAACAGGATCGCCGAGACCCGGCCGCCGTACTCGGCGCCATAATAGATGCCCGCGAGCAGGATCAGCGCGGATTCCGGCGGAAAGCCGAGCCCGTAGGCGATGGGAAGGAGGATCGCCACGCCGTTGATCGGGCCGAGCCCGGGCAAGGCGCCGATCAGCGTGCCGGCGAAGCAGCCGAAGATGACGAGCAACAGGTTGAACGGCTGGAAGGCCACGCCGAAGCCGGTCGCAAGCCCTGAGATCACGGATTCCATCAGGACGCCCCTCCCGTCGTGTCAGATGTGAAAGCCTCGGTGACCCAGGCAACCAGCTCCCCCTCGGGCAGGTTCAGCCCCATCAACTGGGCGCAGAGGAGATAACCGGCCACGCCGGTCACCACGCCGAAGATGCCGGCGCGCAGGATCCCGGCACCCATCATCGCGGCCATGACGGTCCCGAAGAGGATCGTGGAGAGGACGAAGCCGAACGGCTCGTAGAGCTCGGCATAGGCGACGAGCAGGACGACCGTCGCGAAAAGCCGGAACCACGCCTTGTTCGAAACGCCCAGCGCTTCGGTATCGGGTTTCCAGAGGATCGCGAGGATGCAGAGGATCGCGACGATGGACAAAAGCCGCGGCCAGCTCTCGGGCCCGAGCGGATCGTACTGAAAAGGTGCGCTGATCGCCGTGAACGCGATGACCGAATAGGCCAGCGTCACAAGCAGCAGCACACCGGCGAAGACACGGTCGGCCATGATTCCCCCTCCCTGGATGATCGCGCGGCCGGCCCCGTCGCTGTCGGGGCCGGCCATCTTGTCTGAGACGTCGGCCCTACTGGATCAGGCCGGCTTCCATGGCGATCTCGCGCAGCGACTGCACGTTCTTCTTGACCATGGCGGTGAGCTCGTCACCGGCCACGTCGAGCGGCAGAAGGCCCTTCTCGGCCTGCAGCGCGGCGAATTCCTCGGTCGCGTAGGCCGCCTTGAAGGCATCGACCCAGGCGTTGTAGGCCTCGTCGGACACATCGCCGCCCATGTAGAAGCCGCGCATGATCGTCCATTCGACGTTGTAGCCCTGCTCGATCGCCGTCGGGATATCGGCGAAGGCGCCGCCAAGCCGCTCGGCGGACAGCACCGCGAGGATGCGCATGTCGCCGCTGTCGAGATGCGGCACCATTTCGCCGACATCGCCGGTATAGACCTCGATCGACCCGCCGAGCAGTGCGGCGATCGCTTCGCCGCCCCCGTCGAAGGCGACGTAGCGCATGTCGCGCGGCGAGGCGCCGGCATCGCGCAGGAGCAGGGCGCCTTTCATCCAGTCCTGCGAGCCGACGGAGCCGCCGGCGCCGACGACGACGCTGGCCGGATCGGCCGCAAAGTCTTCCATGAGCTGGGACAGCGTCTGGTACTTGCTGTCCGAACGCACGATCACCGCCCCGAAATCGGCCCCGGCCGTGGCAACCCAGCGCACGTCGTTCTCGTCGAACTCGCCGTATTTGCCGGTGGCGATGTTGAGCAGCGACCCCGACGAGAAGGCGACGATCGCCGACCCGTCATCGGTGCGCGTGGTGTTGAACAGGTTGAACGCCACGGCGCCGATGCCGCCGGGCATGAAGGTCACCTGCATCGCTTCGCCCAGCTGCGGCTCGAGGCCGGTCTGGGCGATGCGGCAGGTCAGGTCGAAGCCGCCGCCCGGATTGGCCGGGGCGACGCATTCCGGGCTGTCGATGCCCTGCGCGAATGTGGGCGCGGCAATACCGACGGACAGCGCGATGATGGCGCCAAGACGCAAGATGTTCACTGGATCCCCTCCCTGAGGCAATGTTTCGTACCGGCAACGGTTCTCGCCGGTCCCACAGAAACTCTATTGCGCCGGGCTGTAACCCTGCTGACCCGAAACTGACACCAGGCTGACCGGCACGGAAAAAAGTGCATTTCGGCTTCTCAGAAATGGCGCGCGGCGATTAGATTCCAGTATGCGAATGCTCCTCGTGGAAGACAATGACGAACTGGCCGAAACGATTCTCGACCGCATGCGGTCCGAGGGGCACTCCGTCGATCACGAGCCGGACGGCAACAGCGCGAACGAGCTGCTGCGCCATGCCAGATTCGACATCGTCCTTCTGGACATCAACCTGCCGGGCAAGTCCGGTTTCGAGGTCCTCAGATCGCTGCGCGCGCGGGGCGACCTCACGCCGGTGATGATCCTCACCGCCCGAAGCCAGATCGACGACCGCGTCACCGGCCTCGATGCCGGCGCCGACGACTACATGGTCAAGCCGGTCGATTTCCGCGAGCTGACCGCGCGATGCCGCGTGCTGGCGCGCCGCTCCGCGGGATCGGCCAGCAACCTCTTCGAGGCGGGGAACCTGGTGTTCGACCGGGCCGCCAAGCGCGCCCTGATCGACGGGCGCGACGCGGAGATGCGGGCGCGGGAGATCCAGCTTCTGGAAATCCTCGTCGACAACCTCGGCCGGATGCTGACCAAGGAAGAGGTGGCCGACAAGCTCTACACCTTCGAGGAGACGCCCAGCATGAACGCGGTGGAGCAACTGGTGGCGCGGCTGCGGCGCAAGCTGGAACCGACCCAGCTTGTCGTGCGGACCGCTCGGGGCCTTGGCTACATGGCCTATGTCTCCGAGGACGACTGACATGCTCGGCGGCTCGCTGCAGCGCCGCCTTCTCGCGACCATGGCCGCCGCCTTCGTCGTTCTGCTCGTGGTGATCTCGGTCCTGTTGTGGAACTACGCCCGCGCGGCGGCGGAGCGGACCTACGACCTGCTCCTGGCGGGCGCCGCCCTGTCGATCCTCGAGCGCGTCTCGATCGGGCCGGACGGTCCGACGGCCGACCTGCCGACCACCGCGATGGACATTCTCAGCCTCGCCCCCGACGAGAGGGTGGTCTACGCGGTCTTCGCGCAGGGCGGTGAGCCGGTCACCGGCCGGCGGGACCTGCCCTTGCCCGACAAGATGTCCGCGCTCGCGACCTCGGGGACGGAACAGCGCTTCTTCACCGGACAGGTCGACGGCACCGATTTCCGCTTCGTGCTGCAGGGCCGCGCGCTCGTGTCCTCCGCCGGGCGCGAGTGGATCTTCGTCCAGGTCGGGCAGACGCTCGGGGCGCGGCAGGTTCAGGAACGCGCGCTCTTCCTCACCGGGCTTCTCGGCCTTGCCGCCGTGTCGCTCCTGGGGCTCGGCTTCGTCTGGCTGGCGATCCGGTCCTCGCTCGCGCCGCTGCATCAGATCGAGGCGGATCTGCGCCGCCGCGCGCCCGGCGATCTCTCCGAGATCGACGGCACGCCGCCGCAGGAAATCCGCGGGCTCTGGACCGCCATCAACCTGTTCATCGGCCGCCTGAGACAGTCCAGGACCCTGACCGAGACCTTCATCGCCGACGTGGCGCACCAGACCCGCACCTCGCTTTCGGCCCTGGTCGGCCACATCACGCTTGCCGCCGACGCCGAGGATTTCGAGACGATGCGGAACCGCGTCGGCAGGGCCGAACGCCAGGCGCAGCGCACGGTGCGGCTGACCAACCAGCTCCTGGCCAACGCGATGGTGATCCATCGCACGGACCACGCGAGCCTCGACACCATCCGTCTGCTGCCCATCGTCCGCGAAACGCTGGCGGACATCCTGCGCGACGTCTCCATGCGCTCGGTGACGCTCACCTTCAACGGCGACGATCTGCCCGAGGGGGCCGACCGCATCCGCGGCGACGCGGTGTCGATCCGCGAGGCGCTGCGCAACCTGATCGACAACGCCGTTCGCCACGGGCCGGAGGCGAACCACATCCTGGTCGAGCTTTCGCAGCAGGAGGAGACCATCGTGCTGTCGGTCGAGGATGCGGGGCCAGGCATTCCCTGGCGCGACCGGCTCAAGGCGACCGAACGGTTCACCTCGCTTTCGCGGACGAACGGGGGCTCCGGCCTGGGGCTCTCCATCGTCCGGGCGGTCGCGGAGGGGCACCAGGCCCGGCTCTGCCTCGGCCAGTCGAGCCTCGGCGGGCTCTCCGTCTCGGTGGCGTTTCCCCGGCTTCTGGCGATGGTCCTCGCCGCGCTGGTCTGGGCGGCGCCGGCCGCGCGCGCCGAGACGCTCGAGATCTGGAGCGCGACGGACACGCCCGCCTTCGCGCCGATCCTCGCCTACTACGAAGCGAAACACCCGACGGTGGACGTGGTCCACACCGAGTTCCACACCGTCGAGCTTCACCAGGCCGTTCTGGCCGCCGCGCCCGGCGAAGGCCCGGACCTGGTCATTTCCTCGGCCATGGATCTCCAGGTCGATCTCGTGAACAGGGGGCTCGCCCTCCGGATCGACCTGCCCGAAGCGTTGCGGCCGCCGGACTGGGCGGCCTGGCGCTCGGAGCTCTTCGGCTTCACCTTCGAACCGGCCGCCATTGTCTACAACCGCGCCACGCTCACGACCGAGGAGCTGCCGACCAGCCATCGCGATCTCGCGACCTTCATCCGCGACAACGAAGACCGGCTGCTCGGGAGGATCGGCGGCTACGACATTCGCGGCTCGGGCATCGGCTATCTCTACGCCACCCAGGATGCCGAGCAGGGTCTGCAGGCCCAGCGCCTGACCGAAGTCCTGGGCCGCGCAGGCCTCAAGACCTTCTGCTGCACCTCGGACATGGTCGCAGGCGCCGCCGATGGCGAGCTCGCGCTGGCCTTCAACGTGATCGGCTCCTACGCGCTCGCCTCCGCAAAGTCCGATCCGAGGATCGGCATCCACTTCCTCGACGATTTCAATCTGGTCATGACGCGCACGGCCTACGTCCCAAAGGACGCCAACGACCCCGAATTGGCACAGGCGTTTCTGACGTTCCTGCTCTCGCCCGAAACGCAGGCGCTGATTGGCGCAGAGACGCCGCTGATCCCCATCAATCCAGCCTATTTCCCTGAGGCGCTGGCCGGTCCTTCCCGCAACTATCTCCCGATCCGGCTCGGCCCCGGTCTCCTGACCTATCTCGATCCGATCAAGCGGCGGGACTTCCTGAAAGGCTGGGAAGCCTCGCTGGATCGCTAGGCGTGGGCCCAGAGACCGGCGCCGGACGCCGATTCCACCGCGCATTTGTGCAGACTCGTGTCCTGAAGTTTTCGCACTTGACCCGCGCCCGAGCCAGCCCCACCTTCGGCGGGTTGAGACGGGGCGCACCGGGCAGATCGAGTTTCATGCCGGTTCCGGCGGGAATCGGCAAATCCCGGTTCGTGCAGGCCGCCTGATGGGCCGGCTTGGAATCGGGCCCTGCAGATCAGATATGTAACCGTGAGTCGCGACTCTAGAACGGATCGTCATGAGCATAAAGTTTCACACCGTGACGGCATGCATCGTCCTGCTTGCCTCGGGGGTCTGGGTGGCAACCGGCAAGTTCTCGTCGGTCGGCAGCGCGGTGAGCGAGCCCACCGCCGCCGCAGAGGCATCGACGGCACCGGAGTCCGCACCGGCACCGGCACCGGCGCCGGCGTTGCAGACCGTGGCCTTCGTGACCGCGAAACCGGCGCCCTACGAGCGTTCGATCCACATCTCGGGCCAGACCGAGGCCGACAAGCAGGTGATCCTGGTCGCGCGCACCGAGGGCGCGATTGCCAATCTTCCCGTCGCCGAGGGCACGAGCCTGCCGGCGGGCGGGCTGGTGATGGCGCTCGACGGACCGGAAAAGAAGGCAGCCGTCGCATCGGCCGAGGCCGAGTTCGAGACCGCCGACCACCAGGCCGAGACGAACCAGCGGCTGCGGGCCAGCGGCACCCTGCCCGAACTGGCGCTCGAGGCGTCGATCGCCACGCGCGAAGCGGCACGTTCCGCGCTTGAATCCGCCCGGGCCGAGGTCGACCGGCTCGAGGTCCACGCCCCCTTCGCCGGGATCATCGACGAGGTGTTCGTCGAGACCGGTTCCTGGGTGCAGCCCGGCACCGAGGTCGCCACGCTCCTGGCCCTCGACCCGATCGTCGTGGCCGGCGAGATCAACGAGCGCGACCTGCCGCTGATCTCGAAAGGCACGCGGGCCACGGTCACCTTCGGTGACGGCAGCAAGGCCGAGGGCGAGGTGCGCTATGTCCGCCGCGCCGCGTCGGGCCTGACCCGCACCTTCCCGATCGAGGTGGCGATCGCCAATCCCGATGCGGCCATCCCCGCCGGCATGTCGGCCGAGATCCAACTCGCCGCGAAGACGCCGCCCGCCGTCGTCCTGCCCCGCTCGGTCGTCGCGCTCGATGCCGACGGCACGCTCGGCGTGCGCAGCGTGAACGAGGCGGGCAAGGTGGCCTTCCTTCCCGTGCGGATCGTCGACGACACGCCGGACGGGCTGGTCCTGGCCGGTATCGCCGAGGGCGCCCGGATCATCGTCTCGGGCCAGAACATGGTGAGCGACGGCCAGCTCGTCACCGCCGTCGCCGACGCCCCCGCAGGCTCCGGGAACGCCAACTGATGGATCTCGTCGCCCGCGCCATCCGCAATGCCAGGCTGACCATCGCCGTGCTCGTGTTCCTGATCGTCGCGGGCGCGATGTCCTATATCTCGATCCCGAAAGAGGCCGAGCCCGACATCCAGATCCCGATCATCTACGTGTCGATGACCTACCAGGGGATCTCGCCCGAGGATTCCGAACGGCTTCTGCTCCGGCCGATGGAGGCCAAGCTCAAGTCGATCGCCGGCATCAAGAAGATGACCTCGACCGCCTACCAGGGCGGCGGCAACGTGCTGATCGAGTTCCAGGCGGGCGCGAACCTGGCGAAGGCGCTCGACGACGTGCGCACCGGGGTCGATGACGCCAAGCCCGACCTGCCCGACGGCGTCGACGAACCGGGCGTTCACGAGGTCAATCTCTCGGAATTCCCGGTCCTCGTGCTGACCCTCTCGGGCGACCTGCCGGAGCGTGTGCTCGGCCAGACCGCACGGGAGTTGCGCGACGCGATCAAGGAGAACGTGCCCGGCGTGCTCGACGCGAACCTCCAGGGCGTTCGCGACGACCTGGTCGAGGCGGTGATCGACCCCGGCAAGCTGAATGCCTACGGGATCCGGCTCGACCAGCTGATCCAGGCCATAAACGCCGGCAACAGCCTGGTCGCCGCCGGTTCCATGGAAGGCGAGCAGGGCAACTACGCGGTCAAGGTCCCGGCCCTGATCGAGACCATCAACGACGCCGCCAACCTGCCCATCGTCGTCGGTCCGAACGCGACGGTTCGGGCCCGGGAACTCGCCGACATCCGTTCGACCTTCAAGGACCCGACCTCGATCACCCGGCTCGACGGCAAGCCGGCGGTTGCGATCGAGATCTCCAAACGCACCGGCTCCAACCTCATCGAGACCATTGACGCCGTGAAGGCGGTGGTGGACGCGGCGCGCGACCGGCTGCCGGCGGGGACGGTGATCACCTACAGCCAGGACAAGTCGATCACCATCCGCCAGCTCCTCAGCGACCTGCAGAACAGCGTGCTGACGGCGGTGGTGCTGGTCTTCATCGTCATCCTCTTCGCGCTCTCGGGCCGGGCCTCGTTCTTCATCGGCATGGCGATCCCAACCTCGTTCCTGATGGGCATCCTGTTCCTGTCGCTCGCCGGCATGACGGTGAACCTCGTCGTGCTGTTCAGCCTGATCCTCGCGGTGGGGATGCTGGTCGACGACGCGATCATCGTGACCGAATTCGCCGAGCGGCGGATGCACGAGGGCATGGACAAGGTCACGGCGTTCCGGATGGCCGCGCAGCGGATGGCCGGTCCGGTGGTCGCCGCCACCATGACCCGGGTCGCCGCCTTCTCGCCGCTCCTGTTCTGGCCGGGCATCGTCGGCGAGTTCATGAAATACCTGCCGATCACGCTGATCGCCACGCTGTCCTCGTCGCTCCTCTACGCGCTGGTCTTCACGCCGACGCTGGGCGCGATCTTCGGCCGCGCCACCAAGGCCGAGGAACCGGCGCGCGACGGGCTCTACATGTGGTTCGTCAAGCGCGCGGTGCGGCACCCGTTCTTCGTCATGGCCTTTGCCATCGCGGCGCTGGTCGCCGTGCCGATGGCCTATGGCAAGTTCGGCAAGGGCGTCGAGTTCTTCCCCGATGTCGAACCGGATTACGGCCTTCTTTACGTCCACGCCCGCGGCAACCTGTCGATCGCCGAGAAGGACGCGCTGGTGCGCCAGGCCGAAAGCCGGCTGCTCGGCTGGCCGGGGATCAAGAGCATCTACACCCGGGTCGGCGCCTCGAGCGGCGGCTTCGGCCAGAATGTCGACCCGGACGTGGTGGGCACCATCCAGTACGAGTTCGTCGACTGGCGCGAGCGCAAGGGCGCCAACGAGATCCTCGCCGACCTGCGCGGCGTGATGCGGGGCATTCCCGGCGCCCAGATCGAGGTCTCGGTGCCCGAGGCCGGGCCGCCGACCGGCAAGGCGGTCCAGATCCTCCTGTCGGCCGACAAGCCGGACGCGCTGAACGACACCGCCCGCGAGGTCGCGGCGATGCTCGCCACGGTTCCGGACGTCATCGACATCTCCGACGGGTTGCCGCCGCCGGGCGTCGACTGGGAGCTGAAGGTCGACCGCGGCACTGCGGCACGCTACGGGGTCGGCCCCTATTCGGTCGGCACCATGGTGCAGCTCGTCACCAGCGGCGTGAAACTCACCGACTACCGCCCCGCGGGCAGCGACGACGCCGTCGACATCCGGCTCCGGCTGCCCGAGGAGATGCGCACGCTCTCGATGCTCGACCAGCTCACAATCGAGACGCCGCAGGGCTCGGTGCCGCTTTCGAACCTGGTGACCCGCGAGCCGGTGCGCTCGACCGGCACCCTGACCCGGATCGACGGCACCCGCACGGTCACCGTCGCGGCCGGCATCACCGCGGGCGTGCAGACCGACGCGGTGCGGCAGGTCGTCGTCGGCAAGGTCGACGCATTGAAGCTCGAAGACCGTGGCATTCGCTGGAAGATGGCGGGCGAGGACGAGGAGCAGGCGGCGGCGAGCGCCTTCCTCGGCAAGGCGTTCCTGGCCGCGCTGTTCCTGATCTTCATCGTGCTTCTGGCGCAGTTCAACCGCTTCCTGTCGGTGGGCCTCGTGCTGGTCGCCGTGGTGATGTCGACGATCGGCGTGTTCCTCGGCCTGATGATCATGGGCCAACCCTTCGGCGTGGTGATGTCCGGGATCGGGGTGATCGCCCTCGCCGGGATCGTGGTGAACAACAACATCGTGCTGATCGACACCTACGACCACCTGAGGCGCGAGGGCATGGACAAGCTCGACGCCATCCTCCAGACCTGCCGCGAGCGCGCGCGCCCGGTGGTTCTGACGGCGCTGACCGCGATCCTCGGCGTCCTGCCCATCGCCTTCGGCTACAACCTCGAGCTCCTTTCGCACGAGACCACCCATGGCGCCCCCTCGACGCAATGGTGGATCTCGCTCTCGAGCGCCATCGTCTTCGGCCTCGCCTTCTCGACGGTGCTGACCCTGATCGTCACGCCCTCGATGCTGATGATCGTGACCCGCTCCCACGACAGCAGCGTGAACCGCTTCCTGGGGCGTGTCCGCCGGCTGTTCGGCCGCCGCGGCCCCGACGGGGCGCCGGCCGAGCAGGCGCCCGCCATCCAGGACAGGCACGCTGAGGTCGTCTCGCTCCCGAAGCGCCCCTGAGCAGGCAGCGGGGCGAAGGTCAGGCGGCGCGGTAGGGTTCGGCCGGGATGTCCGGCGCCCTCCCGGCGACGAGATCGGCGAGAAGCTGCGCCGAGCCCGCGCACATCGACCAGCCGACATGGCCGTGGCCGACATTGAGGTAGAGGTTGGGAAAGGCGCTTTCGCCGATGATCGGCACCGAGGTCGGCGTCATCGGCCGAAGCCCGGCCCAACAGATCGCTGCATCGTAATCCACAGCATCGCCGAAAAGCGCGCGCACGGTCTCGAGGATCGTCCGGAAATCCTCCTTCCGATGCGTCGTGCCGTAACCGTCGAACACCGCCGAGGAGGCGGCGCGCAGCCGGTCGCCGAAGCGCGACATCGCGACCAGCCGGTCCTCGTCGACGAGACCCATGCGCAAGCCGCGCTTGGGGTCGCGGATGGGCGCGGTGATCGAGAAGCCCTTCACCGGGTAGATCGGCAGGCGGATCCCGATCATCCGGGCGAGGAAGACCGACTCGGCGCCTGTGGCGAGCACGAAGGCGTCGGCGGCGATCTCGCCCCGGTCGGTCAGCGCCCGCGCGACCCGACCGCCCTCGACCGTCAGCCGCTCGATCCGCGTCCCGTAGCGAAGCTCCACCCCCCGGTGCTCCGCGTTCCACGCCGCCAGGCGGTTGCAGAACAGGTGGCTGTCGCCGGTCTGGCAATCGGGCGACCAGATCCCGCCCGCGACCTCGGTCCGGCCCGCCAGCGCCGGCTCGATCTCGGCCAGCCGGTCGCGGTCGACCACCTCCAGCCTGAGGCCGTGGTCGGAAAGGATCGACATGTGCCGCCCCGCGGCCGCCAGCCCCTCGGCCGAGCGGAAATAGTAGAGGATGCCCGCCTTCCGCCCGTCATAGGCGATGCCGGTTTCCTCGGCGATGGCGTTCACGCGCTCCTTCGAATAGCGCAGGAGGGCTAGCTTCTTCAGCGTGTTGCGATGCGCCGCGGCATGGGTGCACTGGGTCAGGAACCTCAGCGACCAGAGCCAGAGCGCGGGGTCGAGCCGCAGCTTGTACCGGATCCCGAGATCGGAGCGGTAGAGCGACTTCACCGCCATCTTCAGCGCGTCGGGAGAGGCCCAGGCATAGGCGTCCGAGGGCGAGATCAGCCCGGCATTGCCGAAGCTCGTCTCCGTCGCGGCCTTGTCGCGCCGCTCGACGAGCACCACCTCGTGCCCGTCCGCCGCCAGGCAATGCGCGGTGGTGACGCCGATGGCGCCGGCGCCGAGAACGGCAATCTTCATGCCGCCCCTCCGCCGTGCCCGTCCCCGCTCACGACCAGCCGCCCACGGCGGCATCGTCGATCTCGATCACGGTCGGGCGGTCGGCGGCGACGGCGGATTTCAGCGCCTCTGCCAGCGCCGCCCAGCCCGTGGGCCGCGCGGTGGCGCAGCCGAAGCCCTTGGCGATGGTCTGGAAATCGGGCGTGTAGATGTCGACGCCGATGGTCGGGATCGACCGCGCCTCCATGTAGGACTTGATCTCGCCGTAGCCCTGGTTGTTCCACAACAGGATCGGCACCGGCAGGCCGAGCTCCACCGCGGTCGCCAGTTCGCCGATGGTGAACTGGATGCCGCCATCGCCGATCAGCGACACGACCGGGCGGTCGGGCATGGCGAGCTTCGCGCCGAACGCCGAAGGGAGACCGTAGCCCAAGGTGCCGTAGCCCGTCGAAGAGTTGAACCAGCGGCAGGGACCGGCCGGGTCGTAGGCGAGATTGCCGCCATAGACCGGCTGGGTCGAATCGCCCGCGACGATCACGCCGGGCAGCGCCTCCGCCACCGCGTCGAGGAAGCGTCCGTGCAGCGCGTAGTCGGGCCGGACCCCGGCCAGGGCGGCCTTGCGCAGCGCGGCGGTGCGCGCCTCGCCCGCCGCGCGCCGGGCCGGATCGTCGTCGAGCGCCGCATGGAGCGCCGCCAGCGCGAGGCCGGCATCCGCGACGATCGCCACGTCGGGGATCGCGTTCCGCACGAGCTGGCCCGGGTCGATGTCGATGCGGATCACCTTCCCGGTCAGGCCGAGCCGGCCGTAGAAAGTGAGCGTGTCGGTCTCGCCAAGCTCGGTCCCGACCGCGAGCACCACATCGGCGGCCCGGAGCGCTTCGAGCACCGGCGGCTCCGGCAGCGTCGAGCCGAGGCTGAGCGGGTGGCCCTTCGGCAAGACCCCCTTGGCGTTGATCGTGAGCGCGGTCGGCGCGCCCAACCGCTCGACGAGCGCCTCGGCCTCGGAGGCCGCGCGAGACGTGCCGCCGCCAAGGACGACCAAGGGCGCAGCGGCCCCCGACAGGAGCTCCGCCGCCCGCGCGATGGCGCGGGGATCGGGCCCCGGTCGCGCCACCCGGCCAGGTACCGCTCGCGAGAGATGGTCGGCGGGGGCCGTGATCACGTCGAGCGGCAGCTCGATATGCACGGGTCCCGGCCGCGCCCCGTCGAACACCGCGAAGGCGCGCGCCAGCACCGAGGGCAGTTCCTCGGCACGCAACAGGCGGTGGCTGAACACCGACACGCCGGAAATCAGCGCCTGCTGGTCGGGCAGCTCATGGAGCCGCCCCTCGCCGAGGCCCAGTTCGTGGGAGCTGTTCACCGAGGAAATCACCAGCATCGGGACGGAATCCGCAAGCGCCTGGCCCATCGCCGTGGCGATGTTGGTCATCCCCGGCCCGGTGATGATGAAGCAGGCCGCGGGCCGCCCGCTCGCACGGGCATATCCATCGGCCATGAAGCCCGCGCCCTGTTCGTGGCGCGGAGTGATGTGGCGGATCTTCGTGTTGGGAAGCCCGCGGTAAAGCTCGACCGTATGCACGCCCGGAATGCCGAACACCGTGTCGATCCCGTAACCTTCCAGGAGCTCGACCAGAACTTCGCCGCAGGTCCTCATGTCGTTCCCCCCGGATCAGAGCGCGGCGACGGCCACGATCTCGACGTTGAACTCCGTGCCTGCAAGCCGCGCCTCGACGCAGGCCCGCGCCGGCGGGTTCGCCTTGTCGACCCAGGCATCGTAGACCGCGTTCATCGCGTCGAAATCGCCGATCGACGAGAGATAGACCGTCGCGGAGACGAGCTTCGACTTCGAGGTGCCCGCCTTCTTCAGGAGCTTGTCGATCTCGCCGAGAACCTCCTTCGTCTGCTTCCCGACATCCTTGCCGGCATTCTTCTCCGCGACCTGCCCGGCGAGGAACACGAGGCCCCCCGCGACGACGGCCTGGCTCATCCGCGGGCCGATCCCGTGGCGTTCGATGGTCATGTCCTGTCCCTTTCCTGAACGTTATCTGTACTGGACGCCCGGCATCACGCAGAGCATCTCGAATAGCAGGAATGCCGCGGTGATCGCGGTGTTGCCGCTTGGATCGTAGGGCGGCGAGACCTCCACGCAATCGGCGCCCACGAGGTTCAGCCCGCGGCAGCCGCGGACGATCTCCAGCCCCTGGATCGTGGTCAGCCCGCCGATTTCGGGCGTGCCGGTGCCCGGCGCGAAGCCCGGGTCGAGCGCGTCGATGTCGAAGGTGAGGTAGACCGGTCCGTCGCCCATCTGCGCCCGGATCTCCTCCATGAGCGGCGTCAGCGACTTGTGCCAGCATTCCTCGGCCTGCACCACGCGGCCGCCGAGATCGCGGACCCAGTCGAAATCCTCCGCCGTGTAGCCGGAGCCCCTCAGCCCGATCTGCACCATCCGCTTCGGGTCGATCAGCCCTTCCTCGATGGCGCGGCGGAACGGCGTGCCATGGGCGATCTTCTCGCCGAACATGTGTTCGTTCACATCGGCATGGGCGTCCACGTGAATGAGCCCGAGCGTGCCGTGCCTGCGGTGCATCGCGCGCAGGATCGGCAGCGGGATCGTGTGGTCGCCGCCGATGGTCAGCGTCCGGACCCCATGCGCGAGGATCTCGTCATAGGCCTCCTCGATGATCCGGATCGAGTCGAAGATGTTGAAGGTGTTGATCGCCACATCGCCGATATCGGCCACCTGCAGCGAGTCGAAGGGCGCGGCGCGGGTCGCCATGTTGTAGGGCCGCACCATGCAGCTCTCGGCGCGGATCTGGCGCGGGCCGAAGCGGGTGCCCGAACGGTTCGAGGTGCCGATATCGAACGGAATGCCGACGATGGCGACGTCGAGCCCTTCGGCGGTGGGCTGGCTCGGCAGCCGCATCATCGTCGCGGGCCCGCCGAAGCGGGGCATCTGGTTGCCGCCCAGGGGCTGGTTGTAGCTGGTCATTCCGTCTCCCTTTCACCCGAGGATGCGCTTGCCGAGCGCGCTCATGAGATAGCCATGGGCCGCCTTGAGAGCGGCGCCCTTCGCATCCGGATCGAACCCCGTCATCGCGATCCCCCTGAGCCCCCCACTCTGCGCCACAAGTTCCATCGCCGTCGAGCATTCGCGATACGAAAGCCCGGCTTCCATCTCGTCGGGCTCCATGCCCCGGCCGACCGAGGCGTCGAGCACCAGGACGAAGCCTTCGGTCATCGCGGTCACCCGGCCCAGCGCCCGGCGCATCGCCTCGCGGATGCCGAGGAGGTCGATATCCTCCATGGTGAGCGCGAGGATGTCGTGCCGCCGGATGATCTCGGATTGCGCGGGCGTGGCCGTGCGCAGGCCCACCAGCGCCAGCGTATCGGGCTCCGCCGCCACCGCTGGTCCCGGCTCGGAATCGAGCCAGAGGAGCCCGAGCTCCGCGCGGTCGGTCAGGTCCGTCGTGATCCGCTCCCAGGCCGGTCCGCGGTCGGGCGGCATCCACAGCGGCAGCTCGCCCGGCCCGATCTCGCCGCCGGTCTCGACGCCCAGGCCCAGGTCACGGATCGCCCCGAGGAAGGCCTGCGTTTCCTCCCGGGCCAGCAACGCCGGATCTGCGAAGACCCGCACCCGCCCGGGCCGGGCCCCGGCCGCGTCGCGGCCCGCCAGGCGCTTCTCGACATAGGGCGACAGGAAGGCCTGCACCAGCGCGCCGTAATCGAGGTTGAAGGCGACGGAATCGCCCACGGCGAAGCGGCGGGCGCCGGTCAGATCGACGATCAGGTG
>JBNKWI010000027.1:0-36611 GCA_050299695.1 Paracoccaceae bacterium
CGACGAGGCGGCGTCGCGGCTGCGCATGGAGGTGGATTCGAAGCCCGAGGAGCTCGATGCGCTCGACCGGCAGATCCTGCAGATGCAGATCGAGGCGGAGGCCTTGAAGAAGGAGAGCGACGCGGCGTCGAAGGACCGGCTGGCGAAGCTCGTTGGCGAGCTTGCGGAGATGCAGGAGCGGTCGGCGGAGATGACCGCGCAATGGCAGGCGGAGCGCGACAAGCTCGATTCGGCGCGGGAGCTGAAGGAACAGCTCGACCGGGCGCGGATCGACCTGGAGCATGCCAAGCGGGCGGGGGACCTGGCGAAGGCCGGGGAGCTTTCCTATGGCGTCATTCCGCAGCTCGAGAAGAAGCTCGACGAGGCGGAGAACCGCGAGACGGCGCAGCTTGTGGACGAGAAGGTCGGGCCGGAGCAGATCGCCGAGGTGGTCGAGCGCTGGACCGGGATTCCGACGTCGAAGATGCTCGAGGGCGAGCGCGAGAAGCTGCTGCGGATGGAGGAGGAACTGGCTGCCCGGGTGATCGGGCAGAAGGCGGCGGTCACGGCGGTGTCGAACGCGGTGCGCCGGGCCCGGGCGGGGTTGCAGGACGAGAACCGGCCGCTCGGGTCGTTCCTGTTCCTCGGGCCGACGGGCGTCGGCAAGACCGAGCTCACCAAGGCGCTGGCCGAGTACCTCTTCGACGACGACGCGGCGATGGTGCGGATCGACATGTCGGAATTCATGGAGAAGCACTCCGTGGCCCGGCTGATCGGCGCGCCGCCGGGCTATGTCGGCTATGACGAGGGCGGCGTTCTGACCGAGGCGGTGCGGCGGCGGCCCTATCAGGTGGTGCTATTCGACGAGGTCGAGAAGGCGCATCCGGAGGTGTTCAACGTGCTGTTGCAGGTGCTGGACGACGGTGTGCTGACCGACGGGCAGGGCCGCACGGTGGACTTCAAGCAGACGATCATCGTGCTTACCTCGAATCTCGGGTCGCAGGCGCTGTCGCAACTGCCGGACGGGTCGGATGCGTCGGCGGCGAAGCGCGACGTGATGGACGCGGTCCGGGCGCATTTCCGGCCGGAATTCCTGAACCGGCTCGACGACATGATCGTGTTCGACCGGCTGACGCGGGCCGACATGGACGGGATCGTGGCGATCCAGATGCGGCGGCTCGAGAAGCGGCTGGCGCAGCGGGGGATCGTGCTGGAACTCGACGACGGTGCCCGGGCCTGGCTGGCCGACGAGGGCTATGACCCGGTCTATGGCGCGCGGCCGCTGAAGCGGGTGATCCAGCGCGCGCTGCAGGACCGGCTGGCCGAGGCGATCCTCGCGGGCGACATCGCGGACGGGACCCACGTGCCGGTGACGGCCGGGGCCGACGGGCTGATCGTGGGCGACCGGGTGGCCGCCTCGAACCGGCAGCCGCCGCAGGACGCGGTGGTGCACTGACCGAACGGCCGCCGCCGGGCACCGGGTCCGGCGGCGGCCTTCAGCGCGGTAGGGGCGCGGGAGCGTCCCCACGCTCGGGCGGAGCGACGCTGATACGGTTCGCCCCGCCCGAATAGCGCCGGAGGCGCCGGACGAGCGCCTGCCCGTCCCGGCGGGCTGGCGCTTTGGGGACGTTTGCGCGGACCTTGGAGGTTGGAGGTGGGTGGGGCCATAAAGTGAGTGGAAGGCCGTTGCAGCGCCATCCCACGGGCAGGCGCTCGCCCGGCTTGCGGTTCGGTACGATTTCGGCGGCGCGCGCGCGTTTCCACCGGAACGCGTCAGGTCCATTCGGAAAACGCGCGTCGCCGCCCCGCGTTCGAGGCATCGCGATGGCGCCGTACGCGACCTCCGGAGAAGCTCCAACCTTCGTTAACGCCGACCGCTGTCAGGATGCTCCCGGACGGCGAAACCGATCCCCGCACCGACGGAATGCCGACGCGATATTTATAGGTCGAAACGCGCCGTTTCGCCTTGTTTCACGGCGCTGACGGCGCGCCGCCGTTGCCCTGCGGCGACCGCAACGCGCGGTGGGTCGAGGCATGCTAGCCCGGTACGTCGCGCCAGGAGCCGGCGGCGGAGGAGGCGAGGATCGTCTCGACCAGCGTCTGGATCCGTGCGCCCCTTCGGAAGCCGAAGGGTTCGTCGGCGAGCCCGGCGATGGCGGTGACATAGCCGGCCACCTCGATGGATTTCAGGTCGTTGAAGCCGAGCTGGTGGCCGGGGGCGACGCAGAAGAGCCCGTAGGGCGGGTGCGCCGGCCCGGCCTCGATCCGGCGGAATCCGGTGCGGCCGGGACCGTCGGCGGTGCTGAAGACGCGCAGCTCGTTCAGCCGCTCGCCCGAGAAGGCGATGGCGCCCTTCGAGCCGTAGACCTCGAAATCGTGCTGCATGTTGCGGCCGGTGGCGAGCCAGTTCGCCTCGATGGAGCCGGTGACGCCGCTTTCGAAGGCGAGGACGGCGCGGGCGATGTCGTCGACCTCGACCTTGCGCCGGCCGCCCATGCCGTCGGGGCGCTCGCCGATCAGGGTGCGGCAGTCGCCCATGACGCGGGCGATGGGGCCGATGAGGTGCTCGGCGGTGGCGAGCGCGTGGCTGCCGAGATCGGCGAGCGCGCCGCCGCCGGCGGGATCGTGGCGGAAGGTCCAGGGCGCCTCGGGATCGGCCATGTAATCCTCGCAATGGAGGCCGCGATAGCCGCGGATCTCGCCCAGCTCGCCCGCGGCGATCATTTCGCGCGCGAGAGTGAACAGCGGGTTGCAGAGATAGTTGAAGCCGACCTGGGTCCTGACGCCCGCGGCCTCGGCGGCCTCGGCCATCTCGAGCGCGTCGGCGGCCAGCGGCGCGAGCGGTTTCTCGCAATAGACATGCTTGCCCGCGGCGATGGCGGCGAGCGCCATTTCCTTGTGGAGCGCGTTGGGTGCGGTGATGTCGATCACGTCGATCTCGGGGTCGTCGATCAGGCTGCGCCAGTCGGCGGTGGAGCGCTCGAAGCCGAAGGCGCGGGCGGCGCGGGCGGCGGCCTCCGAGGTCACGTCGGCGACGCTGCGGAGGCGGATTTCCATCGGCAGGTCGAAGACCCGGGGCGCGGAGGCGAAGCCGAAGGCATGGGCGCGGCCCATGAAGCCGGTGCCGATGAGGCCGATGGTGAGGTCGGGTTTGGCCATGGGGGTCACTTCCTGTTGACGACGGGCGCGGGGCCGATGCTTCCGGCGAAGAAATCGAGAGCGTTCCGGACCGAGCCGATGGCCATCCGCTCGGCGGCGCCCTCGGTCACGCCGGCGATATGCGGCGAGAGGAGCACGTCATCGAGCGCGTCGAGGAGCGCGCGGCCCGAGACATGGATCGGGCCGGCGACGACCACATGGGGCATCAATAGATCCCGTCGTCGCGGCTGTTGGGCGCGGGCGTGCCGGTCAGCTCGCGGAACCTTGCGGTGCTGGCGCCCGCGGCGGCCGCAAGCAGGCGGGAATCGCCCGAAACCGTCACCAGATCGAAGCCCCAGTCGAGCGCGCGGGCCGCGTAATCGGCCGCGCCGCAATGCAGGCAGGCGCGAATGCCGTTCCGCTTGCAGGCCTCCGCGATGCTCCGGATGATCGCGATCATCTCGGGCTCCTCGCGGTCGAGGGCCGGTTCGAGGCGGCCATCCTGGGTGCCGAGGGTCAGGTCGGAGGGGCCGACATAGAGCCCGTCGAGCCCTGGCGTGGCGGCGATTTCCTCCAGGTTGGCGACGCCGGCCTTGGTCTCGATCATCGCCAGCGCCAGGATCTCGCGGTTCGCGTCGGCGACGTTGTAGCCCGGGAGACCGAAGGCGGCACGGGTCGGGCCGAAGCTGCGCTGGCCGAGCGGCGGGTAGCGGAGACAGGAGACGAACTCCTCGGCGTCGGCGCGGGAGTTGATCATCGGGCAGATGATGCCCATGGCGCCGGCATCGAGCGCCTTCATGATCGCCGCCGGGTCGAGCCAGGGCACGCGGGCGAGGACGGTGACCGGCGTGCCGCGCAGGGCCTGGAGCATCGGCAGGGCGGCGGAATAGTCGAGCGCGCCATGCTGGATGTCGAGGGTGAGCGCATCGTAGCCCTGCGCCGCCATGATTTCGGCGGTGAACGGGCTGCCGATCGAGCACCAGCCGTTCAGGACGGGCCGTCCCTCGGCCCAGAGTTGCCGGATCCGGTTCTTCAGCATGTCCTGCGGGCCCCCTCCCTGTGCGGTCGCGCGCCGCTCCCGCAACAATCGTTGCGGGATCTTCGGGGTGTCAATATGCATTCCGGAAGCGCAGGCAGCGGCAGGGGGCCGAGATGAACCGGATCGACGGGAAGGTCGCCGTGGTGACCGGCGGCACGCAGGGGCTGGGCGCGGCCATCGCGCGGCTCTTCGCGCGGGCCGGCGCGGTGGGGATCGTGCTGGTGGGGCGCGATGCCGGGAAGGGCGCGGCTGTGGCGCGGGAGATCGCGGCGGAGAGCGGCGTGGAGGTGCGGATGGTCGCGGCCGATCTGGGCGAGATCGGCGAAGTGCGGCGAGTGATGGCGGAGGCGGACGCGGCGTTCGGGCGGGTGGATATCCTGGTGAACGCCGCCGGGCTGACCGACCGGGGGAACCTTCTCAACACAACGCCCGAGCTCTTCGACCGGATGTTCGCGGTGAACACGCGGGCGCCGTTCTTCCTGATGCAGGACGCGGTGCGGATCATGATCCGCGAGGGGGTCGCGGGGGTCGTGGTGAATATCGGCACGGCCTCGGAGCGCGCCGGCCAGCCGTTCCTCGCGCCCTATGCGGCGTCGAAGGCGGCGCTTGCGACACTGACGCGGAACGCCGGCTACGCGCTGATGCGCAACCGGATCCGGGTGAACCAGCTCGATATCGGCTGGATGAATTCGGACCAAGAGCGGGCGCTGCAGGCGGCGGAAACGGGCGACCCGGGCTTCATCGACCGGGTGGCCGCGAGTTTGCCCTTCGGGCGGCTCCTCGCGCCGGAGGAAGTGGCGAAGGCGGTGCTCTGGATGGCGTCGGAGGACAGCGGGATGATGACCGGCGCGGTGATCCATTTCGACCAGTCGGTCTGGGGCGGCTATGACGGGCAGGCTCCGGCGCCGGCCGAGCCGCTGCGGCCGTAGCGGCTTGGGGCTTTCGCGGCGGGCGCGCTGCGCGGGCGGTGGCGCTGGGACAATGGTCGCAGAAAAGCGCCGAAGCCGGTTCCGCTCTCGCGCCGGTTGTATTCGCCAACCCTCTGAAACGACGTCCGTTTCCGCGCGGATTTGGCCGATTCCGGCGGCCGGGCGCGGCTTTGCGGTGACGCGCCGCATCTTGGCCGTGTTGCTCTTCCGCCCGCCAGTGCATAGGAGTCCAATTGAGTCGGCACGGGGGCGCGGGGCGTCGCGTCGCGTGTCCCGTACAGGCCCTCGAGGGGAGAGGAGATTTCCATGACCAATGTCGTCATCGCATCCGCCGCGCGCACGGCTGTAGGTAGCTTCAGCGGTGCGTTCGCGAACACGCCGGCCCATGAGCTGGGCGCAGCCGTTCTGGAAGAGATCGTGCGCCGTGCCGGGATCGAGAAGGGCGAGGTCTCGGAGACGATCCTCGGCCAGGTCCTGACCGCCGGCCAGGGCCAGAACCCGGCCCGCCAGGCGCATGTGAATGCCGGCCTGCCGATTGAGAGCTCGGCCTGGAGCATCAACCAGGTCTGCGGCTCGGGGCTCCGCGCGGTTGCGCTCGGCGCCCAGCACATCCAGCTCGGGGACGCTTCCATCGTCGCCGCGGGCGGGCAGGAGAGCATGTCGCTCTCGCCCCACGTCGCGCATCTGCGCGCCGGTCACAAGATGGGCGACATGAAGTTCATCGACTCGATGATCAAGGACGGGCTCTGGGACGCCTTCAACGGCTACCACATGGGCCAGACCGCCGAGAACGTCGCCGAGAAGTGGCAGATCAGCCGCGACATGCAGGACGAATTCGCCGTCGCCTCGCAGAACAAGGCCGAGGCGGCGCAGAAGGCGGGGAAGTTCGACGACGAGGTTGTCGCCTTCACGGTCAAGACCCGGAAGGGCGACATCGTGGTCGACAAGGACGAATACATCCGCCACGGCGCGACCATCGAGGCGATGCAGAAGCTGCGCCCGGCCTTCACCAAGGACGGGTCCGTCACCGCGGCGAACGCGAGCGGGATCAACGACGGAGCGGCGGCGGTGCTCCTGATGTCGGCCGATGAGGCCGAGAAGCGCGGGATCGAGCCCTTGGCCCGGATCGCCTCCTATGCGACCGCCGGTCTCGACCCGTCGATCATGGGTGTGGGCCCGATCCACGCGTCGCGCAAGGCGCTCGACAAGGCCGGCTGGTCGGTCGGGGATCTCGACCTCGTGGAGGCCAACGAGGCCTTCGCCGCCCAGGCCTGCGCGGTCAACAAGGACATGGGCTGGGATCCGGCGATCGTGAACGTGAATGGCGGCGCCATCGCCATCGGTCACCCGATCGGCGCTTCCGGGTGCCGGGTGCTGAACACGCTCCTGTTCGAAATGAAGCGCCGCGACGCCAAGAAGGGCCTCGCCACGCTCTGCATCGGCGGCGGCATGGGTGTCGCGCTCTGCGTCGAGCGGCCGTAAAAGTCTGGCTGGCGGCGTAATATAGTTGCGCCGCCATTCTGCCATTCGTAAGAAGATTTCGAGGAAATTTCGGAGGAGGATGTCATGGCCCGTGTTGCACTGGTCACTGGGGGATCGCGCGGGATCGGCGAGGCGATTTCGAAGGCGCTGAAGGCCGAAGGCTACGAAGTGGCCGCGACCTATGCCGGAAATGACGAGAAGGCGAAGGCCTTCTCGGACGAGACCGGGATCAAGACCTACAAGTGGAACGCCGCGGATTACGAGGCGTCCAAGGCCGGCATCGCCCAGGTCGAGGCCGATCTCGGCCCGATCGACGTGGTGGTCGCCAATGCCGGCATCACCCGGGACGCGCCGTTCCACAAGATGACGCCCGAGCAGTGGAAGGAAGTCATCGACACCAACCTCACCGGCGTGTTCAACACGGTTCACCCGGTCTGGCCGGGGATGCGCGAGCGCAAGTTCGGCCGGATCATCGTGATCTCGTCGATCAACGGCCAGAAGGGCCAGTTCGGCCAGGTGAACTATGCCGCGACCAAGGCCGGCGATCTGGGCATCGTGAAGTCTCTGGCGCAGGAAGGCGCGCGGGCCGGCATCACGGCGAACGCGATCTGCCCGGGTTATATCGCGACCGAGATGGTCATGGCCGTGCCGGAAGCGGTGCGCGAGAAGATCATCGGCCAGATCCCGGCCGGTCGCCTCGGCGAGCCGAGCGAGATCGCGCGCTGCGTGGTGTTCCTCGCCTCGGAGGACTCGGGCTTCATCAACGGCTCGACGATCAGCGCGAACGGGGCGCAATTCTTCGTCTGACGCGGGCACGCCCGGACCGATAGAATTCATCGAAAGGCCGCTCTCAGGGGCGGCCTTTTTTCTTGAGAAGTGGCGGGCGGCTCGTATTAATTGCCGTGCGGGCATTGAACTCGCGTTTCGATTGTTGATTTCGGCCTTCGGGCCGCATTTTTTCAGGGAGGATCCCCCAATGACTTCGCCCCATGGCCAAGGCGGCCTTGCCGGCCTCGACGCCTACTGCAAACGCGGCCATTCCCATCACGACGGCGACAGGTTCGGACGGCTCTTCGCCGATCTGCCGCCCTTGTTCACCGATCCGCGTGTGCTCGAGAATCTCGGCCGCCCGGACGGTCCGATGGCCGACGACAAGGCGGAAACCACCAGCGTCGCGGTCGGGCTGATCTTTTTCGGCCAGTTCCTCGACCACGACATCACGCTCGACATTTCCTCGAGCCTCGACACGGTGAACGACCCGGCGACGACCGGGAACGTGCGGACGCCGAGCCTGGACCTCGACTGCATCTACGGGCTCGGGCCGGACGCGCAGCCCTATCTCTACCACGCCGACGGCCCGTACCAGGGCGTCAAGCTGATCACCGGCGCCGAGCACGGCACGGGCGATCATCGGACAGACGACCTTGCGCGCGTGGGTGAGGTGGCGCTGATCGGCGATTTCCGCAACGACGAGAACCGGGCGGTGAGCCAGGTGCAGCTGTCGATGATCCGGGCGCACAACCGGTTCTGCGAGGATCTGCACGGGACTTACCAGGGCAAGGCGCTCTACGAGAAGGCCCGCGAGCGGTGCAGCTGGCACTACCAGTGGTGCGTGGTGCACGATTACCTGGCGAAGATCTGCGGCAAGCCGGTGGTCGACCGGGTGCTGGCCGCCGGGCGGCAGGTCTACAAGCCCTGCACGCCGTTCATCCCGGTGGAATTCTCGGTCGCCGCCTACCGGTTCGGACATGCCATGGTGCCGATGGAAATACAGTTCCAGAAGGGTAATCCGAGGTTCGAGCTGTTCGGCGAGGTCTATGGCCGGGGCTTTGAATCGATCAAGGATCCCCGGGCGGTGGCGGATATCCACGAGCTGTTCGAGACCCATGAGGGGCGGCAGGTCCAGCGCGCGTCGCGCTGCGACACCAAGCTGGCGAAGGACCTTCTGAAACTTTCGGCGCGCGTCGATTCCAACCGGCAATCGCTCGCCACGCGCAACATGATCCGCGGCCAGAGCTTCCTGCTGCCCTCGGGCGAGTCGGTGGCGCGCGAGCTTGGCCGGGACGCGGCGGAGATCGGCCAGATCAGCGCCGCGGCGCGGAACGACGAGCCCGGGCTCACCGCGGGCACGCCGCTCTGGTACTACATCCTCAAGGAGGCCGAGATCATCGGCCGCGAGGAGCCCGATGGCAGCCGCAGCCCCGGCGAGGGTCTGGGCCCGGTGGGCGCGACGATCGTCGCTGAGACGATCATCGGGCTGATCGAGCTGGATTCCCGGTCCTGGCTGGGCTCCGATCGGAACTGGCGGCCGGAGACCTATTCGGACGATGCCACGGTCGAGATCTCGACCGTGGGGCACCTGCTGGCCTATCGCTGAGCCGAAAAAATGGCCGTTTTTAATCGAAACGGCCATTTCTTCGGATGTTAACCGATTTCGCCGAGCGTCGGGCCCGCATCGAAAGGGCCCGACATGCACGGCGCGACACGCACACCCAATCTCTCAAACGATCCGGCGGCGGAAGATCCGCGCGCGCGGCGCATCGCGGCGCTGTCGTCGGAATATCTTGAAGCCGACGCTGCGCGTCGCGATGCCATCGCCCGGGAAATCGCCGGGTTGATCGAGGGCAGGGTGACGCCCTTCGGGCGGGGCTGACTTAGCCCCTATCGTTCAGGGGTCTGGGGGTCACGCGCTTTGGAGGCGGTCGATTTCTTCCTTGAGCCTGAGTTTCTGCTTCTTCAGATCGGTGATCTCGTAATCGCTGGTCCCGGGGCTCTTCTGGGCCTCTTCGACCTTTGCTGAAAGAGTGTGGTGCTTCTTGCGGAGTTCTTCCAGGTGCGAACTCAAGGCCATCGGCGTACTCCTCAATCATTGTCTATGTCCCGAAGTGCATCACAGAAAACGAGTCGTGTCACGCACCGCGCGGAGAGTGGTGGATAGGCGCAGGATTCCGCGCCTTCTCCTTAGGAAGCGTTAACGCGGGTCCAGGGCCAGGGTTCCCCGTCGCGCAGCACCTTTCGGGCGACGTCGGTATAATTTTCTCCATCTCTCTCGTGGGTTGCGCCGCGGTGCAGGAGCGTGGGCGCGGCAAGCGAGAGCGGCGCGGCGCCGCCCTTGCGGGCGAGGAGGAGGATGCGGCTCGCGTCGCGGCCCTCGCGGGGGGCGAGCGGATGAAGGCGGATCGCCGCGCGGCCGGTGAGCGCGTGGAGCAGGTCGGGCAGCCGCTCGGGCACCTGGATCACCGAAAGCATCCCGCCCGGGCGGAGCCGCCGCAGCGCCGCGTCGCACCAGGCGCCCATGTCGGCCTCTCCGGCGAGCGCGGTCTCGCGGCCGGAATCCCGGGCCGCGCTGCGCCGTGCGCCGTCGAAATAGGGCGGGTTCATCAGCACATGGTCGAAGCTCTCGGCCTTGAGCGCCGCCGGCATCCGCACCACATCGCCGCGGACAACGGTCATCGCGATGCCGTTCGCGGCGGCATTCCGTTCGGCGAGGGCGGCATAGACCTCCTGGAGTTCCAGCCCGTAGAGCACCAGTCCCGGCACCCGCGCAGCGAGGCAGAGCGCCGCCGTGCCCACGCCGCAGCCGAGATCGAGCACCCGCTCGCCCGCCTTTGCGGGGACGGCGGCGGCGAGGAACACCGGATCGACCCCGGCCCGGTAGCCCTGTGCGGGCTGGGCGATCCGCAGGCGGCCGCCGAGAAACCCGTCATCGGTGAGCGCGCCGGTCACAGCCGGCTGACCTCGATCCCGTTATCGGCGAGCACGCGGCTGGCGATGAAATGGTCGTCCTCGTGAACCATCAACCGCCGCGGCAGAACGCCGATCGAGCCCTCGAGCACGCTCATGTGGACGTCGATCTCGAACACGTCTATATCCTCGCCCTCTAGGAGCGCCGTGGCGAATGCGATTACCGTGGGATCGGTCGTGCGGAGAAGTTCCTTCATATGTAAAGACGTAAGGGCTTTTGCGGCTCTTTGTCGAGCGATCTGACGAGGGCAGTATGGGCCTGGACGAGGCGGTGCGGAAACCCCACGAGCGGCTGGCCGAGGCGGTGGCCGGTGAAATGGACCGGGTCAACGCGCTGATCGCGGCGCGGATGGCGTCGGAGCATGCGCCGCGGATTCCCGAAGTGACGCGGCATCTGGTGGAAGCGGGCGGCAAGCGGCTCCGGCCGATGCTGACGCTCGCGGCGGCGCGGATGCTGGGTTATGCGGGCGAGGATCATGTGCGGCTCGCGGCGACGGTGGAGTTCATCCACACCGCGACGCTGCTCCATGACGACGTGGTCGACGAGAGCCGGCAGCGGCGCGGGCGGCCGACGGCGAATCTCCTCTGGGACAACAAGTCCTCGGTGCTGGTGGGCGACTACCTGTTCGCGCGGGCGTTCCAGCTGATGGTCGAGACCGGCTCGGTCCGGGTCCTGGGCATCCTGTCGAACGCCTCAGCGACGATTGCCGAGGGCGAGGTATTGCAGCTCACGGCGGCGCAGAACCTGAAGACCGACGAGGCCGTCTATCTCCAGGTGGTGCGCGGCAAGACGGCGGCGCTGTTCGCGGCGGCGACCGAGGTGGGCGGCGTGATCGCAGGCGCCCCCGAGGCGCAGATCCGGGCGCTTCACACCTATGGCGACGCGCTGGGCGTGGCGTTCCAGATCGTCGACGACCTCCTCGACTACGCCGGCGACATGACGGCCACGGGCAAGAATGTCGGCGACGATTTCCGCGAGCGGAAGCTGACCCTGCCGGTCATCAAGGCGGTGGCGGCGGCCAATGCCGAGGAGCGGGGCTTCTGGCTGCGCGTCATCGAGAAGGGCGACCAGCGCGACGGCGATCTCGAGACGGCGCTGCGGCTTCTCGCGCGGCATGGGTGCCTCGAGGCGACGCGGGAAGAGGCGCTGGGCTGGGCCGAGCGGGCGAAGGACGCGCTTTCGGCGCTGCCCGATCATCCGGTCCGCGAGATGCTGGGCGATCTGGCCGATTACGTGGTGGCGCGGATTTCCTGACCGCCGGACGGGACCGAACGGGTCAGTTCGCCATTTCGACGAAGAGATCGGTGAGCCATTTGACCGATCTCTCGAGATAGCCGTCGACACTCTGCCGGATGCCGTTGGCCCAGTCCACGTAGCTCGCCAGGGCCGGCTTCAGCCCCGGCACGGCGGCGCCGATCTGCGGCGCGAAGAGATAGGCGAGGATCAGCAGCACCACCGCCAGCAGCACGAGGGAAAAGCCCATGCGGAAGCCGCTTCGGCGCTTGTAGGTTTCCTCGGCGGCCTCGATCTCGTCCACGGCGGGGATCGCGCGGTCCGAGGTGGCGGTGAGGGTGGAGTTGATTTCCTCGATATCCGGCAGGAGCGCCTTGCGCCGCGCGGCGGCGGCATCGGCCTCCGCGTCGTCCTCCTCCTCGTCCGCGCCGCGCAGCCGGGCGACGGCCTCGCGGCTCATGTCGGAATCGGGCTGGCTCTCGGTGCCCGCGGCCACCTCGGCGCGGCGTGCGGCGATTTCGCGTTCGGCCTCGGCCTTGAGGATGCCGAGCACCGCAGCGTCGATCTCGGGGCGCTGGGCGCTCCGTTCGGGTTTCGCGGCGGGGGCTTCCGCCGCGGCCACGGCGGGTTCGGGTTCCGGCACAGGTTCCGGTTCCGGCTCGGGTTCGGGCTCGGCTGCCATGGCGGCGGCGGGGATTCCGGCCTCCTCGTCGTGCAGCTCCGGCATCGGGCCGGGCAACTCGTCCTCGTAGGCCTCATCGGCACCGGAGCCGCCCTTGGCGAAGAACGCGGCGGCCTCGTCGGTCAGCCCGCTCTCCGGCCGGTCGGGATCGACCCGCGCTTCGGGGGCCAGCCGGATGGTTTCGAGCGGCTCCTGGAACCAGGTCTTGCCGCAGTTCGAGCACTGCACGTCGCGCCCCGATGACGGGATCAGCCCGGCATCGACCTCGTATTGTGCATCGCAACTAGGGCAAACGAGCCGCATCGAATTCCACCAGTGCGGCCCATGCCGCCGAAAGTCTGTCTTAGGCGTCAATCTATTAACAGCGCATTCCGAAAACGCAAAGCGCGAGCCGCAAGCGGAATTGAATCACCCCGCTGCCTGAGGCAAACATGTCGCGGGCAGGACCGGGACATGTCGTGATCGCGCTATCAGACGTCAGCTACAGCTACGGCGACCGGCCGCTGATCGCGGGGCTCGACCTTGCGCTGGCCCCGGGGTCGTTCCATTTCCTCACCGGACCGTCCGGATCGGGCAAGACCACGCTCCTGAAGCTCTGCTACATGGAGCTCCTGCCGACCCATGGCACCGTCTCGGTCTTCGGCGCGGATGCCGGCACCTTCGACCGCGACGGGGTGGCCCGGGCGCGCCAGCGGATCGGCATCGTGCACCAGGATTGCCAGTTCATCGACCATCTGACGGTGTCCGAGAACGTGGCGATGCCGCTGTCGGTGGCGGGCCGCGATCCGGAGCGCGAACGCGAGAACCTGGCCGAGCTGCTGGCCTGGGTCGGGCTGTCGGGCCATGCCGACGCGCGCCCGCCGCAGCTTTCGGGCGGCGAGCGGCAGCGTGCGGCGCTGGCACGGGCGGTGATCATGTCGCCCGACGTGATCCTTGCTGACGAACCCACCGGCAACGTGGACTGGGAGATGAGCGAGCGGCTCCTGATGCTGCTGGTGCAGCTCCACAGGATGGGCAAGACGATCCTGGTCGCGACCCATGACCTCGCGCTGATCCGCCAGGCCAAAAGCCATCTGCAGGCGCGGGTGCTGCGGCTGCGCGAGGGCCGGCTGCAAAGCGCCGGGTCCGACCTGTGACGCGCCCCGATCCCGCCCTTCTGCGCATGCCCGACCCGCGCGAGGCGAACCGCGTGGTGCCGCCCACCGGGATCGCCGCGCGGCTCACGGTCTTCGTCTCGGCGGCGATGGCGTTTCTCGCCGTCTTTGCGCTGGCGCTCCTCTTCGCCACCGGGCGGCTCGCCGAGCGCTGGTCGGACGAGCTGGCGCGCACCGCGACGATCCGGATCTCGGCCCCGTCCGAGCAGATGGCCGCGCAGGTCGCGGCGACGCTCAAGGTGCTCGACCAGACGCCCGGCATCGCCGCCTCGCGGGCGCTCGACGACGCGGAGCAACGCAAGCTGCTCGAGCCCTGGTTCGGCCCCGACCTGCCGATCGACACGCTGCCGGTGCCGCGGCTGATCGAGATCGTCGAAGATCCCGAGGGCTTCGACGCCGAAAGCCTGCGGCTCAGGCTCCGCGCCGAGGCGCCGGGCGCGATCCTCGACGACCACACCCGCTGGCGCCGCCCGCTGATTGCCGCGGCGGGGCGGCTCCGGACGCTGGGGTGGCTCGCCCTCGCGCTGATCGCCGGGTCGCTGGCCGCCATGGTGACGCTGGCCGCCTCGGCCTCGCTCGCGGCCAATGCGAAGGTGATCGACGTGTTGCGGCTGATCGGCGCCCGCGACAGTTTCGTCGCCCGCGCCTTCACCCGCCGCTTCACGCTCCGCGCGATGGCCGGCGCCGCCGGGGGCACGCTCGCGGGGATGATCGCCGTGGCACTGGTGCCGCGCTCGGCCGGGAGCACCGCCTTTCTCACCGACCTCGCCTTCCGCGGCACCGAATGGCTCGCCCCGCTCGCGATCCCGCTCCTTGCCGGGTTCACCGCCTTCTGGACGACGCGCTTCGCCGCGCTCCGTCGCCTCAGGGAGACACGCTGATGGCCTATGCGCTGCAATGGATCCGCTCGCTGATCTTCAACCTGCAGATCTACGTAATGATGATCGTCATGGCGCTTCTGTTCTTCCCGGTGGCGCTCTGGAGCCGCGACGGCGCGCTCCTGGCCTGCCACACCTGGTGCCGCTGGGTGCAGTGGACCGCGTCCTGGATGGTCGGGCTGAAGACCGAGGTGCGGGGCACGCCCCCCACCGGCCCGGCGCTGGTGGCCGCGAAGCACCAGAGCTTCTACGACATCATCGTGATCTTCCACGCCCTGCCGATGGGGCGGTTCATCATGAAGAAGATCCTCCTCTATACCCCGATCTTCGGCCAATATGCCTGGCGGATCGGCTGCGTGCCGGTCGATCGCGGCAAGCGCGGCGCCGCCATCGCCGGCATGGTGCAGGAGGCGACCCGCGGCATGCGCCGGCCGGGCGGGCCAACTGGTGATCTATCCCCAGGGCACCCGCGTCGCGCCGGGCGCCAGCCGGCCCTACAAGGTGGGAACCGCCATTCTCTACGAGGCGATGAACCTGCCCTGCGTACCGGTCGCCACCAATATCGGTCTGTTCTGGCCCCGTCGCGGCTTCTTTCGCAAGCAAGGCACCGCCATCGTGGAATTTCTCGACCCGATCCAGCCGGGGCTCGCGCGCGATGCCTTTCTCGCGCGGATCGAGGGGGAGATCGAGGCGGCCTCGAACCGGCTGATGGCGGAAGCGGGATTCAAGGGAGAGGACGAGACATGACCATCGACACGCTTGAGAAGCTCGAGGCGCTCTACGGCACGCCGGGCGCGCCCGCGCTGCGCAAGGTCGCCCGCCGGATGACGCCGGCCTATCGCGCCTGGATCGCCCGGTCGCGGTTCTGTGTCCTCACAACGGTCGGTCCCGAAGGCACCGATGGCAGCCCGCGCGGCGATGACGGCCCGGTGGTGCTGGAGCTGGACCCGGGCCGGCTGGCGCTTCCCGACTGGCGCGGCAACGAGCGGATCGACAGTCTGAGGAACATCGTCCGCGACGGACGGGTCTCGCTGATGTTCCTGGTGCGCGGCTCGACCAACGCGGTGCGGGTGAACGGGCAGGCGCGCCTGAGCGCCGATCCGGATCTCCTGGCGCGCTTCGAGCGGGGCGGCAAGCTGCCGCGGTCGGTGATCCTCGTGGAGATCGGCGAGGTCTATTTCCAATGCGCCCGGGCGGTGATGCGCGCGGGGCTCTGGTCGGGTGCGGATGACAGCGAGGGCCTGCCGAGCGCGGGCGACATCCTCGCCGAAATGACCGAAGGGGCGATCGGCGGCGTGGCGTATGACGCGGCCTGGCCCGAGCGGGCCGTGGAAGGTCTCTGGTAGCAGGCCGGGGCCGGGGGCACCTATCCGAGCCGGAGCGGCATCTGCCGGTTGACATCCTTGTAGAGCAGGTAGCGGAACGGGCCCGGCCCGCCCGCGTAGCAGGCCTGCGGGCAAAACGCCCGGAGCCACATGAAATCGCCTGCCTCCACCTCGACCCAGTCGCGGTTCAGCCGGTAGACCCCCTTGCCCTCCAGCACGTACAGCCCGTGCTCCATCACATGGGTTTCCATGAACGGGATCGCCGCGCCGGGGCGGATCGTCACGATGGTGACATGCATGTCGAACGCCATGTCGGCGGGGTCCATGAACCGGGTCGTCGCCCACATCCCTTCGGTGTCCGGCATCGGATCCGGTGCGATTGCGGCCTCGTCGGCGACGAAGAACGGGGCGGGCGGCGCGAGCCCCTCGACCGTCTGGTAGAGCTTGCGGATCCAGTGGAACTTCGCCGGCGCGCCGCCCCGGTTCCGGAGCTGCCAGCCGCAGGCCGGCGGCAGGTAGGCGAAGCCGCCCGGGCCGAGCACGTGGTCGGTGGCGCCGACCCAGACGGTGATCTCGCCCTCCATCACGAAGAGCGCGCCCTGCGCCTCGGGGTCGTCCTCGGGACGGTCCGAGCCGCCGCCCGGCGCGACCTCCATCACCGCCTGCGAGAAGGTCTCGGCGAAGCCCGTCATCGGCCGGGCCAGCACCCAGGCGCGGGTTTCCTCCCAGAACGGCAGGAAGCTCGTCACGATGTTGCGCATCACCCCGTGCGGGATCACCGAATAGGCCTCGGTGAAGACGGCGCGGTCGGTGAGGAGCGCCGATTGCGGCGGCAATCCCCCGGCGGGGGCACGGTAACGGGACATCGGCAACCTTGCGTGACTGTTCCGGGTCTCCCTTAGCTCTCCGGCGCCGCGAAGCCTAGGCCCGGCTTTCCGGGAGCTCCGTTCGGGAATTTTTGAGGATCGCCGGCCGCGGCGCTGGCGGAGGGCGCCGCGGCGGCTCTACAATCCGGGGGAACCAAGCGGAGGCGCGGGGTGGACGACATCGCAGCGATCCGGCGCGAGGCGGCGCCGAAGGGTGTGTTGCGCGTGGCGCTGAACCACGGCAACGCGGTCCTTGTCTCGCGCGTTGAGGACGGGACGCCGGGCGGCGTCTCGGTCATGGTGGCGCGGGCCATTGCCGGGGCGCTCGGCGTCGCGCCCGAGTTCCTGCATTTCGACCGCGCCCGGGAGGTCTCCGACGGCGCCGGCGCGGATCTCTGGGATCTCTGCTTTCTCGCCGTGGACCCGAAACGCGCCGAGGAGATCGCCTTCTCGCCGCCCTATGTCGCGATCGAGGGCTGCTACGCGCTCGATGTGGCCCGGACGGCCGCGACGCCCGCCGAGGTCGATGCCCAAGGGCTCCGGATCGGCCTCGTCCGGGGCAGCGCCTACGGGCTTTTCCTGACCCGGGAGGCGCGCGGGGCGGAGCTCGTGAGTTTCGAGACCTTCGAGGCGGCGCGGGCCGCGTTCGAGGCCGGCACGCTCGACGGGCTCTCGGGCATCCGCCAGGCGATGGAACGCGTGGTGCGCGAGCGGCCGGGCACGCGGCTGGTCGAGGAGCCCTTCATGGCGATCCTCCAGGCGGTGGGCGTCCCGGCCGCGCGGCCGCGCTTCGCGGCCTTCGTCGCGGAGGAGGTCGTCCGGCTGAAACGCTCGGGCGCCGTGGCCCGGGCGCTGGAGGAGAGCGGGCAAGGCGGGGTCCGCGTGCCGGATTGACGCTCTCCGGCCCGGCGCATAGCGTCCGCGCGGTCCAGCGCAGGGATGAGCCGTCGATGCATCCGAACCCCGCCTTCCGGAACGAGAGCCGCGCGCGGCATCTCGCCTTCGCGCGGGCGCGCGCCTTCGGGACGCTCGCGGTCACCGCCGAGGGCGCTCCGCTCCTGTCGCATGTGCCGTTCCTGCTCGACGCGGCGGGCGAGACCGCGGGTCTCCATCTGGTCCGGTCGAACCCGATCGCCCGGTTGCCCGAGGGCCCGGCGGTGATCGCGGTTGCGGGGCCGGACGGCTACGTCTCGCCCGACTGGTACGGGGTGGCGGACCAGGTGCCGACCTGGAACTATGTCGCGGTGCATCTGAGGGGAAGGCTCGAGCGGCTGCCAGAGGACGCGCTTCCGGACCTTCTGGCGCGGCTGTCGGCGGCCTACGAGGCGCGGCTGGCGCCGAAGCCGGCCTGGACGATGGACAAGATGAGCGCGGACGCGCTGGCGCGGCTCCTGAGGGCGATCCTGCCGTTCCGGCTGCGGATCGAGCGCGTCGACGGGACCTGGAAGCTCGGGCAGAACAAGCCGGAGGCGGCGCGGCTCGGCGCGGCGGCGCGGATCGAACAGGGCGGGATCGGGCAGGAGCTCGCCGCGCTCGCGAAGCTGATGGCGCGGCCGGAGGGCTGAGCCGGGTGGACAGCCTGCGCCCGGCGTCCTACGGCTTGGGCGAGCCCGCCCAGGAGGACCGACATGCGTCTCTTTCACTCCCCGACCTCGCCCTATGTCCGCAAGATCATGGTGCTGCTGCACGAGACCGGCCGCACCGGCGAGGTCGAACTGGTGTCGGCCACCGCCTCGCCGGTCGATTCGAGCAAGGCGCCCGTCGCGCAGAACCCGCTCGGCAAGGTGCCGGCGCTGGAACGCGAGGACGGGCCGGCGCTCTATGACAGCCGGGTGATCACCCGCTATCTCGACGCGCGGTTCGGGGCCGGGCTCTATCCCGAGCCGCCGCGGCTCTGGGAGATGCTGACGCTCGAGGCGACGGGCGAGGGGATTCTCGATGCGGCGCTGCTGCTGACCTACGAATCGCGGCTCCGCCCCGAGGGCCTGCGCTGGAACGCCTGGGCGGATGGCCAGTGGGAGAAGATCGCACGGGCGTGCACCGCGCTCGAGGCGCGCTGGATGAGCCATCTCGGGGGAAAGCTCGACATGGGACAGATCGCGGTCGGCTGCGCGCTGGGCTATCTCGACCTGCGCCACGACGCGCGCGGCTGGCGGGCCGGGCATCCGGGCCTCGCCGACTGGTACGCGGCGTTTTCCGAGCGGCCCTCGATGCAGGCGACCGTGCCGCCGGCCTGATCGGGATGGGCCCGGCCCGGGCCGTTTCCGGAGTCGATGACTCCGGTGCGCGCTGCCGCCGCGCCATGGCAACGGCGCCGAGGGTTGATCCCATGAAACAAGGCGAAGCGGCGCGTTTCGGCGGATCGGTTTCACGTCGGTATTGCGTCGGTATCCCGTCGGTGCGGCGATCGGTTCCGGCCTTCGGGCGCGGCCGCCACCGCGCCTTGGGCGCGGGAGGAGGCGGGGCGCGTTGAGCCTCCCGCCAGGCCACAATGCGCAGGCCGGGCGTGCACCTGCCCGTGGGATGGCGCCGCAACGGCTTTCCACGCAGTTTATGGTGCCACATGCCTCCGACCTCCAAGGTCTGCGCAAACGTTGCCAGAGCGCCAGCCCGCCGGGACGGGCAGGCGCTCGCCCGGCGGCCCTTCGGGCCTTGTTCCGGGCGGGTCTACCGCACAGCTGTTGCGAGGGACGCCAGCCCGGTCGTGCCGGAGGCAAGCCGCAGGCGTGACGCGGGCGGGCGCTCGCACCGGCAGCCTTCGGCGCCACGCGGGCTGGGGCATAGCATTGCCAGTGCCAGGGCCCGCGGGGGGATTGCGGTGCGGGCCCGGGTCAAAGGGCACGCCCCTCTCCTACTCTGCTGGAACTCGACGACCGCGGCCGGTCTCCGGCATCCGCCGGAGACACAAGATTACAGGTGCGCCCGAATGTCCGCTGGACCCTCCCGGCAGGCCAAGCTAAGCATCGGCACGATCGGTTCGCGCCCGCGGCGCGTCCGCCCCTACCTATGGCCAAGACAGGCCGCGGCAAATGGAGTTGAACGTGTCCCAGGCTGAAGACCACGAGAGCACCCGCCGTGACTTCCTCTACTATGTGACGGGCGGCGCCGGGGTCGTCCTGACCGGAGCGGCCGTCTGGCCCCTGGTCAACCAGATGAACCCCTCGGCCGACGTGCAGGCCGCGTCGACGCTCCGGGTCGATGTCTCGGGCGTCGAGACCGGCACCCAGCTCACCATACTGTTCCTCGGCAAGCCGGTCTTCATTCGCCGCCGCAGCCAGGAGGAGATCGACGCCGGCAAGGCCGTGCCGCTCTCCGACCTGATCGACCCGACCGCGGAGAACGCCAACCTCGCCCCCGACGCGCCCGCCACCGACGAGAACCGCGCGGTGCCCGGCCAGGAGGAATGGCTGGTGATGACCGGGGTCTGCACGCATCTGGGCTGCGTGCCCTTGGGCGACGGCGCCGGCGATTTCGGCGGCTGGTTCTGCCCCTGCCACGGCTCGCATTACGACACCGCCGGCCGCATCCGCAAAGGCCCGGCCCCGCAGAACATGCATATTCCGGTCAACAAGTTCGTCGACGAAACGACGATCCTTCTGGGCTAAGGGAGGCCGAACGATGGCGGGTATTCCCCACGACCATTACGAACCGAAGACCGGCATCGAGCGCTGGGTGCACGAGCGCCTGCCGATCGTATCGCTCGTCTACGACACGATCATGATCCCCACGCCCAAGAACCTGAACTGGATGTGGATCTGGGGCATCGTGCTGGCCTTCTGCCTGGTGTTGCAGATCGCCACCGGCGTGGTCCTGGTGATGCACTACACGCCGCATGTCGACATGGCCTTCGCCTCGGTCGAGCACATCATGCGCGACGTGCGCGGCGGCCATTTCCTGCGCTACCTGCACGCCAACGGCGCCTCGCTGTTCTTCTTCGCGGTCTACCTGCACATCTTCCGGGGGCTCTACTACGGCTCCTACAAGGCGCCGCGCGAGATCACCTGGATCATCGGGATGCTGATCTATCTCGCGATGATGGGCACCGCCTTCATGGGCTACGTGCTGCCCTGGGGGCAGATGTCGTTCTGGGGCGCGACGGTGATCACCGGCCTCTTCGGGGCGATCCCGCTCATTGGCGAGCCGATCCAGACCTGGCTCCTCGGCGGGCCGGCGGTGGACAACGCAACGCTGAACCGCTTCTTCTCGCTGCACTACCTTCTGCCCTTCGTGATCGCCGCGCTGGTTGCGGTGCATATCTGGGCGTTCCACACCACCGGGAACAACAACCCCACAGGCGTGGAAGTGCGGCGGTCGTCGAAGGCCGAGGCCGAGAAGGACACGCTGCCGTTCTGGCCGTATTTCGTCATCAAGGACTTCTTCGCGCTGGCCCTGGTGCTCGCGGTGTTCTTCGCGGTGGTGGGCTTCATGCCGAACTATCTCGGCCACCCGGACAACTATACCGAGGCGAACTCGCTCGCGACGCCGGCGCATATCGTGCCGGAATGGTACTTCCTGCCGTTCTACGCGATCCTGCGTGCTTTCACGGCCGATGTCTGGATCGTGCAGCTGGCGAGCTTCCTGACCGGCGGCATTGTCGACGCGAAGTTCTTCGGCGTGATCGCCATGTTCGGCGCGATCATCGCGCTGGCGCTGACGCCCTGGCTCGACACGTCGTCGGTGCGCTCGGGCCGCTACCGGCCGATGTTCAAGTGGTGGTTCTGGCTGCTCGCCGTGGATTTCGTGGTGCTGATGTGGGTCGGCGCGCAGACGCCGACGGCGATCATGTCCTGGATCTCGCTGATCGCGGCGGCCTACTGGTTCGTCTACTTCCTGATCATCCTGCCGCTCCTCGGCGTGATCGAGAAGCCGCTGGCCCAGCCGGCGACCATCGAGGACGACTTCAACGCCCATTACGGCGGCGAGGCCCATGGCGCGGCTTCGGCCACGCCGGCCGAATAACGAGAGGATCGAGGGACCCATGATGAGACAGATCACGCTCGCTGCCTCGCTCGCGCTCGGCCTCGGCTCGGGGATGGCGCTGGCCGAAGGCAGCACCCATGTGGAGGACGTCGCCTTCTCGTTCGAGGGGCCGTTCGGCGCCTATGACCAGAACCAGCTCCAGCGGGGCCTGCAGATCTACACCGAGGTCTGCTCCTCCTGCCACGGCCTGCGCTACGTGCCGATCCGCACGCTCGAGGACGAGGGCGGCCCGGGCCTGCCGGAAGACCAGGTGCGCGCTTATGCGGCGAGTATCGAGGTGTTCGATCCGACTCTGAACGACGGCCAGGGCGATTTCCGCCCGGCGACGCCGAAGGACCACTTCCCGCACATCACCTCGGCCGCCGCGCCGGACCTCTCGCTGATGGCGAAGGCCCGTGCGGGGTTCCACGGGCCCGCCGGGCTCGGGATCAGCCAGCTCTTCAAGGGGATCGGCGGGCCGGAATACATCGTCTCGATCCTGACCGGCTACGAGGATGCGCCGGATTGTGCGCCGGGCGACTTCCCGGGCAACTACAACAAGGCGTTTGGTCCGGGTGGCTACCCTGAGGAATGCAAGGGCGAGAATGGCGAGCATCTCTTCCCGGGCAGCTGGATCGCGATGCCGCAGCCGCTTTACGGCGAGGACGTGGAATTCGCCGACGGCCATTCGAACGAGCTGCATCACGAGGCCGAGGACGTCGCCGCCTTCCTGATGTGGGCCGCGGAGCCGAAGATGATGGCGCGCAAGCAGGCCGGGTTCGTCGGTGTCCTGATGCTGACGATCATGACCGTGCTCCTGTACCTCACCAACAAGCGCATCTGGGCGCCGGTGAAGAAGGCCGCGAAGAAGTCGGACGACTGATCCGGGGCGCAGGCGGTTCAACGCATGGCAAGGCGCGGCCCGACCGGTCGCGCCTTTGCCGTTTCAGGCGCCCAGATAGGCCCTGAGGCCCGGCGGCGGGTCGGCCAGAAGCGCGCGCGTCTCCGCGGGCGGCGCCGCCCGCCCCGCCTCGATGACGATGGCCTGCCCCGCGATGCGCGCCGCGTCCGCCGGGTCGTGGGTGACCATCAGCACGGTGCGCCCGCCGAGCGTCCGGGCCACGAGGTCAAGCATTTCCGCCCGGAGCGCCGGGCCGAGCGCCGCGAAGGGTTCGTCGAGCAGCACCACCGGCCGGTCCCGCACCAGCGCGCGGGCGAGCGCGACGCGGCTCTGCTGTCCGCCCGAGAGCTCGGCCGGCTTGCGGCCGCCCATGCCCTCGAGCCCGACCCGTGCGAGCACCGCCCGGATCCGATCCAGATCCTCCGCCGTCAGTTTCAGCGCAGGCGAGAGGCCGAGCCCGACATTGCGGAACGCGTCGAGATGCGGGAACAGGTTCTGGTCCTGGAACAGGGTCGAAACCGGCCGCGCGCCCGGCGCCAGCCCGCCGATGTCGCGGCCCTCCCAGAGGATCCGCCCGGAGTCGGGCGCCACGAAGCCGCCGATCGCGGCAAGCAGCGTCGACTTCCCCGCGCCCGAGGGCCCGATGACCGCGGTGATCCCCGGCGCGACCGTCAGGTCGGCGGCCAGCCGGAACCCGCCCTGCGCGATCTCGAGCGCTTCAAGCTGCAGCATCGGTGCGTCCCCCGCGGTCGAAGGCCCAGAACAGCGCCAGGCTGAGGAGAAGAAGGAGCAGGGCCGCCGAGGCCGCCTCCGCCATCCGGTAGCCGGCCATCAGCCGGTAGACCTGCAGGGGAAGGGTGGCGGTGTCGCCATCGGCGAAGAGCGCGATCACGCCCAGATCGCCCATCGACAGTGCCGCGGTCAGCCCCGCCGCGAAGCCGAGCGGGCGCCGGAGCCGCGGCAGGAGCAGCCAGCGCAGCCGCGCCCAGCCCGCCATGCCGAGCGCCGTGGCGAGCCGCCCATGCGCTGCCTCGATCCCCGCCACGGCGGGGATCAGGACGCGGAGCGCGAAGGGCAGGCTCATCAGCGCGTTGACCAGAGCGGTGACCGGGAGCGCGAGGCGCTGCGGATCGGCGATGGGGAAGACGAGGAGGAAGAGGCCGGTGCCGATGACGAGGGGCGAGGCGGCGATGCCGGCATGGCCGATGGCCTCCAGGATGCGCCCGGCGCGGCCGGGCCGGGCCTGGACCGCAAGCGCCAAGGGCAGGGCGAGCGCCACGACGAGCGCCACCGAGGCGAGCGCGAGGCCGAGCGACACTGTCGCCGCCCGGGCCACGCTTGCGGTCAGCGCCGTGGCGCCCGCGAGCCCGCCTGCGGCCACGAGGGCGAGCGGCAGGAGCAGGAACAGCGCCGCCGCGCCGATGGACATCGTATCAAGGATCCGTGCCCCGCGTCCGCGCGCATCCCAGCGCTCGACCCCCGGGTCGAGCCCGCCGCCGAAGCCCGGCATCCGCGCGACACCCAGCGCGGCGGCCGCCGCGAGCCCGGTCAGCGCCAGTTGCACGATGGCGAGCATGGCCGCCCGCCCGAGGTCGAAATCGAAGCGGAAGGCCTGGTAGATCGCCAGCTCCACCGTGGTCGCGCGCGGGCCGCCGCCCAGCGTCAGCGCCACCGCGAAGCTGGTGAGGCAGATGAGGAAGATCACCATCGCCGCGCCGGGCAGCACCTCGCGCAGCATCGGCCGTTCGAGCCAGCGCCCGATCTCGCGCGGGCCCATGCCGAGCGCGGCGGCGAGGCGGAACCGTTCCGCCGGGATCGCGAGCCAGCCCTGCAGGAGCAACCGGATCGCCAGTGGCATGTTGAAGAACACATGGGCCAGCACCACGCCGTGCAGCCCGTAGATGGTGAGCCCCGGCAGGCCGAGCGCTTCGAGCAAGCGATTGAGGAGGCCCGAGCGGCCGAACACGGCGAGGAGGCCGATGATCGCGACGATGGAGGGCAGGATGAAGGGCGCGCCGAGAAGGGTGACGAGGAGCCCGCGCCCGAGGAAGCGCCGCCGCGCCAGCGCCCGGGCGACCGGGACGGCGAGGGCCACGGAGAGGGCGGCGGAGAGTGCGGCCTGAAGCATTGTGAACCGGATCGCCGCCCAGTCGGCGGCCCCGAGCCCGGAGCCGCCGCCGGCCCGGACCAGGACCGCGCCGAGCGGCCCGAGGATCAGGGCGGCCACCAGCACCGCGACGCCGGCGCCCGCCCGGGCCATGCCGCCCCCCGCCATGTCAGCGCGACAGCGCCCGCCGCCACTCCTCGATTGCCTCGTCGCGGAGCGCGGCGGCCTCGTCCTCGGAATAGAACAGCACCTTTTCGGGGAGCGGCAACTCGGCGAAGCCCTCGGGCCAATTCGCCTTCGGGAGTGCGGCGGGCAGCGACCAGTTGGTGGTCGGGATCATTTCCTGGAACCGCTCGGAGAGGACGAAATCCATGAAGGCATCGGCGAGTTCCGGTTCCTCGGTCCCGGCGATCCTGCCCACGGTTTCCACCATGAAATAATGCCCCTCGGGGAAGATCGCGGCGTGCTTGGTGAAATCGCCCTCGGCGATCATGTGGTAGGCGGGCGAGGTGGTGTAGCTCAGGACCATGTCGGCCTCGCCATCGGTGAAGAGGCCGTAGCTTTCCGACCAGCCCTTGGTGACGGTGAGGATCTTCGGCGCGAGCTTTTCCCAGGCCGCCTCGGCACCGTCGCCATAGACCGCCTTGACCCAGAGGACGAGCGCGAGCCCGGAGATCGAAGTGCGTGGGTCCTGGATGACGATCCGCGTGTCGTCGGGCATGTCGAGGAGCGCGGCGAAGCTTTCGGGCGGGTTCGGCATCCGGGTGTCGTCATAGACGAAGGCGGTGTGGCCGTAGTTGAACGGCAGGAAGGTGTCGTCGGTCCAGGCGATGGGCAGGGTGAGCTTCGAATTGTCCTCGCCATGGGGGGCGAAGAGCCCGGTCTCGCGGGCCTTCTTGGTGACGTCCGAAGTGAGGCCGATCACGATGTCGGCCTTGGTCCTTTCGCCCTCGAGCAGGAGCCGGGGCAGAAGGTCGCCCGTGACATATTGCAGGTCGCAGCCGCAGGTCTCCTCGAAAGCGGCCTCGATGCCGGGGCCGGGGCCCCATTCGGAGGTGAAATAGTCTCCCGCATAGACGGTAAGGACGGGCGTGTCGGCCTGCGCCGCGAAGGCGGTGGCGATCAGTCCCGTGGCGAGCAGCGTGGTGCGCAGCATGACGTCTCCATGTCTCACGACGGGCGGAGAAACGAAGCGTGCGGGTGACACCTTCCCTCCGCCGGTCTTAACCGGTTCAGGTTCAACGGGTTCGCGCTCGCGCATCTCAGCCCTGCCGGGCACCCCGAGGTGAGGCGGAACGTAGGGGCGGACGCCGCCGCCCGCAAGGCGAAACCGCGATCTCGAGGAGCGCCTTCGGTGCACGCCATGCCAGAGTGGGGGCTCTGCCCCCGCGCGTCGCTGCCGCGCCGCGCTCCCCCGGGATTTTCCCGACCCAAAGACGAGGCGCGGTAAGGCTTTCTTTACCCTGTTTCGTCAGCGTTCCTTTCGTGCGGCAGCAGGGATGCCAGCCGCATGACCCGAAGAAGGGCGGTCCGTCCGGTTCACGGCGGGCCGCTTTTCCTTCTTTGGGTCCGGAAATCCCGGGGGTGAGCGTCCAGAGGACGCGAGGGGGCAGAGCCCCCTGGGACGCGCGCTGCAAAGGCTTTCTCTTGTCCGGCCGAGGCTGTATGGACGGGCGCCGAAGGGGGGCGCCCATGAGCTTCAATACCTACGGACATGTCTTCCGCGTCACCACCTGGGGCGAGAGCCACGGGCCCGCGCTCGGCGCGACCGTCGACGGCTGCCCGCCGGGGGTGGCGCTTTCGGAGGCCGATCTTCAGGTCTGGCTCGACCGCCGCAAGCCGGGGCAGAACCGGTTCACCACCCAGCGGCGCGAGGCGGACGCGGTGGAGATCCTCTCGGGCACCTTCGAGGGGGTAACCACCGGCACGCCGATCCAGCTGATGATCCGCAACACCGACCAGCGCTCGAAGGATTACGGCGACATCGCCGAGAAGTTCCGGCCGGGCCATGCCGACATCACCTACTGGCAGAAATACGGCATCCGCGACTATCGCGGCGGCGGCCGGTCCTCTGCGCGGGAGACCGCCGCGCGGGTCGCGGCGGGCGGCGTGGCGCGGGCGGTGCTGGCGGCGCTCGTGCCGGGGCTTTCCATCACGGGCTACATGGTGGCGATGGGCGAGAAGGATATCGACCGCGCGCGTTTCGACTGGGACGAGATCGGCCGGAACCCGTTCTGGACGCCCGATGCCGCGGCGGCAGCGGAGTGGGAAGGGTATCTCGACGGGCTGCGCAAATCGGGATCCTCGGTCGGCGCGCTGATCGAGCTGTCGATCCGGGGCTGCCCGCCGGGTCTCGGCGCGCCGGTCTATGGCAAGCTCGACACCGATCTCGCCGCCGCGATGATGTCCATCAACGCGGTGAAGGGCGTCGAGATCGGCGAGGGCATGGCGGCGGCACGGCTGACCGGCGAGGCCAACGCCGACGAAATCGCCATGGGCAATGACGGGCGCCCGCTTTTCAACTCGAACCACGCCGGCGGGATCCTCGGCGGGATCTCGACCGGGCAGGAGATCGTCGTCCGCTTCGCCGTGAAGCCGACCTCCTCGATCCTCACGCCCCGCAAGACGATCACAAAGGCAGGGGAGGCGACCGAGATCGTCACGAAGGGCCGCCACGATCCCTGCGTCGGCATCCGCGCGGTGCCGGTGGCCGAGGCGATGGCGGCGGCGGTGATCCTCGATCACCTGCTGCTCGACCGGGCGCAGACCGGCGGGGTGCGCGGGCCGATAGGCTGATGTCCGACACCTGGATCGTGGTCATTCCGCGAGATCCCCGTGCCCATCCCTCTGCGCGGCAGCTCTCGAACGCGGCCGACCTGCTTGCCACCCTCGACCCGGAGGTCGGAACCTCCGAGGTTCAGGATTTCGGCGACAGGATCGAATTCGTCGACGCGGGCGAGAATTTCGAAAGCGTGCGCTGCCCGTCATGTTCGGCTGACCAAACGGAGGCATGGTCGGACTGGATGGGCGATGACTATTCGGACGATGCCGGTTTCGCGCTCGCAACCATCGCGCTGCCGTGCTGCGGAGCCTCGCTGACCCTCGATGCGCTGAGCTACCATTGGGAGCAGGGCTTCGCGCGCTGCTTGGTCCGGGCGCGCGTCGTCAATGTCGCAGCTCTCGGGGAAGAGGAACGCCGTCGCGTCGAGGCTGCCATGGGCATGCCGATCCGCGTGATTTCGCAGCGGTACTAGCCGCCGGTCCTCTCGGAGTCGGTCCGTCTGGCCGCCGTTATCTGCCCCACGAACTCCCGCAGGAGCGGGACCCGGCGCGGCCGGAAGCTCTCGCCCGTGAGGTCGGCCCGGAGGATGCGGTCGGGTCGGAAGCGGCGGAAATCCTCGCGCAGGCAGCACCAGGCCAGCAGGATCAGCACCCGGTCGAGATAGACGATCTGCAGGGGCAGGACACGGCGCGCGGTTTCCCGGCCGGTCTCGTCGGCATAGGTGAGGTCCACGGCCTCCTCGTCCCAGCAGGCCCGGCGCAGGAGGTCGAGATGCCCTTCCGGCAGCCCGGGACGGGCGTTCCGGTAGACCCGGAGCGCCGCGGTCATCGCCTCGCGCTGCTGCCGCTCGGGGAGCCGGGCGACGAGCTTCGCCGCCGCCTCCGCCGCCGCGGCGGCCAGGGCGGCATCGCCCGACTGGCGCACCTCGCCGAGCCCGAGAAGGACCGCTTCGAGTTCGAGCCGGGTGAAGCTCTGCGGCGGCAGCGCCCAATCCTCGGTAAGCGTGTAACCGTAGCCCGCCTCGCCCTCGATCCGCGCCCCGGCGCCCCGGAGCGTGGCGATGTCGCGGTAGATCGTGCGTTCCGACCTTCCCGTCTCCTCGGCGAGACGCGCCGCGCTGACCGGGGCGGGGAGCGTCCGGAGGAGCTGCATCAGGCGGAACAGGCGGTCGCTTCGGGGCATCGGGCTCCTGACGGAATCTGACAGGACAGGTGCAGCAATATCGCGGCAGATCCCGCAGGAAAAGGACCCTGGCATGCTCACCCTCTACCACGCCCCCCGCACCCGCTCGACCCGCGTCGTCGCCCTCTTGCATGCGCTCGGCCGGCTCGACGCCGTCGATATCCGCATCGTTACCGTGGCGCGGGCGGATGGCAGCGGCGGCCGCGATGCCGGGAACCCGCATCCCGAGGGCAAGGTGCCGCTTCTCGTCCATGACGGGGTCGAGATCTGGGAGACGCCGGCGATCCTGATGTATCTCTGCGAACTTTTCCCCGATGCGGAACTCGCGATCCCGCCCGGGCATCCCGATCGCGGCCGGTTCCTCTCCTGGATGGTCTGGTATGGCAGCATCGTCGAGCCGGTGGTCGTCCATCGCTTCGCCGGACTCGAGCACCCGGTGCTGGCGGCGACCTTCCGCGGCATGCCCGAAGTGACCGACCGGCTGGCCCGCGCGCTGGAGGCCGGGCCGTGGCTCATGGGGGAACGCTACACCGCGGCCGACCTGCTCCTGGCCTCGCCGTTCCAGTGGCTCCCGGACCTGACGCCGGACGTGCCGGCGATCCGCGACTGGGTCGCGCGCTGCGGTGCCCGCGATTTCCAGCCGGCGCTCGACGCCTTCGAGAGCGCGGCCTGACGCGTCGCGCATGTCAGTCGGCCGGGGCCAGCCTCGGCCGCTGTCCCGCGCGGGAAAGCTGCACCGCGAGGATCCCGGCCGTCACCACCGCGACGCCGGCAAGGTCGAGCGGGCCGAGCCGCTCGCCGAGCAGCGCCGCGGCGATGGTGACGCCGAAGACCGGGTTGAGGAAATGGAAGGTCGCGGCCCGCGCCGCGCCGATCCGGTTGACCAGGAGGAACCAGACCCAGGTGGCGGCGAGGCCGGGGACCAGCATGGTGTAGAGGAAGGCGAGCGCGAGGCGCCAGGAGACGTGCGCCTCGGGCACCTCGACCGCGGCGGCCACGGCGAACAGGATCGCCGAGCCCACCAGCATTTGCAGCCCGACGATCATCAGCACGTTGCCGCCCGCGCTCGCGTTCCGGACCGAGAGCGTCGCCGTGGCGAGCGCCACCGCGCCGAGCGCGCAGAAGAGGACGCCCACAGGGTCGACCCCGCCGGTCAGCCGCGCGCCCATGATGAGCGCTACGCCGGCGAACCCGGCGAGGAGCCCGGCGCTGCCGAGGAGCCCGGGCCGCTCGTTCCAGAAGAGCCACAGCGCCGCCGCCACGAGAAGGGGCAGCGTCGAGGCGACGATCGCGGCGAGCGAGGCCTCGACCCATTGCATGGCGACGAAGTTCAGGCCCAAGTAGAGCGCGTTCTGGCAGAGCCCGAAGATCAGCGTCGCCCGCCACTGGCCGCGCGACAGCCGCCATGTCTGGCCGAGCGCGCGGGCGAGGACGATGCCGATGAGCCCCGAGAGGAGAAAGCGCAGCGCCAGCGCGTAGAGAGGTGGCGCCTCGGCCACGATGATCCGCGCCGAGGTGAAGGCCGAGGACCACATGAAGGCGAAGGCCAGCCCCATCAGAAGTGCGCGGAGGTCCATGGAAGTTTCCCGAGAGTGCCGGTGCGTCCTAGAGCAGGATCCCGCCCGGTGAAACCCGCGGTTTCGCGGTCCGGGCGATGCGCAAATTGAGCCATGGCCTCGGGGCGGGGTTTTTCCTATAACGCCGCAACACCCTTCTTGGAGCTGCCGCCCATGTCCAAGCCGCTGTCGCCCATCGAAACCGCCAAGTTCGTCGCTGCCAAGCGGGCCTGCGACTTCGTCGAAACGGGGATGAAGGTCGGGCTCGGAACGGGATCGACCGCCGCCTGGCTGGTGAAATGCCTGGGCGAGATGGTGCGCAACGACGGGCTCGAGATCACCGGTGTTCCGACCTCGACCCGCACCGCCGAGCTGGCGCGGCAGATGGGGATCCGGGTGACCAGCCTCGACGAGGCGAAATGGCTCGACATCACCATCGACGGCGCCGACGAGTTCGACGCGAACCTGAACCTCATCAAGGGAGGCGGTGGCGCCTCGCTGCAGGAGAAGATCGTCGCCACGGCGTCGGACCGGATGGTGGTGATCGCCGACAAGACCAAGCAGGTGGAGACGCTGGGCGCCTTCCCGCTCCCGGTCGAGGTGGTGCCGTTCGGTTGGCAGACCACCAAGGCGCTGGTGGAGGAGACGCTGTCCTCGCTCGACGTGCTGGGCGACGAGGCGACGCTCAGGATGAACGGCGAAAGCGCCTTCATCACCGACGAGGGAAATTACATCATCGACCTGCACCTGAAGCGGATCAGCGACCCGCGGCAGTTCGGCATCGTCATCAACCAGATCCCCGGCGTCGTCGAGAACGGGTTGTTCCTCGATATCTGCGATATCGTGGTGATCGGCCATGGCGACGGGCGGGTCGAGGTGAAGGACATCACGCTGGGCACGACTCGGCATGACGTGATCGAGATCTCGCATCCCGACAACGTGTTCTCGGATCTCGCCGAGTAATGGCATTCGACTACGATCTCTTCGTGATCGGCGGCGGCTCGGGGGGCGTGCGCGCCGCCCGGATCGCAGCGTCGGAAGGCGGCGCGAAGGTGGCGCTCGCCGAGGAAAGCCGCATGGGCGGCACCTGCGTGATCCGGGGTTGCGTGCCGAAGAAGCTGATGGTGTTCGCGAGCGGATACCCGCAGGCGATCGCCGATGCCCGCGAATACGGCTGGGACGCGCAGGCGGGCGGCTTCGACTGGATGGCGTTCCGGACCCGGCTCCATGGCGAGCTCGACCGGCTGGAAGGCGTCTACCGCGCGGGTCTCGAGCGGGCCGGCGTCGAGATCTTCGACTGCCGGGCGACCATCGCCGACCCGCATAGCGTGGCGTTGGCGGATGGTCGCACGGTAAGCGCCAAGCACATCCTCGTCGCCACCGGCGGTCATGTGGACTTTCCCGACGCCGCCGCCCGCGAGATCGGCATTTCCTCGAACGAGGTGTTCCATCTCGACGCGTTGCCGGAGCGGCTCCTGATCGTCGGCGGCGGCTATATCGCCTGCGAGTTCGCCTGCATCTTCATCGGGCTCGGCACGAAGGTGACGCAGCTCTACCGCGGCGCGCAGGTCCTGCGTGGCTTCGACGACGAGGCGCGGGGGCTCCTCGCCGAGGAGATGCGCGACCTGGGCGTCGACATCCATTGCGGCACCACGATCCTCGGCATGGAGCGCGGCGCCGACGGGATCCGGGTGCGCTGCTCGAACGGCCACGAGCATCTCGCCGACCAGGTGCTTTTCGCCACCGGGCGCTCGCCCAATACCGCTGGGATCGGGCTGGAGGCGGCCGGCGTGAAGCTTGGCCGAAGGGGCGAGATCCTGGTCGACGCCTACAGCCAGACCAACATCCCCTCGATCTTCGCCGTGGGCGACGTTACGAACCGGATCAACCTGACTCCGGTGGCGATCCGCGAGGGCCATGCCTTCGCCGACACGGTATTCGGCGGCCAGAAGCGCGCGGTCGATCACGCGCTCGTCGCCTCGGCGATCTTCACCCGGCCCGAATACGGTGCGGTGGGGATGACCGAGGAGGAGGCGCGGGAGAGCCACCGGATAGAGGTCTACGCGACCTCGTTCCGGCCGATGCAGGGCGCCTTCATCGGCCGCTCCGAGCGGGTGCTCTTCAAGCTCATCGTCGATTCCGAGAGCCGCAAGGTGCTCGGCTGCCATATCGTGGCGCCCAATGCGGGCGAGCTGATCCAGCTGGCGGGCATCGCGGTGCGGATGGGCGCCACCAAGGAAGATTTCGACCGCACGGTTGCGGTTCACCCGACAATTTCCGAAGAACTGGTCACGATGCGGACGCCGGTCCGCACCGCTTGACATCACGCGGCGAGACCACAGTTAGGTACGAACCCGGCAAGACGGCACAGAAGGAATAGACCGAAGCATGGCCAGCAATAACGGCGGACCCTGGGGGGGTGGCAACCGTGGCGGATCGGGCGGCGGCGATGACGACCGCGGCGGCGGCGGCAATCGCGGCGGACGACGCCCGGGAGATTCGCCGCAGATCCCCGAGATCGACGAGATCGTGAAGAAGGGCCAGGAGCAGCTCAAGGTGCTGATGGGCGGGCGCGGCGGGCGCAGGCCGAACGGGGGCGACGGCGGCGGCGCCCCGCAGGTGCCCGGGGGGGTGATTGCCGTCGGCGCGCTGGTGCTCGCGGCGGCCGCCTGGGGCCTCGCCTCGTTCTACACGGTGAAGCCGGAAGAGCAGTCGGTCGAGCTGTTCCTCGGCGAGTTCAGCTCCATCGGCAATCCGGGCCTGAACTTCGCGCCCTGGCCTCTCGTGACCTACCAGGTGCTCGAGGTGACCCGCGAACGACCCGAAGACATCGGCGTCTCGCGCCCCGGCGCGCCGGCAGACGGGCTGATGCTGACCACCGACGAGAACATCGTCGATATCGACTTCCAGGTGGTCTGGAACATCAACGATCCGGCGAAGTACCTCTTCAACCTGCGCGACGGGCCGCAGACCGTGCGGGCGGTGTCGGAATCGGCGATGCGCGAGATCATCGCGCAATCCGACCTCGCGCCGATCCTGAACCGCGACCGGGGGCAGATCGAGCAGAGCGCGTTCGAGCTGATCCAGTCGACGCTCGACGCCTACGACGCCGGGATCAACATCATCCGCGTGAACCTCGACAAGGCCGACCCGCCGCAGGAGGTGATCGACGCCTTCCGCGAGGTGCAGGCGGCCGAGCAGGAGCGCGACCGGCTGCAGCGGGAGGCGGATGCCTATGCCAACCGCAAGCTCGCGGGTGCGCGCGGCGAGGCGGCGCAGATCCTCGAGGAGGCCGAAGGCTACCGCGCGCAGGTGGTGAACGAGGCCCAGGGCGAGGCCTCGCGCTTCTCGGCGGTGCTCACCGAATACCAGAACGCGCCCGACGTGACCCGCAAGCGGCTCTATCTCGAGACGCTGGAGCGGGTGCTGGGCTCGGTCGACAAGATCATCCTGGACGACAAGACCACCGGATCGGGCGGGCAGGGCGTGGTGCCCTACCTGCCGCTGAACGAGCTGCGCCGTTCGCAAGCGCCGGCGGGAGGGAACTGACATGAAGAAGCTCGGAATTCTGATCCCCGTGGCGGTGCTCGCGGTCGCCGGCGCGCTCTCGTCGATCTTCATCGTGACCGAGACCGAGAAGGTCCTGGTCCTGCAGTTCGGCCAGATCAAGCAGATCAAGGACACGCCCGGTCTCGGCTTCAAGATCCCGCTGATCCAGGAAGTCGTCCGCTACGACGACCGCATCCTGTCGCTCGACACCACCGAGATCGAGGTGACGCCCTCGGACGACCGGCGCCTCGTGGTCGACGCCTTCGCGCGCTACCGGATCGCCGATGTGGTGAGGTTCCGCCAGGCGGTCGGTGCGCTCGGCGAACGGGCGGCCGAGGCGCGGCTCGCCTCGATCCTGCAGACCCAGATCCGTGCGGTGCTGGGCTCCGAAGGGGTGACCTCGAACACGATCCTTTCCTCCGACCGCGCCGCGTTGATGGTGCAGATCCGCAACCAGGCCCAGGCCCGCGCCGAAGCGCTGGGGCTCGACGTGGTCGACGTGCGGCTCAAGCAGACCAACCTGCCCGAGCAGAACCTCGACGCCACCTTCGCCCGGATGCGGGCGGAGCGCGAACGCGAGGCTGCCGACGAGGTGGCGCGCGGCGAGGAAGCGGCGCAGCGGGTCCGCGCCCAGGCCGACCGCACCGTGGTCGAGCTGGTTTCGGAAGCCAGGAAGGAAAGCGAGATCGTCCGCGGCGAGGCCGATGCCCAGCGAAACAAGATCTTCGCCGACGCGTTCAGCGCCGATCCCGACTTCTTCGAGTTCTACCGCTCGATGTCGGCCTACGAGAACGCGCTCAAGGGCAGCAACTCGACGCTGGTCATCACGCCCGACAGCGAATTCTTCGAATTCCTCGACGGCTCGGCCGGCCGCGCATCCGGGAACGGGCCCGCACCCACGGCCCAGTGATGGATGCGCTGGTCCTCGGCATCGGGCTGGTCTTCGTGATCGAGGGCTTCGTGCTCGCCCTGTTGCCGATGCGGCTCGAGGATCTCCTGGAAGCGCTCCGGGAGATCCCGCCCGAAACGCGGCGGATGTACGGCCTGGTCGCGATCGCCGTCGGCGTCGCGCTGGTCTGGCTGGGCCGGAGTCTCGGGTCCTGACGAGTTTTTCGGACCTACCCTTTGGCGGGGGGCGTTTTCGCCTTATATGTTCACGCGAGAGTGACCGTTTGCGAGCGATGCTGGCGTTGCGGTCGCTCGCAGCTGTGTTGAATCTGAGGGAGTAGCGGCCACGGGACGCGACCCCACGGCGCGGGCCCTGGCCTTTCAGGCAAAGGAGCTAGCAGTGAGAGAAACAGCGCGCGCGATCACTCGCGCAAGGCCGAACCCGGCGGCGGCGTTCTGGGCGCTTGTCATGGGGTTCGCGATGCTGATCGCCCAGCATGGGGCCGCCCTGGCCCAGTCGCGGCCCGACACTTTCGCGGATCTCGCGGAAAAGGTCAGCCCCGCGGTCGTCAACATCACCACCTCGACCATGGTCGCCGCCAGCGCCGGCCCGGCCCCGGTCGTGCCCGAGGGCTCGCCCTTCGAGGATTTCTTCCGGGATTTCATGGACCGCAACGAGAACGAGCAGCGGCCGCGCCGCAGCCAGGCGCTCGGCTCGGGCTTCGTGATCTCGGAAGACGGCTACATCGTCACCAACAACCACGTGATCCAGGGCGCCGACGAGATCACCATCGAGTTCTTCGAAGGCGGCACGCTCGACGCAGAGGTGGTCGGCACCGACCCGAAGACCGACCTCGCGCTTCTCAAGGTGTCCAGCGACAAGCCGCTGAAATTCGTCCCCTGGGGCAATTCCGACGAGATGCGCGTCGGCGACTGGGTGATGGCCATGGGCAACCCCCTGGGCCAGGGCTTCTCGGTCTCCGCCGGGATCGTCTCAGCCCGCGGACGGGCGCTGTCCGGGACCTATGACGACTACATCCAGACCGACGCGGCGATTAACCGCGGCAACTCGGGCGGCCCGCTCTTCAACCTCAAGGGCGAAGTGATCGGCATCAACACCGCGATCCTCTCGCCGAACGGCGGCTCGATCGGGATCGGCTTCGCGATGTCCTCGCGGGTGGCCACCAACGTCATCAAGCAGCTCCGCGAATACGGCGAGACCCGCCGCGGCTGGCTCGGCGTGCGGATCCAGGACGTCTCCGACGAGATCGCCGAGGCGATGGGCCTCAGCACCACCGTCGGCGCGCTGGTGACCGACGTGCCCGAAGGCCCGGCCGCCGAGGCGGGGATCCAGCAGGGCGACCTGATCCTGTCCTTCGACGGTGTCGACATCGCCGACACCCGCGACCTCGTGCAGCGCGTCGGCAATGCCGAAGTGGGCGCCGTGGTCCGGCTCCGGGTGGAGCGCGACGGCAAGACCATGACGCTGCCGGTGACGCTCGGGCGGCGCGAGGAAGCCGAGGGCGCGATCCCGGCGGCGGTCCAGAGCGACGAGCCGGTGGAAAGCGAGGTCCTCGGGCTCACCGTCTCAACCATGACCGACGAGCTTCGCGAACAGCTCGGCCTCAACGACGCTGACCGCGGCCTCGTAGTCGAGGATGTGGACGAGGCGAGCGAGGCCTACGAGAAGGGCCTCCGCGCCGGCGACATCATCGCCGAGGCGGGCCAGGAGGCGGTGAACACCGTCGGCGACCTGGAAGCCCGCATCTCCGACGCCCGCGAGGCCGGCCGGAAATCGCTCCTCCTCCTCGTCCGCCGCGCCGGCGACCCGCGCTTCGTGGCGCTGTCGCTCGACGAGAGCTGAGGCGGAGGCCCGACCAGAACCGAAAGGGCGCCCCCGGTGGGCGCCCTTTTCCTTTGGTGGTCCCTTCTGCAACCTCGGGAATTGCCCTGGTTCGCGGCACCCTATGCGACAAGCCAGGGTACAGCCGGCGAAGTTCAGGCCGGCGGCGAGTCTCCAGCGGTGGCGTAGCAACGCCGGTTCGGTTTCCCCGCCCGAATAGCGGCGAAGCCGCCGGGCGAGCGCCTGCCCGTCCCGGCGGGCTGGCGCTCTGTCAACGTTTGCGCGGACCTTCGAGGTTGGAGGCGTGGGGCACCATAAGGCGCTCCCGCACAATCGTCGCAGCGCCATCCCACGGGCAGGCGCTCGCCCGGCCTTGCGCACCTTGGCTAGCCGG
>JBNKWI010000028.1:0-35936 GCA_050299695.1 Paracoccaceae bacterium
CGCCTATTCGCCCACCGCGCCCGCCTTCCACGAGGCCCGCGAGCAGCTCTATGCCAGCCTCGGCACCACCGCCGGCGAGGCCAGGCTCACCGATGACGGTGGCCATCCCAGCGTGCTCGGCGCCTATATCGCCGCCGGCATGCTCTACGTCACCGTCTTTGGCGAGGCGCCGCCCGCCTGGCGGCCGCCGGAGCTCAGCACCGCCGACGCCAGTTTCGCGCTCGGCCTGATCGACCGGTTCGACGATGACGGCATCCCGCTGGACGGCACTCCGCCACCGCCGCCGCCAGCCGATAACGGCGCCATCAGCGGCACCGTCTTTGTCGACACCGACGCCGACGGGGTCCGCGACAGCGGCGAGCCCGGCATCGGCAACGCCACCGTCGAGCTCCTGGCCGGCGGCAGCGTGACCGCAACGACGCAGAGCTTCTCCAACGGCAGCTTCAGCTTCACCGGCCTCGCCGCCGGCACCTATGCCGTCAGGGCCACCAACAGCGACGGCACGGCAAAGACCATCGCCAACATCACGTTGACCGCCGGCGAGCAGGAGACCGGCCACAATCTCGGCTTCGCCCCCGCCCCGCCACCGCCACCGCCGCCCGATACCGGCACCGCCGAGATCCGCGGCACCGTCTTCGCCGACACCGACGCCGACGGGGTCCGCGACAGCGCAGAGCCCGCCATCCACAACGCCACCGTCGAGCTCTTCTCGGGTGGCGTCCTGGTCGCGACGATGCAAAGCTTCGTCAATGGCGACTACGCGTTCGGCGGGCTCGACGCCGGCACCTACCGGGTGAAAGTGACCAATACCGACGGCAGCGTGCAATCGATCGCCGGCATCGCGCTGACCGACGGCGAACAGGAGACCGGCCATGACGTCGGCTTTGGCACCCCCCCGCCACCGCCGCCGCCACCACCGGGGGGCGAGCAGGAGCCGGGGCGGATCCGCGGCAAGGTCTTCACCGACAGCGATGGCGACGGGATCCGCGACAAGGGCGAGGCCTTCGCCGGCGGCGCCCGGGTCAAGCTGCTCGATGCCGATGGCAACCTGATCAAGCTCATCAAGACCAACGAGAACGGCTGGTATGCCTTCGGCAACCTCGAGCCCGACACCTACAAGATCGTCGCCCGCGAGTCCGATGGCAGCCACAGCCAGCGCACCAAGGTGATCCTCGACGAGGGCGAGACCGAACGCCAGTGGCTCGGCCTCGATCCCGACACGGCGCGCAGCGCAGGCAGCGCAGCCCTGATGGCGGCGGACAGCGATCTCTTCGTGCTGTTGGACGAGGATCCCGGCCCCGGTCTGCCGGCAAGCGGGCTCGACGAGGCCGATATCGCCGATTTCACCGTGGCGATGCCCGACCTCGACACGCTGCTCTGACCCCGGTGTCGCGGGCGCTGGCGTGCGCGTTCACATGGTGATTTCAGTGCCCGAACCGGCGCCGCCAGGGCGTCCCCATGGGGACGCGGGGTCAAGTGGCTGATCTAAATGAATAAAAGTGTTAACGCCGGTGGGGACATGTGGGGACACCGCCCCGCGGACACCGCGGGCGAAGGTCAATCCGGCCCCTGACCGTCCGCGGCCGGGCAGGTGCCGCCGAAGGCAATGGCCAGCGCCGCGGCCACCGGCCCGGCGGCGATGGCGGACGCGGCGCCCGGATCGGGATGCAGCCCGTCGGCCAACCGGACCCGGCCCTCGGCCAGGGCCGTCCGCCAGCGCGGGTAGAGATCGGCGAGCCCCGCCCCCGTCTCGGCCGCCAGCGCCGCGGTGGCGGCATAATAGGCGCCGAGCCGCGGCCGGGTCAGCCGCCTGATCCCGGTCACCGGATTGGTGGTGAGAAAGACGACCGACACTCCGGGCAGCCGGTCGCGCAGCCCCTGAAGGATCGCCCGCTGTGCCGCGCGGCTATCGGCCGGCCACAGTCCGTCGGTGAGGTCGGCATCGTTGATGGCGAATTCCACCACCACCACCGCCGGCGCCAGCGCCGCCACCGTGTCGAGCTGCGCCGCTCCCCAGCGGGCATTGGCGCCGGGGCGGGTGACCCGGGCCGGCGGGCCGGCATCGGTGCCGCAGGCGGCAAGCCGGTCGAGCGCCGCCTCGGGCCAGCCCGGCGCATGGCTGAGGCTGGTGCCGAGAAACACCACGCCCCCCGGCCGCGCGGCGCGCGGCGGAGCGATGTCGCGGGGAGCACCAGGAGCCGGCAGCCATGCCAGCCACAGCACCAGTCCGGCCGCCGCGGCGGCAAGCGTCGCCAGAAAGGCCCGCCTAGCCTTCCAGCCGGCCATAGGGCCCGATCGGCGCATCGCGGCGGATGACCCGGGCCGGATTCCCGGCGGCGATCGAGAAGTCCGGCACATCCCTGGTCACCACCGAGCCGGCGCCGATGATGCAGTTGTCGCCGATCCTGACCCCGGGCAGGATGATCGAGCGGCCGCCGATGAAGCAGTTGCGGCCGATCCAGGTGTCCACGGTGCGGCCACGGGTGCGGTCGTGGCTGAGGATGCGCACGTCGAAGGCGATATAGCTCATTTCGCCGACATGGATGCCGCGCGGGTTTGACAAATCGAACTTCGCCGACAGCGACATCTGCACGCTGGGGTGCAGGTCCAGCTTCCAGAACCGCCTCAGCCAGGCCCGGCGCAGGTCCACCAGAACCCCGCGCAACCGCAGGAAATTGTCGAGACTGGGCATTCTTTCCCCGTTCCTTTCGCATCCTTCGTCCGGCACCGCGACCTCGCGGGGGATGCTACAATTCAGCCACAAAGCCCGGGCATCACGCGTACCCATGGCCTGAACGGGCAATCAAGGCAATTTTACCGATCACGGCCGCCACGGGTGTGTTTTTTCTTCGCATCGACTATCACCCGTGGCATGGGCCGGACCAACCATGCCTGAGATGCCGATGAACTCCATATCCGAGAGCGAGACCTCGACCGCCGCCCATGCGGCCGCCGTCCCGGCGGTCTCGATCGTCGTGGTCAGCTACAACACGCGCCAGATGACGCTGGACTGCCTCGCTTCGGTCTTCGCCGAGACTCGCGAGCCGTTCGAGCTGATCGTGATCGACAATGCCTCCACCGACGGCTCGGCCGAGGCCATCGCCGCGGCCTGGCCGCAGGGCACCCCGGGTTTCAGCGTCCTGGCCGAGACCCGCAACCACGGCTTTGCCGGGGCCAACAACATCGCCGCCCGGCACGCCCGGGGCGAATACATCCTTCTGCTCAACCCCGACACGGTGGTGCTGGACGGCGCCATCGACAGGCTGCTCGCCTTTGCCCGGCGCACGCCGGCGGCGCAGATCTGGGGTGGCCGCACCCTCAATGCCGACCGCAGCCTCAACCCCTCCTCGTGCTGGGGCGAGCAGACCCTGTGGTCGGTGTTCTGCCGCGCCACCGGGCTGACCGGGCTGTTCCCACGCTCGGAGCTGTTCAACCCCGAGGCCTATGGCGGCTGGCAGCGCGACGGCGAGCGCGCCGTCGGCATGGTGTCGGGCTGTTTCTTCCTGCTGCCGCGCAGGCTCTGGGAGCAGCTCGGCGGCTTCGATCTGAGCTATTTCATGTATGGCGAGGAGGCCGATCTCTGCCTGCGTGCCCGCCGCCTCGGCGCCCAGCCGCGGATCACGCCCGAGGCCACCGTCATCCATTACGGCGGCGCCTCGGAGACGGTCCGGACGGACAAGATGGTGCGGCTCCTGAAGGCCAAGATCACCCTTGTCGACCGGCATTTCCCGGCCTGGCAGCGGGCCCCCGGCCGGGCGCTCCTGATGCTCTGGCCGCTGACCCGGGCAATGGCCACGCGGCTTGCCGGGCGGCGCGACAGCGCCGCGGTCTGGACCGCGGTCTGGCGGCGGCGGCGGGAATGGGCCGGCGGCTATGCCGCCGGCGCGCACGCCGTGGCGGGGAGCTAGACCGGAACTGGACCCCGGCCGGGACTACGGGTAGAGGCCGGGCGGGAGCGGGCAAGGTCGGGAACGGCGGGGAACGGGCGATGGTGGCAGCGGATCTGGGCGGAGACGGGATCGTTCCCTTCGGCATTGCCGGCGCGGCGGACGCGGCGGGATCCGGACCCCGGCTGCGGCTCAGGCTCAGCCCCGGGATGCAGAGCCTGCCGATCCGCCTCGCCGACGGCACCCGGCTCGGCACGCTGTCGGGCTTCGTGCTGCGCGGCCATCACGGGCCGGGGATCGGGATCGGCGGCGACGCCATCACCGTCAGCATGCCGGTGCCCGATGCCACCGCCTTCGAGAAGACCGTGCTCGACCACCTGCACGGGCTCTACGTGATCGAGACCCATGACGCCTTGCCGCCGCGGCTCTATCCCGATGCCGGCGGCGGCGTGCCGCTGGTCTACTGCCCGGAAAGCCACCGCGTCGCCTCTTCCGCCGGGATGATGTTCGACGATGCCGAATACCGCGAGCGGTTCCTGGCGGAACGCCACAAGCGACTTATCGAAAAGGAAATCTCCGGCTCGTGGATCGTCGGCCGCAATACCGCTCATCGTGGCCTCTACCGGGTGATGCCGAATTTCTACCTCGACCTCGAGACCTGGACCACGCGCCGCTTCTGGCCGCGCCGGGGCGAGTTCGAGCTCGGCCTGCCGCTGGAGACGGCGGCCGAGCAGGTGGCGACCGCCATGCAGGGCTATGTCGAGGCCGCGGTCGACCAGTACGGGCTGGTCTGCCCGACCTTCACCGCCGGCTTCGACAGCCGGCTGATCCTCGCCGCCTCGCGCAACGTGCACCAGCGCATGCGGTTCTTCACCATGGGCCAGCCCGGCGACGGGCTCGACCAGGACATCACCGCCATCATCGCCGGCAGGCTGGGGCTCAACCACGTCTACGTACCGGTGCGCCAGGCGGATGCCGCGCAGATGGCGCTCTGGGACCGGCTGGTGGGCGACGTGGTGTCCGAGATCAACCGCAAGATCTGGCCAACGCTGCTGGGGCTCGAGGGCGACCTGATGTTCACCGGCATGTACGGCGAGACCGGGCGCTGCCGGCTCTACCGCTACGATGCCGGGACCATCAACGACCACCCCGCCACCGCTGCCTTCGTGCTCAAGCGGCTGACCCTGCCGGTGGATGCCGAACTGCGGCCTGACATCGACGACTGGGTGGACGGGATCTCCTGGCTGCCGCGCTCGGCGGTACTCGACCTCGCCTTCAACGAGCTGCGCTTCGGCTGCTGGGCGATGACCCAGGGGCCGATCCAGCAGGCGCTCAAGCTGACCATGATGCCCTTCGCGCAACGTCCAATCCAGGCGGCCTTCATGGCGGTGCCACCGCTGGAGAAGGGCACCGAGACGCTGTTCACTCGAATCGCCGAGCTGCTCTGGCCCGAGACGATGACCTTCGCCGTGAACAAGTACGGCGACTACCGGGACGTGACCGCAAAACTGAAGAAGCTCTTCAAGCGCGATCACCTGGTTCGCTTCATCCGAGACCGTTTCGCCTGATTTCCGATGTTCGAAGGGTGTTCGGGCAACGTTCCGCGGACGTCCCGCCAACGCGATTCCCGGCTGACGGAATCCGGCAGGATTGAGGCCAATCCGTGGCAGCTTTGGGCAAATGGGCCGCTATTTTCCATATAAAGGCAACGAATAAACCTGGCCACAGAATGGCCGCATTAATATTGCGGTAGTCTTCGTAGGGGTAACCGAGGGGTGTCGGCGGAGTTTCGCCAGAAATTTCAGCGGGTGTTGCGCTGCAAATTACCGGCGGACTACACCGCACACAGAAGGTAGTGTTGGTGGGGCGTGTGCGGGTGTGAAACCAAAGCTCTAGCCTGGGTGGACTGAAAAAATGGCTATAACGGTCAGGGACGCTGCGTCCCTGAAGGCGGCGCTCGGCACTGTGGCGCCGGGCACGACGATCCTGCTTGCTGGCGGCGATTACGGCGATTTCAGCGCCTCGCCCGGCTGGCAGTACGACTTCACCGGCAACGTGACGTTGCAGGCCCTGGATCCGAACAACCCGCCTGTATTCAAGTCGCTGTATTTCCAGAACATCGACAATATAACCCTGTCTGGACTCAAGATCGACATTCCCGCGGCCACCAACGCCGATGCCAATACTTTCGGCTCGATCTACGGGCTCAAGCTGGTCAATGTCTCGGGCGTCGTCATCGAGGACATGCTGATCGAGGGCCACCCGGCGGTCGGCGGCAAGGACCCGAGCGTCACCCCGGACGGCACGCCATTCGACCTGATCAAGGGCTACTACCAGGGCGCCGGCATGCTCCTGCAGGACGTCTCGGACATCGTCGTGCGCGATACCGAGGTCAAGGGCGTGGTGCACGGCATCCGTGGCGTCAACATCTTCGACATGGACGTGGTCGACAACCACTTCCACGAGCTGCGCGGCACCGCGGTCAGCGGTGGCAACTTCTCGCACATCCTGATCGACAACAACGAGTTCGACACCTTCCGCACGTGGAAATACGGCGGCGACGGAGACCATGGCGACGTGATCCACATCTGGACCCGTCCCGGCTACAATGACGGCCCGAACAGTGACATCGTCATCACCAACAACTTCATGCATCAGGGCGACGGCAGCCCGATCATGGGGATCTATATCGACGACGACGGCTACGGCATCGGCACCACCGGGGTCAGGATCGAGGACAACGTCCTGATCATGAACCACATCCAGAACATCCTGTTCGAGAACACCCACAACTCGGTGATCCGCAACAACACCATCCTCGACAGCGGCGACCGCTCGGGCAGCATCCCGGCGATCCTGCTGACCGATGGCGGCTCCGGCGTGACCGTGGACAAGAACATCATGGCCGCCCCGGTCGTCATCCGCGCCGGCGCCACCAGCGGCAATTCGATCGGCGACAACCTGATCGCGCAGCGCGATTTCCCCGAGGATCCGAACTACTACGACGACCTGTTCGCCAACGCGCTGGCCGCCAATCCCGATCTGGCCGATCTCGTCGCCCTGCCGGGCTCGCTCATCGACACCCGCAACTACGGCGCCGACCAGACCCAGCCCGACACCACGCCGAATGCCCCCATGGGCTTCATCCTCGACGCCTCGGGCGAGGAACTGGCCAATGCCGTGCACACGCTGAGCGCCGGGCTGATCTATGACCAGAACGGCAAGGTCAACACCGCCGGCGCCAGCGTGACCTGGGACTTCGGTGACGGTCGCAGCGGCACCGGGATCGACGCCGTGCACAGCTATGACAAGCCGGGGCTCTACGATGCCACGGCGACGGTGCGACTGGCCGACGGCCGCACCGTGGTGCTCGAGAAGACCGTGCTCGCCGAGACCCCGAAAGCCCTGCTGGCCGATTTCGACAACGGCAAGCCCTTCGATTCCTCGGGCATCAACAACCCGGCCTCGACCTCGGGCAATGTCAGCTTCTCGGGCGGCGTGGCGACGCTGAACGGCGGCGCCATCAAGTACCAGGCCAATGCCGAGACGCTGGACAACAGCGCCGTCAGCATCCTCATCGACTTCAAGAAGGCCTCGACCGCGGATGGCGGCCAGATCTTCAACTTCGGCGGCGCCTTCACGATCAACCTGCGCGCCGACTGGATCCAGATCTCGGTAACCACCGACACCGGCATCAAGTGGCTGCAGCCGAACGCGGCGATCAACAACACCAACTGGCACAAGCTGGCCATCACCTATTCCAGCGACGACAGGACCATCTCGGTCTATCTCGACGGCAAGGAGCTGATGACCCAGACCGGGGTGACCGGCTCCTTCGTGCCGGGCAACCTCTATCACCAGCTCGAGATCGGCAACGGCACCTTCCAGGGCTCGGTCGACAACGCCACCTACCTGCGGGGCGCGCTGGACGCCACCGACATTGCCGATCTGCATGCCGGCCGGGCGTCGCTGGACACGGTGATCTCCCGCCACACCGGCGTTTCGGGTGATACCGGCGGCGATACTGGCGGTGACACAGGCGGCGATACTGGCAGTGACACAGGCGGCGATACTGGCGGTGATACCGGTGGTGACACCGGCGGCGATACCGGCAGCGGCTCCTCGGGTGGCAGCAGCGGCGGCGATACCGGCAGCGGCTCCTCTGGTGGCAGCAGCGATCCCGGCACCGGGGTGATCCGCGGCACCATCTTCATCGATGCCGACAATGACGGCCGGCGCGATGCCGACGAGACGGTGATCCACGACGCCAAGGTCGAGCTCCTGTCCTCCTCGGGCAGCGTCATCAAGACGATGCAGAGCTACTCCAACGGCAGCTATGCCTTCGACGGCCTCGACGCCGGCACCTATTCGGTGCGGGCCACCTATAACGGCCAGACCCGGTCCACCACCGACATCCAGCTCGATGCCGGCGAGCGCGACGTGTCGAACAATGTCGGCTTCCCCAGTTCGACCGACAGCGGCTCTTCGGGTGGCAGCAGCGATCCCGGCACGGCGTTGATCCGCGGCACCGTCTTTGTCGACAGCGATGGTGACGGGGTCAGGGATTCCGGCGAGGCCGCGGTCCACAACGCCAAGGTCGAACTCATCTCCTCGTCCGGCAGCGTCATCGAGACGATGCGGAGCTACACCAACGGCAGCTACGCCTTCGACGGCCTCGACGCCGGCACCTATTCCGTGCGTGCCACCAAGGGCGGCCTCACCAAGACCATCGCCGGCATCGATCTCGACCCGACCGAGCGCGAGCTCAACGGTGATGTCGGTCTCGGCGGTCTTGCCAGAACGGCCAATCCAGATCTGGCGACGATCCGTGGCAAGGTCTTCAACGATGCCGACGGCGACGGCACCAGGGACGCGGACGAGGCGTTCGCCGCCGGCGCCCGGGTGCAGTTGTTCGATGCCGATGGCAACCGCATCGCGGTGACCACCGCCAACGACAACGGCTGGTTCGCCTTCAAGGGACTCGCCGCCGGCGACTACAGCATCAGCGGCCGCAATGACCACGCGGCCTCCGACGCTGTCGCGGTCGTGCTGTCGGCCGGCGAGGACGAGGGAGGCCTCCGTCTGGGCATTGGCGACGGGTTCGGCGCGGGCGTCACCGCCGCCCAAACAGCCAGCGACGACCTCGGCTTCTACGAGGTGGCGGCCACCGACGAGATGTTGCTCGCGGCGGCGGAGACCGGCTCGGATGGGATCGACAGTCTCGAACTCGAGACCGCCGATGCCGGCTTCGACGCCGAAGTGGCACTGCTGCACCTGGACGCAGACAGCGGTTACTTTGCGTAGGGCCCGAACGGCGCAAGCGCAGGATCGGAGGGGCATGCACTCGCGGTGGTCCAGAACGGACGCGCAAGGCGCTGGACGGGGCCACGGCTAAAGTCGGTCTGATGGCGGCCTTGGTCCTCTCGGCCTCACCCACCAAATACGCGGCCCCCGAGGGGGCCGCGTTTTCCTTGTCGCCTGTATGTGAACCGGCGTGGAAGCAGGGGACCAGGCGCAGATTCGGTGCAGCTGAAGCACGCTGCACTTCGGCAACCCTTACAGGGTTGACGATGTCATGAATGATCCTGGGGTGCCTTTGCCCGGAGGATTGAAGGCTGAGTACATCGAACTGGTTGGAAGCACGGTTCATTGTCCATTCGGCTCGTCTTGCGCTGCAACGTCCTGCCCCGCGATGCGGTGTTGTTTCCGGCAATGTTCACAGCCGACATCGGCGGCACCTGGTGTGCGTGCCTGCCCGGTCAACAAGTAGAACCGACCACAGCGCTTGCCGAAGAACTGTTGGTCGAGGTCCCACCCCCAGGCTCATCCCCCGGTATGTATGACCAGCACCTCGGTTACCCCCCGCCGCCCCTCGACACGTCCGAGTTGGACAATCATGTCGATGGATTTCCGGATATGGGTCTGAACCTCGGCAAACGAGAGCGGCGTTCCCGCCTGCAGCACCATGATCGCGAGACGATCGATGGCCAGTTCGGTCGTCTCGGCATGGATCGTGGTGACCGATCCGCCGTGGCCGGTGTTGATCGCCTCGAGGTAGGTCAGTGCCTCGGATCCGCGGATCTCGCCGAGGACGATCCGGTCGGGCCGCATACGCAAGGACGCCTGCAGGAGCGCGTTGGGCGAGCGCTGCGAGCTCGCGGCGCGTTCGGCGAGGAGGCACACGGCGTTTCGCTGTGTCGGGAAGAGCTCAAACGCATCCTCGATGGTGATCAGCCGCTCATCCTCAGACACGTGCTGCAGGAGATGTCGCGCGAAGGTCGTCTTGCCGGTGGACGTTCCGCCGCTAATCAGGAGGTTCAGGCGCTCCCGGACAAGCAGCTTCAGGGCGGCGGCGAGGTCGGTCCTTGCGAGGCCAGCGACCTGAGAGAGCTTGGCGGAGCGCAGCTCATCGAGCGAGACCGGTCTGCCGAACAGATACTCGGGCCCGTAGGCCGCCAACGGCTCGGATCCGAAGAGACGCACGGAGATCGCCGCGCCGCGGTCGACGGCGGGCGGTACAATGACCTGCACGCGGAGCGGCCGGCCGCGATACTCGATCTTGCCCGAAACGAGCGGCACCCGCTCCGACACACGTGCCCTTGCATCACCCACAAGCGTGCTCGCGAGATTGGCCGCCGCTGCCGGCTCAAGTACCTGGCCGGTCGCCTCCATCGCAGCCGCGCCCTGACGCTCGATCCAGACACGGCCATCGGGGTTGATGGCCAGCTCGACGACGTCATCGCGCATGATCAGGTCACGGAAGGGAGCGAGGTAGCGCTCGAGATAGGAAGACGGCAGGGCAGCTTCGTTCAATGGATCACGACGTCCCGATCCACGAGCACGGTGACCATCGCACCCTGGTCGACATAAATTGTCGGGGAGATCGAGATCTGGTCAGCGATCACGGAGCTCGTGGCGTCCTCGAGGTCCGATCCGACCTCCTCGATCACCTCGCGGGTGACTTCGTTCTCCGCCCCTTTTGCGGCCACCGCCGGGGCCGCGCCGATGATCGAGATCAGCGCTGCACCACCGAAGCGCTCGCCGAACCTGGTGTCGACAACACCGGTCAGGCCCGACCGCCCAAGTTGATCACCGCCGACGGAGGCGATCTCCATCGAGGTGCCGTCGGGGGTCAGGATGCGGGTCCAGAGGATGAGAATGCGCTTCTGGCTCACCTCGATGCCAGACCGGTACTGTCCGAAGAGCCGCGAGCCCTTCGGGATCAGGATGGCATCGCCGGCAAAGGCGTAGACCGGCTCGGCGACGACGGCGACGACATTGCCGGGAAGATCGCTGTTGATCGCGGTCTGCAACGCGGCCTGGATGACGGAGCCCTGCGCGAGCGTGCGCTCTGGTGCGTCCATGTGCGCGGCCTCGTCGATCTCGAGCGGCCGTGCACCGCGCTGCAGCCAGGCTTCGTTGGCATCGAGGGGCAGTCCGGGACGGCTCGAAGCTTTTTCGGTTTCCTGTGCTGGCGCGCCAGATTGTGCCCCGTTGCCGATCGCGTAGACAATGGCAGGCGACTTGATCTGCGCGGCCAGGAGCTCGGCCGCCTGATGCTCCGCCTCCAGCCGTTGCTGCTCCGCCTCCTGGCGGCGGCGCTCCTCGAGGAGCTGCTGATCGCGGATGAGTGCATCGTTGGCGCGATCCGCCTCCAGTGCCTCGCGCTCGGCGCGCTCGGCCTCGAGCGTCGCCTGCAGAGAATTCAGCCGGGTCTCGCTCTCCCGCTCGAGCCGGGCAATGCGCTGGTCGCGATCCGCGACCGCGGCTTCGAGCGACCGGGTCTGGTCGCGGAAGGCGTCGCGAAGCTCGCCGACGGCCGACTGGATCTCGGCATTGCGTTCGGCCTGCGAGGCGGCCAGGGCGTTCTTCAACTGCTCGAGTTCGGCCAGAACGGCTGCGTTCGGCGCGGCGGGTTCCGGGGCGCGGGCCGGAAGATCGAGTGCTGCCTCGACGGCGATCAGCGCGTCGCTGACCCGCTCCTCCGCCTCGTCCTCGGGGAACTCAAGCCGGCCACCGGTCCGGACAGGCGTGTCCTGGAACGGCTCGACATCGGAGGTCTGAAGCCCGTCAGGCCTGCCCTGCCAGTCGGTCGCGAGAAGGTAGGCGACGCCGGCACCGCCGAGACCAAGCGCGAGGGCCAGGGTGGTCACGCCGATGCCAGGCCGCAAGGACCTGCGCTTCGAGCCCTGGAAGGCGTCGAGCCGTTTCTGCAGGTCGGGGTCCTCGGGCATTTCAGTTGCTCACGGAAATCGCCGAGGGGTCGCGATAGATGCAGAGTGCCTCTTCGCCGAGCCGGAGTGTCCAGTAGGTGTTGACGCCCGAGACCCGCACCGTGTTTCCCGCCTGGGTCCAGTTGACGGTGCGCTCACGGCCCTGGGCATCGGCCTTGAAGATCGCCGGCTGGCGGCCCGTCTCGGAGAAGGTGAAGTAGGTGAAGCGGCCGTCGTCATGAACCGAGACGGGCCGGAAGTCGGCTTCGCCCGCGATCTTGTAGTTGTAGTTTCTCGGCGCCTGAAACCCTTTCGGATCGGCCGTAGCCACACGCCCGCGCCGCTCGTCCTCGGGGTAGCGAAACCGCACCTCGAAGAACATGCCGGTCGGGCCCGGGATCGAGCCCTCGCGGAGGTGGAAGGAGTAGGTGCGGCGGTTGGTGATCACCGTCATGTTGGTCGAGGCGTTCTCGACATGAGGCTTGATCGTCAGCACATTGCCAAGTTCCGGGATCGGATCGACCTGGAAGCTTTCGGTGTCGCCGACGATCACCGCGTCGAACCGCTCGCCGCGACCGAAGTGGATCGTTGTCGAATGCCTCAGATCCGTTTCCACGCGGAAGACCTGCTCTTCGTCGTAGACCGCGGTGCGGATGCGGATGTCTTTCGCCCCGCCCTGGGGCGTCGCCTCGGCGCAGGCCGCCGCCGGAACGACGGCCAGAACTGTTGCAAGGAGGGCAGGGCGCATGGGCTCAGTTCTCCAGGGTTTCCGCGTCGACCCGGTACGAGGTCACCACGAAGCCGAGAGGATTGGCCCAGACCTGCTGCAGGCGCTGGCGGGTTTCCGGGCGAAACGCGTAGCCGAGGGTGGCGACGTAGGGTCGCGTGACGGTTCGGGTGTCGCGCGGCTTCCTCAGTGTCCTGGTGAAGCGCACCTGGGCGACGCCGGGCTCGATCTGGTTCACCGAGCGGATAACGACGTCGATCTTCGCCTCCCTGCCGTAGACGGTGATCGGGTAGTCCGGGTTCGTCGATGACCAGAGGTCGCGGAGCGTCCGTTCGGCATCCTCGTCGGAGCGCTGCAGGACCGCGTTGATACGGGTCTCACTGTCGGCGAGATCGTAGGTCTCGCGGTCGTCGACATAGGCCACGAGGCTCGCCTGGATGATGGCGTCGCTCTCGTCGAGGGTCAGGGCCTCGACGGCGGCGACGCGGTCCATCTCGCCGGTGGTCTTGTCGACGACAACGACGAAGGTCTCGACGGACTTGAGGGGGAAGAGCGAGACCGCGCCGATGAAGCCCACGAGCCCGATCACAACGCCCACGGCGGCGACGGCATAGGCGATGCGCTCGCGCCGCCGCGGCCCGAATATGAAATCCGCCTCGAAGGCGTCCTGGTCGAACGCTGCCCTCATCATGTCTTCCGAAACGACTTGGTGACGGCGAGAAGCGCCGCCGGTGAGCGGCGAACGAGTTGGTTGCCCTTGGTGGTCATGCCGCTCACGCCCTGACGGAGTTCGTAGGGCGTGCGCCCCGTGGCGAGACGCCCCGCACCACCCAATCCATATTCGCCGGCGTTGACGACGCCGCGGCGGGCGAGGCCGGTGAGCCCGATGGCGTTCGAGGCAATCCCCATGACGCCGGTGAGGTTCGAGGCGATGAAAGGCACGGCCGCCATGACCCCGGCCGAAAGAAGGAGGATCACCAGGAAGGGCAGGATGAGGCTGACGGTTTCGACGCTGTCCGGGTCCACCGACGTCTGGCCGATGGCTTCGGCGATGGCGACGATGATGCCGGCCGCACCCGCCGCGGCGACCGGCATGAGAGCGTAGCCGATCGTCGCCCGCGTCCAGGCCTCGAAGAGGGACTGGGTCGGCTTGAAAAGCGAGGTCAGGATCATGAATGGCGCGATCACGATCATCAGCGTGAAGACGATCCGGGCATAGGCGACGATCCCCGCGGTGACGGCCGCGAAGACGGCGGAAAGAACGAAAAAGATCGCGCCGAGGACGGCGCCGAAGACCCAGCCGGCGCGATCGCCGATCGCGTCGCCATAGGCGGTGATCCGGTTCACCATGCTGTCGAGGCTTTCGTAGACCCCGGCCTCGTTTCCAGAATCGGTGAGTGCCAGGATCGAAGCACCGATGCTTTCTGGGACATCAGTGATGATTTTGTAGACGACCTCGAAGTTATCCCAACTCTGGGCGAATATTCCTATGAGGGATATCTTGAGCCCAAAGGCAAATGCGCTTCCAAACGTCATAGGGCGGATCTGTGTCACGACGTTCGTGCCGAGAATGACGAGGAGAAGAACCGATGCAGCGGTAAGGACATCTCCCACGGCGCCGGCGGACGCGACGAACCCATCTCGCGAAACGGTCTCGATAGCGTCGTCGACCTGCTCAAGGATGTCCCGAATGATACCCATCTACTTGCCGGGGCACGCTTCGAAGCGAGCGCCTTCCAGTTCGGTAGCCTGTTTGTCGAGCGCGACGACATCGAACGGAAGGCGAGGATCGTCCGTTGTCACAAACTCTTCAGATTTCGAGACCACATCTTCCCAGGTGAAGTCTTCGATGAAGCAGGCGCACTCCCCGGTTTCCTGCCATTTCTCACTGGCCATTATGCGTAGGATCGCGCGGTAGCCGTTCCGGATGTAGGCGGTCTCGGCCAAGTCCTTTGGCGGTCGTGGCGCCTTGCATCCGTCTTCGGCCTCGACGGGCTGCGCCATGGTCTCGAAACCCTCTGCCGATATCGCGGCGGGGGCCACCAGGGTCACCGCGCACAGGATTGGAACGGATAGTCGCGGAGCAAGGATCATTTCGGGACCTCCATGGAGCGGAACTTGCGTTCTTCGGCGAGCGTGGCGGCGTCGACGACACCGAGCTGTCCACCGCTGACGCCGGCGGCCGCCTCGAGGCGCCAGATCTGCGTGAGGATGATACCCAACTCTGCGGTGACGCGGGTGTTGAGATCGACCGCAGCCTTCAGGCCCTCCTGGTCGTCGATGAGACCGACCATGGTCTCGAGGCGGGCGAGGCTTTCGCCGGCTTCGGCATGGCTGGCTTCGGCAGCGACCGAGAGCATGGCGCTTGACCCGGCTCGGGTCGCGATGCGGTTGTCGGCGGGCTCCGGGCTGTCGGCGAGGGAGGCGAGGCGTTCCTCGGTGAAGCCGGTACCGGAGAGAACGCGCTCGACGGCGGCGTCGAGTTCCGCGCCCGGCCTGAACCCGCTCAGGAAATCGCCGGAGGAGAGCGCCGCGGCCGTCTCCAGCGGTGCGGTCAGCTTGCCGCGCAGCCGTTCGAACTCGCGGGCGGTGGCGAAGAGCTTGCCGAGCGCGTTTCCATCGACGAGTGCGGTCAACTGCGCCTCGAGGTTCAGGAGTTGGCTCAGCTGCGTCTCCAGCTCCCTGCGCATGGTCGCCAGTTGCTCGAGCTGGACGTTCAGGTCCTCGGCCATGTGCTCGAGCTGAAGAACCAGCTGTCGCACCTGCGAATTGTCGAAGGTGGGGACGCCCTGCGCAAAGGCAGGGGGTCCCGACAGTCCTCCGAGGATGCAAATGCCCAGGGCCCATCGTCTCATCTGGCAACCTCCATACGCATGAAGTCCCGTTCGGCCAGCCGATCCGCGGCGAGGTGCTGGCCGTAGGCCGCCTCGCGTTTCTGGTTTGCCGCCATCAGCCGGACCCTGAGCGCCAGGATGCGGCCGATCTCGGCGCGGGCGTAGGTGTTGAGCTCGAAGGCGCGCTTCGCATCCGGCGTGGCGTCGATCTGTCCGATGATCGCGGCGAGGCGACTGATCACCTGTCCCGCCGTCGCATGGCTGTCGGCGGCGTAGTAGATGGAGGCGTGCGAAACCGAGCTCCACTCGGCGAGCGCCATGTCGGTGGGCGTGAGCGTCCCGAGTGCGTCCGCCCCGCCGACGACGGCGAGATACTCGGCCATGAAGCGCGAGATGCTGCGGACGTAGCCCTGGGTCTCGGGGAAAGGCGGTACGCCGCCATACTCCATCACCCGGCCGGGCCCGGCGTTGTAGGCGGCCAGCGCGTGCGGGATCGTGCCAAAGGTTTCGAGCTGGGCGGTGATGTAGCGCGCGCCGCCGCGGAGGTTGTCCATGACATCGTAGCGGTCGACCCCCATGTCGGACGCCGTGTCGGGCATGAGTTGCGTCAGCCCGTAGGCGCCGGCCGGGCTCTCTGCCGTCACGGAGAAGCGGCTCTCCTGCTTGACGAGCGCCTGGAAGAGGCAGCGCCACTGGGTCGCCGTCAGCCCCGCGCGACGTACGCCGGGCGCTGCGGCAAATTCGCCTGCAACGCGGACAATCATCGTCTCGATGGTCTCGCGAGCCTCGCCGAAGAGACGGCTGTCCATCGGGTGATCGCCTGGAACCGGGTAGACCTTGTCCGCCGGGAAGTCCGCGTTGCCCTCGAGCGCCCGGATGTCGAGCCCGGGACCGGCGAGCGCGGCCGACATGGCCTCGAGCACACGAAGCTGGTCGGCCTCCACGGCGGCGAGCGCAGTCCCTGTCGATCGCAACTCCCGCTGCGCCTCCATGTCCCGGCCAAAGCTCGACAGGAGCGCCACACGTTGCCCCACGCGCATGTGGTCCTGCGTGGGCACGCCTTGAGCAACGACCCTGGACTCGAGCGCCAGCAGAAGCGGCAGCATGAGGGCGACGGGCTTCATCGGCTTTGACCAAGCGGCTCGAAGCGGCAATCGCCAGGTGGCTCGTGAGCGGTCGGTAACACGCGGGGTGTCGACGCGGCCCGGCTGACCGCGGGCGCGCCGTTCGGCCCGAAGCAGGGCGAGGTCGCGTCGGTCAGGCGCTCGCAGGCCGCGGCCGACAGTATCAGCAGGAGACCGGCGATCAGTCGCATGCCGTCCTCCAGAAATCCGGGTTCGCGCGCCAATCGCAAGGAACCCGCGCCTCGCCGGTCGCGCCGCCGCCGAGGATCGCAGCGAGAGGCCCGAGCGCGGAGAGATCGGCGTCGACGAAGACGCTGTCGCCAGCGGAGCGCACCAGTGCGATCCGCTGGCCAGCTGTGGTTCGGGTCAGGAGTGCGGCTTCCTTCTCGTTGACCTTCAGAAGCTCGTAGTCCGCAGGCGTGGCGCGATCGTTGGGGAACAGGATCTGCGTCGGGACCGTCTCGACAATGGTCTTGCCGACGCGGGAGGATGCGAGCTGGCCCGGATATTGGGTCAGCATGACGACCACCGCGTTCATTTTCCTCAGCGTTACCAGCCAGTTCTCGAGCCGGACCCCGAAATAGGCGTCGTCGAGGAGCTTCCAGGCTTCGTCGAGGACGATGAGGGTGGGGCGGCGATCCTCGACGATCCGCTCGATCCGCCGCAGGACGTAGGAGAGAACCGCCAATCGCTCGGTTGCCATGTCGAGGATCTCGGTCATGTCGAAGGCGGTCACCGCGCCGGTGAGATCGACACCCCGGCCGGTCTCTGGCTCGTCGAAGACCCAGCCGAAGCGGCCGCCCGGCGTCCATTCGGCGATGCGGCGCGCGAGTTCGCCCTCGTCGTCGAGGGACTGGAAGAGCGTCCGGAACGACGCAAAGCGTTGGAGAACCGGCCCGGCATCGGCGTTCTGCGAGACCGCGCCCTGGATGTGGCGCGCCTGCTCGCCCGAGAGATCGCCGCCACGGGAAACAAGCGTGGCGAGCCAGTCCGCGAGCCAGGCCCGGCCACGCGCGTCGGTCTCGGTCGCGAGCGGATTGAGGCCGGTCGGCAGACCGGCGCGGATTTCGTTGTAACGCCCGCCGAGGGCGCGCACGGCCATCTCGAGACCGCGATCCTTGTCGAAGACGAAAAGCCGCGCACCGATCCGTTGCGCCTGTGCGGCGAGAAAGGCCGTGGTCAGCGTCTTGCCACTGCCGGTGCGGCCAAGAACAAGCGTGTGCCCGACCGTTGGTTCGCTCTCTGGCGATCCCGCCTCGTGGAAGTTGAGCCGGTAGGCGGCGGAGCCGACCGTGGGCAGAATCGTCACCGGCGTGCCCCAAGGCGCCCGGTCCGCTCCGCGGCCGACGACGCTGCCATGGAGGGCGGAGAAATCGGCGAAGTTGACGGTCGAGATCGGTGTGCGGCGGGCACGATAGCCGAAATTGCCGGGCGCCTGCGCGAAATACGTCGCCTTGAGCGCCATCGTCTCGCGCACAATCACCGCCATCATCTCCTGCCCGAGGCGCCGGATCTCGGCGGCGGCGTGTTCGAGCGCCTCCCGCGTCCCGGCATAGACGGCGATCGAGAGATGATGATCGCCAAAGGCGATACGACCCGCCTCCTGGTCGTCCGCGGCCTCGAGGAGCTGGTCGCGGAGCGAGACCGCGGCATCGTCGGCGGCACGCATCTGGCGGACAATCCGCTGGATGCGCTCGGCCATGATGTTGGTCGGGATCGGCGTGAAGGAGTTGGTCAGCACGACATCGAGCGGCAGGTCGAGCCCGTCCATGAGCGCAACATCGGTCAGGGCGGGGTAGGACTTGACGCTGAACAGCGCGCCGTAGCGGGTCTCGCCCGTGGTGGCACAGGCGACCCGGATCGTGTCAGCCTCGAAGGTCGCCCGGCAGGTGCCGATGGAATGCGCGAGCGGCAGTGGTGACCGCGGCGCGGCGATCGGCGCGAACTGTCCCGACAGCAGCGTGCCGAGAACGCCGAGCCATTCGCCGCCTGTACTGGTGAGGCGCTTCGGGCGTGCGGCCGAGAGCGCGGTCTCGAAGAAGCCCGCCACGTCGTTCAATTCGCGCGTCCGGGCTGCCTTGTCCTTGACCCAGGTACGCTTCGCCAGCGCGCCGAGGAGCGGTACGCGGGCCGCGAGGTCGGGCCGGCGGAGGATGCTGAGATAGACGTGTGTCCTTTTCGGCGCGAGGGAGCGGAGATGCGCCTGCCAACGCCGGTCGATCCGGGCGGCGAAGCCATCTCCGGGGACGGTTGGGAGGGTGACGTCCTGAGGCACCGCGATGCGGTGGACATAGAGCCCGAAGGCATTGCCGGTCTGGGCGACGATCGCGGCGACGGCGCGTTTCAGGGCATCGAGATCGCTGTCCGGGGTGGTGAGCGCGGAAAGCCCGTCGAGGCGGAGCGTCGCCATGAGATCGCCCTCGCGGAGGACCATGACGTTTCGCCCCACAAACCCCACGAAGGGCAGGTGCTCGGAGAGATGGCTTTCCCGGATTGCCGGCTTGCCGCCCGCTGCCAGGAGCGCCGGCCCGGCGCTCGTGTATCTGAACCCGTCAAGCGCCAAAGCTGTCGCCTCCGTGAACCGCCCGGTTCCTCGTCGACCGGACCGCGCCGAAGGAGACCCGTACCAGCTCGAAGACATGTGGCTCCCGGTCGGCTACGACCCAGAGCACAGGATAGGCGAGGGCGCCGGCAAGGAAGAACACGAAGGACTTGGTCCAGATGAACGGCAGCACGACCCCGAGGGCGAGGACCACAAGATAGCCGACCGGGAGCCCGAGGTATTTGGGGGGGCGGGCGAGGCCGAGAAAGAGAGGGGATCGATCCGCCATGCCTCAGACGAACCCCGCGACGATGGTGCCGGCCGAGAAGATCAGCACGATGCCGATCACCACCGAGGCGAACCAGCCCCAGTTGAGCCGACCCATCAGGCACATGAAGCCGGTGCCGATGATGGCGAGCGTCGCCACCGCAATGCCGATCGGCCCGGTGAGCGCGGCCTCGACGGTCTCGAGCATGTCCTGGATCGGCGAGAGGTCCTGCGCCATGGCCGGGGTGATCCGGAGCAGCATGAGCCCGATCACGGGCAGAATGATGCCGGAAGGTCGTCTCTGCATGGGCTGGTCCCCGCCTGAAAATCTATCTGCGTCCGAGGACGACCGCCGATCGTCCCCGGAGATCTGCCTCGTCCCTTGATGAAGTCGTTCTTCGGTCCGAAAGCCGCGTGCGGATCCGATGCACGCGGGCAATGTAGGATCGGGTCTCGTCGAACGGCGGCACGCCGCCATATTCGGTGACCCGGTGCGGACCGGCGTTGTAGGCCGCGAGCGCCAGGTCGACGTCGCCGAAGGCGGCGAGCTGCGCAAGCAAGTACCGTGCCGATCCATCGAGGTTCTGGGCGATGTCACGACGGTCGACGCCGAGCAGGCGCGCCGTCTCCGGCATCAGCTGGCCGAGCCCGAAGGCCCCCCTGGGGCTCATCGCCTCGGGCTGGTAGGCGCTTTCGGCCTCGATCAGGGCGCGAAAGAGTATGTGCCAGTCCTCGGCGCCCAGACCGAGGCCAGCGAGCGCCCGGTTGGTGCGATGCCGCGACGACGTTGCATTGATCGCATCGAGGACGTCGGCCCGGGCGAAGTTCCTGGGGGAGAGCGTCGTTGCCGGCCGGGACGCGCGCCGATGGTCGGTCCAGCCGTCAGTTGTCCTGACGGTTCCGTCCGGACGGAACACCATCGCTTCGGCCCGGGGCGTCGAAGGCAATATTGTACTGGCCGTCAAAAGTGAGAGCGTGACCGTCGCCAAATTCGTGATGATGCTTGAAGAGCCCGGGCCAGATGTTGAAAAGCCGCGCCTCGGGCCCGTAGGGGCCGAAGCGTGTGGAAACCAGCACGGCCTCCGGTTCGCCCTCGCGCAGATAGACGCACTGGTAGCGGGGCTTCCCATCGTCCGTGAACCCGACAAGCTCGTACCGACAACGGAAGCCCGTTCCGGACCCGATGAGGTCCTTCACCCCATCAATGGTAATCAGGATCTGGTCTCTTGCGATCGGCACCGGGCTCCCCCCATTGGGAGCCCTTCTACAATTGGCAGGAAAGCGCGCAAAGACACCGCTTATCAATATGCAATATTGCGCAATACGTCATATGAGCGAGAATGTGCTCATATCCCGGGAGGCGCAGATGAATCTCCGATCCCTCGCCGCGACCGGCACGCTGGCAGTTTCAGTGATGTCGGTGCAACCGGCGCGAGCCTACGACATGGATTGCGCCATCATGCTCTGCATCGCCGGCGGCTTCCCCTCGAGCGCGGTCTGCGCGGCCGCCCATGCCGAGATGATTCGTCGGATCACGCCCTGGCCGAGCCTTCCGCCGTTCGGCATCTGCACCTATGCCGCGGTGCCCGTTGCGCTTGGCGGACAAGCGGCGCTCGACATCTCGACACCGGACTATGCCTGGCTCCGCCGGACGCGGGTCCTCTGGTGGTACGGGCGACACTGGTACAGTGACAGCAACGAACAGGAATACTGGTCCTGGTCGTTGCGCTCCTGCGACCACGAGAACCGCAACTGCCGGAGCCTGAGCCGTCGCGGCAGTTCGACGTCTCCCTGGCCCGAACGCTTCGAGACCGAAAACGGGCAGGTGATCACGCCACCCGACAGCAGCGCTTGGCTGCGCGCCAGCCGAGCGGTGATGGTCGAACATGGTGACTACGAGGGTAATATCAAGCACTCCGACTGGGCGCGGTACTGATCGCCGAGAGCGGGCAGTTCGCGCTCGGCGATCCTTTCCGGGCAGACCGACGCCGGGTCCACGAGCCAACTTCGCGTCCTCCGCCCGGTATTCCAGACGTGCTCCAGCCACACGACGCGCTCCGCACCGTTCACCTGCACCACACCTTCGCGCACCGGGAAGCCGTATGTCAGGCGGTCAGACAAGGACCGTTCCACCGTCGGCGTTAAGCGCTCCCGTCGCGCACCGGGTTTGAAGCATGCCGAGGGGGCGAGGCCGAGCGCCGCGCCGATTCTCTCGATCCAGTGGAAAGGGAGGCCGGTTGTCGGCGCGTCCTCGAACCAGGCCACCTGGCCACGAGCAACCCTCGGGCGACGCGCGGGATCCTGCCGGCCTAACCCCCGGACACGCCCAAGGTCCCAGTTGTTCTGGCGAACGGGTTCCCGTGGCTTCACAGCCGAAGTCCAGTTGTGCCGTCGCCCAGATGGCCCAGCGAAATGCCCTGCATGCAATGCCGAAAGGCTCGGGCTGCTCGAAATTGCTCAATGGATCGGGTCTCGAATATGCTCGCTATATGGTTGAGCACCATACCACGGCCGGTTGTGTGTGCACGGCGGGTCGCAGGGACAGGCAGGATTCTGCCTATCGGAAACCAGGTGGATCGAGGCGCATCAGCGACCACAATCAGCCGAAGAATTTCGGAAGCGCAATCGCCTTCATCCTGCGCCGGCGGACCGACGCCCTCCATGGCCACCCCGGCTTCACCGTCGGCGCGGGACCAAGATCGACCACCTGCTCGGACACCAACCCGATGCCGTGACTGAAGCTCGGATACAGCGGCCACAGTATGCGCCCCGAGCGACATTTCCATGGCAACACCATGGCATAGGGTTCATCGTTGACATCTTTTTAACGAAGATGAGTGAAAGTGAACTATCACCCAACTGGAGGGCGGGTCGTGAAACAGGTAATCGATCCTGAGGCTATTGAGATACTTTTGTTCGATACCAAATTTCGCGTTGGCAACGCTCGCTATACTATTGAACAGTTACTCAATGTGACGCAGGATAGGCTGTCCACGGCCGAACTCAACGCACTTGTGGCGGCGTGTGCTCAGTTGGCGGCGCTGGAAGAGAGGATCACTTTGTGTCAGCGCTCCGGTGGCCACCGTCGGGGCCGCGCTATCCTGGTCGAGTCGAGCGTTGAAGGGTCATCCGCTGCCGCCATTTGCGACACTGACGCCACGAGCCCGGCGAAAGTCGCCGCCCTGTAACTGCGGCCAAGCCGAGGCCAGAGAGCCAAGTTCCACTGGTGCGTCTCGCATGGCTGGCGCCAGGGGTGCTCGGGCGGCTGGTCGTGCGCCGCGTGCCCTGCGCCATCTCTACGACCTGTGCTTTGTCGCTTCGCTGCCATGAGACGAACAGCCGGCGCGGGTGTTCGGCTGCGGGTCAGTGAAAGCTGGCCTGAAACGACGTCGGGGTCAGCGAGACATGCGCATCGAGCGGCGGGTAGAGCTCGAACGCCCTCGGCTCGCGCGAGAAACACCCGGAACAGGCACCACTTTGTGCGGCGTTCGTTGGCAACGGCCAGCTCGTTGCGGGTGATGTAGAAAGGCGTGCGCTCCCAGCCGTTCGTCGTCTTCACCTCGATCAGCCGCGGACGGCCATCGGTCGCATAGCTGGAGATGTCATCATTGCCTGCGCCGTCGCCGTGCTCCTCCGAGACCCATCGGACCTTGCGCGCCAGGTCATCGCGCCCCGCGGCCTTCAGTGTGGCTTGCTCATGCGACAGGACGCGCTCTTCGCCCGCGCGGGCAAGCGCCTGATTGCGCTCGTCCCGGCCCGCCACGTCGAACTTTCGAGCGATGTGCAACATCTGGTCCAGTTCCTTCGGTGGAGGCCGGTTGGACAGCGTTGGCGGCGGATCGATCCGGATCTGCGCAGCCTTGCGCAGGCCGCCAGCCGGACGCGTGCCGGGCAACCGGCTCAGCCAATCCGGATGCAGCGCCAACCAGCGAGCCACCGCGTCCTCCAGCGTCATTTGGAAATTGACGGCGGGCTTGTAGCCGTGGAATCCAGTCCTCGCCGAGGCCCTTCAGCACCGCGCTGATGTTCTGGTGCTTGAACTCGACCGATCCCTCCGACCGGTCGTTCAGCAGTGGCAGGAGCGCCCGGCGATGTTCTGCCTTGCTGTAGCGGCGATTGGCGATGTCGTCGGCCAGCATCGCGTAGTAATCCGCGACGATTTGGGTCGTTTTCTTCATCGGTCCAGGGGCCACTCGCCATACCGCCAGGCTAGTCCGGCCAGGGTCAATATATAGAATCTGGCCTGCCTCGCCGCTTGAGTTCATCCGCACGGTCGAGGCGTCGCATCTGCCGACGCGGCAGACCCTGAAGATGCGCGGCATCCCCAGCAGCACCTATTACTACTGGTACGCCCGTTGGAGCGACGTCCGCGGTCCGCCACGTCATCCCCAGACCCAGGGCAAGATCGAGCGCTGGCACCAGACCATCAAGAACCGGGTTCTCCTGGAAAACCGCTTCCTGCCCGGAGACCTGAAGCAGCAGAGCAGCAGATTGGCGCCTTCGTCGATCACGACAACAACTACCGCTATCACAAGGGCCTGAGCAACCTGACCTCGGCCGATGTCTATCACGGCCGCGGCGCGAAGACCCTGAAGATGAGAGAGGAGATCAAGGAACAGACAATCCGAAAACGCCGGTTGCGGCCGTCAAGCTGAAACCTGGTGAGGCGCAAGACGCCGCTTGCGAAGATGCTACCGCGGCAGCACCACGACCGTGAACCAGTAGCGCTCGATTTCAGCGACAACGGTGGCAAACTTGTTGAAGTCGATGGGTTTGTCGATATAGGAACTACAGCGCAGCTGGTACATTTTCAGCACGTCGCTCTCGTCGACGGAGCTGGTCAGGATGATCACCGGCAGTCGGCGCAATGCGGGATCCTCGGAGATCTCCTGCATCACCTCGTACCCGCTCATCACCGGCATGTTCAGATCCAGCAAGATGAGATCCGGCGTCGGCGCGTGTACGTAGGGGTCAGCCTTGCGCAAGAACGCCATGCATTCCCGGCCATTCTCCACGTGGTGGAGAGTCATCGCGAGCTTGCTGCGCTTGAAGCCCTCGCGGGTGAGTTCAACGTCGTCGAGATTGTCCTCGACAAGCAGGATTTCCGCGAAGCGACCTTTGGTCACATCATTGGTCATGACTTTGGACTCCACCGAGGCAGGGCAAAGATGAACTCACTGCCGGCATCCGGTTGGGACTCAGCCCATATCCGGCCGCCGTGACGTTCGACGACGTGCCGGCACAGCGCAAGGCCGATGCCGGTACCGGGATAGGTCCCCTGGCCATGCAGGCGATGAAAGATTTCGAAGATCCGCTCGCACTGATTGGGCTCCATGCCGATGCCGTTGTCCCGTACCGAAAACAGCCACTCGTTTCCCTCTGCGCGCGCCGACACGCGCACCTCGGGGGTGGCGCTTCCATTGTATTTGATGCCATTCTCGATGAGATTCTGCAGCAGTTGAGTGAGCTGAAAGCGGTCTCCGTACACCTGCGGCAAATCATCAACCACGATCTCGGCGCCGGCTTCGCGGATCGAGGGCTCCAGCGTCTCCGCCACCTGCTCTACAATTTCCCGACAATCGATCAACTCGAAGGGGCGGGATCGTGACTCGACCTGCGAATACGTCAGCAGATCGTGAATCAGCCTCTGCATGCGGTGGGTGTTGTCCACCGAACGATCGATCCAGTGGTTGGCCTGTGCGTCGAGGCGCTCTCCGTAGTCCTCCTGCAGGAGCTGCAGGAACCCGCTGATGGAGCGAAGTGGCGACTGCAGGTCATGGGACGCGACATAGGCGAAGCGGCGCAGCTCGATGTTGCTGCGCTCCAGGCTCTCGTTGGCCGCGCGGAGTTCCCGGGTACGCTCCGCCACCCGCCTCTCAAGCCCCTCGTTGACACCGCGCAGGGTGTCCTCGAGTTCCCGGCGCAGCGTATTGTCGATGATGGCGCTCAGCACCCAGGTACCTCCGGCCGTGCGCACGGGCGTCAGGCCAATCTCCACCGGCACCTCCCGGCCGTCCTTGCGCTGGGCATAGAGGTTGCGACCCGCTCCTGTGGGTCGGGTGTCCGGTGACGCGAAGTAGCCTTCGCGCAGGGCCGGGTGGCCGCCGCGGAAGCGCGGCGGAATCAGGTCCTCCACGACCATCGACATCAGCTCTTTGCGGCTGTAGCCGAACAGCAGTTCGGCTTGCCGGTTCACCAGGACGATCGCTCCGGCGGAATCGGACATCACCATGGCGTTGGGCGCCGCCTCGACTGCCAGGCGGAACCGCTCTTCGGCCTGCTTGCGCTCGCTGATGTCGCGCACGATCCCAGTGAATAGGTGCTCGCCGTTGCCGGAGAACTCGCCGAACGAGACTTCCAACGGAATTTCGTGGCCGTCCCGACCCAGCCCGCGGAGCTCCACGCCGGACCAAGGAATGCTTCGCTGCCCGCCCCCAGCATAGTTTCGCAAGCGTCGCGTGTGCACATCCCTGAACTCCGGCGGCATCAACACGGTCAGCTTCTGACCGATCAGCTCCTGCTCCGCGTACCCGAAGATCCGTTCCGCGGCCCGGTTGAAAAAGCGAATGTTGCTGTCGGCGTCGATGGTGATGATGCCGTCGCTGGCGGTCTCCGTTACCGTGCGGTAGCGAGCCTCACTTGCCCGCAAGGTCGCTTCCACGCGGTTGCGCTCCCGCACATCGCGAGCCACAACAGAAACACCGAGAGGATCGCCGGCGATGTCCCGCACCATGGAGACGGACAATTCGATCTCCAGTGGCTGACCATCGTGGCGCCGACAGGCCAGTTCCCTCTTGACCATGTTGTCGCGAGCCGTCGGGAGCTCTTCCACCAGCCGCGTGAGCAGCCCCGACCACTCGCCCTCGCAGAGCGTGCCGATGTGACGGCCGACCGCGGCATCGGCTGTCATACCGAACAGGCTCTGCGCCGAGGCGTTACAGGTGATCACCGTGCCACGCTCGTTGGTGGCGACAATGGCATCGCCGGCTTGCTCAAGGATGCTGGCCAGGAACCGGTCGGAAACGCTGTAACGGCGCAATTCGGAGGCGTCGGCCGGCGGGTGAGAGGACAGCTGGGCGTTCATGCGGTTCAACGTTGTGCGGTGTGCTTGGCGCTGTTTGGCCGATTTCGCAGCTTCTGCCAGCGAAGCGGCGAGGTTCTCGCCGTCGCCGCTCACCAGGCTCCAGTGACTGCCGATCAGCGCCATGGGCGAGCGCAACTGCTGCTCGAGCTCCGAATCCGGGGCATCGGCGAGGAAAATGATGTGGGTTAGCGGCGCCGCCCGGTGCAATCGCCGTGCCAGAGCCAGTCGCTGCTCGAGCCGCGGCCCCAACAACACCAGCGCTGGCGCGGCCTCCATCTCTGAACCCTCCTCCAGCGTCGCCAGTGCCGCGGCGGGATCGAGGAACGTACGCAGCTTCAGCCCGCTCTGCTCGGCGCACGGTCTTACCCGCTCCCGGGTGGCATGCACATGGTCGGCAACATCGATGATGAACGCCAGCGACATCGTTCGTCAAAACAGCGGCAAGCCCAGGAGAAGGCGGCCCACCCAGGTCTTCAGCATGTCCGTGGTCGGCCCCATGACATGGCTTGCCCGTGCGTCCCGTACCAGACGCGACAACGTGCTGTTGTCGCGGTAGGCGGAGCCGCCACAGCATGTCATCGCCTCGTTGGTGGTCGACACTGCAGTATCGCCGGCGGCTGCCTTGGCCATCATGATGGCGGCGGTCGCGCCGGGGTCTCCCATGTCACCGAGATAGGCCGCATGATAAACCAAGCCACGGGTCTTCACCACTGCAGAGGCCAACTCCGCCACCTTGTGCTGCAGGATCCCGACCTCGGCCAAGCGTTCGCCGGAATGGGCGTAGCGTCGGCTTTGCAGATGGCCCAGGGTGATGTCCAGCGCAGCACTGGCCACCCCGACATAGGTGCCGGCCATGGCGATCAGGAAGTAGGGCGCCACGACTTCGAATACATACCAGAGCTGATCACCTTCGCGACCCAGCAGGTGATCCGGCGGAAGCTTGACATTTGCCAGCGCGAGCGCCCGCGATGAGTTGCCTCGCATGCCGAATCCGCGCCATTCGTCCTGCCAGGACATGCCCGGCATCTTCGCATCGGCGATGAAGCAGCTGATCACCCCGACGTCCGCTTGCGGCGACGCCGCCTTGGTGGAAATAACGTAGGAATCGGCATGACCGCCGTTGGTCACGAACTGTTTGGCGCCATTGATGACGAATTGACCGTCCCGGTGCTCTGAGTAACACTCGGGGAGGTAGAAATGGGCGCCGGTACCCGACTCCGACAGCGCCAAGGTGGTAATGTGGCTGCCGGCAGCGATGGGCGCGAGATAGCGGTCCTCGTGGAAACGAGTAGCCTTCGCGGTGATCACCGCCGTGCCCACGCAATGCATCGCATAACACAGGGCCGAAGAGGCGCAGCCGCGGGCGATGGTCTCACTGAGCACAGCCAGCGCCAGCAGACCCTGCTCCTGACCGCCAAGACGCTTGGGCACGTGCAGACCCAACAGACCCGCCTCCGCCAGCGCGCGCAGGGAATGCTCCGGCCAACGGCACTCCCCGTCCACCTCGCCATTTGCGGGTGCGATGACGTCCCGGGTCACCTCCTCCGCGATGGCGCGAAGCCTCAGGATGTTGCCGGAGAGCAGTTCTTCCATGGAGTGTCCTCAAAGTCAGGTGTGGCCGGCGCAAACACCGGTGTTCGCCCGGGCTGTTTTTCACACTTACCTTCTGCGGCCGGCCGGTCGGATCGTGGACACTCCGCCGCCTTACTCCCGGCCCTCCAAGAGCTCGGAGATGGCCTGCGAAAGCCCGTGTCTGGTCCACGGCTTGGCAAGAAACCGGCCGCACTGAAAAAGTCTTTCTCTTTCGATCTCGGGCGCCATGTCAGGGTTTCCCGACACAACGACAACCCGCAAGGCCGGACGCATCTCCACAGCTCTGAGGGCAAGCTCAGTGCCCGGCATGTCGTTCTTCATGTTGAGATCCGTGAGAAGAAGATCGATCAGCGGGTCCTGACCTAGCATCTGCAGGGCGTGCCTTGCATCCTCGGCAACCACAACATCGTGATCGAGGGAGCGAAGCATCCGCACGGTCAAGTCTCGAATAAGCGGCTCATCATCCACCACGAGCACACGCGCGGGCCGGCCCGAGGGCACCGACTCCGTTCTGGGCGACTGCTCATTACCCTCTGATCGGATCTCGCCTCGCTCGCGAGGAAAGTACAAATGCACAGTTGTTCCCTTGCCGAGCTCACTTTCGATTGTGACATCACCTCCTGACTGCCGCACGAATCCGTAGACCATACTCAGGCCAAGGCCGGTGCCTTCACCAGGTGGCTTCGTGGTGAAAAAAGGCTCAAACACCGACTTCACCGTCTGGCTGTCCATGCCGGTTCCGGTGTCACTGACGGAAATGCACACGTAGTCCCCGTGCAGCAAATCCGCACTCTCACGATTGCTCTCCGATATCGCCACATTGCGTGTGGAGACCGTCAACTGGCCGCCCTCGGACATCGCATCACGAGCATTGACAGCAAGGTTGGCAATGGCCGACTCTGCCTGCGACCGATCCAGCACACACATCCACAATCCGGGATCGCACCGGACTTGAATTCGCACGTGCGCTCCCAGCGTCCGCCTCAACAATCGCATGGCGTCCGCCACCACGCCGTTCAGATCCACTGCCGCAGGCTGGAGAACTTGTCGCCGAGAAAATGCCAGCAGCCTTTGGATCAGTTGGGTGCCGCGGCGGCCGGCTTCCAGGGAATCGTCAACCAACCGCCGGTGCCCCGAGCGCTCATCAACTTCGGCTTGCAGCAACTCCATATTCCCAACTATTGCCAACAAAAGATTGTTGAAGTCGTGGGCGATGCCGCTTGCAAGCTGACCAACAACTTCCATCTTTTGCGCCTGCCGAAGCTGATCCTCGAGCTTATCCCGCTCCTGGGCCTGTGCGGCAGCCTTGAGGGCTCGCTTCACTGCCGGCCCAAGCCTCCGAGCATCCGCTTTGACGACATAGTCGTCGGCGCCCTCTTGCAAGGCCCTAACAGCCTTGTCTTCGCCCATCGTGGCCGACAAAAAGATAAACGGTATGCGGGGCCGAAGGCGACCGCGAATCTGCAATGCCTCATGACCGGAAAAGCCCGGCATTGAGTAGTCGCACAACACGACATCCCATTGCGGATCGTCCAAAAGTGCGGCGAAGTCGGCCGCTCGGTCAACGCGCTTGAATTCCGGCTCAAGTCCGAAATCGCGCAACACACGGGCGGACAACAAGACATCATCCTCGGAGTCCTCAACAAAGAGGACGCGAATGGTCTGCGATTTGGATGTTTCACTCATTCAAAGGTCAACGCCTCGGAGGTGGTTCGTTGCGCAACAGCCAGTACACACAGAGCTGCTGAACAGCATCGACAAAGTCATGGAAATTCACCGGTTTACGTACATAGCTATTCACTCCATTCGAGTACCCCATGGCGATATCTTGCTCCTCCTTGGAGGTCGTCAGTATCACCACCGGAAGCAACTTCGTGTGCGTATTGGCGCGGATCTGCCGCAAGACCTCGTGGCCACTAACCTTTGGGAGGTTGAGGTCCAACAGCACAAGGGCAGGAAGTTTGACAAGGCCACGATGTTTATGCTCTCCACGCCCGAACAGATAGTCCAGGGCGACTTCCCCATCTGCCGCGACCACAATGTCGTTGGCAACATTGTTCTTCGCCAGGGCTCTTCGAGTTAACAACTCGTCATCTGGATTATCTTCTACCAGGAGTATGGTCATGTCTTCGCTAGGCCTCCTGGGATTGCTCATCTCTCAAAGTAAATAAAAAACAAGCACCTTCATTCGGTCGTGCTTCGGCCCATATGCTTCCACCATGTTTTTGAATTACGCGCTTGACGGTTGCCAGCCCAACTCCGGTTCCAATAAACTCACGAGAGTCGTGCAATCGTTTGAACGGCCGAAACAATTCGTCTAAATACTTCATGTCAAAGCCGACACCGTTATCGCGAACAAAGTACGTGTTCTTCCCATTGCTGCGCTCTTCACCAACGACAATTTTTGCGACTGGCGCTCGTTTTGTAAATTTGACTGCGTTGAGCATGAGGTTTTCAAGGGCGATCCGAAGGAGCCTCGGATCTCCACGCACCATCATGTCGTTCTGAATCAGGAATTCGAACGTTCTGTCTGGTTCAGCCCGCCCAATTTCGTCCGAAACGCCCTGGGCGATCTCCGTCAAATCGACATCTGTTTCCCAAAATTCGGTGCGCGTGATTCTGGACAGCTTCAGCAAGTCATCGATCAGAAAGCCCATACGCTGGGCGGCCGCGCGGATTCTGCCGAAATACGCTTTCGCTTGGTCGTCGAGAACGTCCGTATGGTCTTCCAGTATAGCTTTGCTAAACCCATCAATTGCCCTGAGCGGGCTACGCAAGTCATGCGAGACCGAGGCACTGAACGCCTCCAACTCCTCGTTCATGATCGCGAGTTTTCGGTTCTCTTTTGTCAGAGTCTGATTCAAGTCGGAGATTCGCCGTTCGCTTTCGACCTGCTCGGAGATGTCTCGAACCGAGGCAATGACCTGCTCGCCGTCTTCAGTCGTAGTCGGGCTGAGGCTTACGGAAATCGGGAATTCCGTGCCATCCTTGCGCAGACCAAAGAGCCTGGTCCCTGCCCCCATCGGTCGTCGCTTCGGTTCATTGCCGAACCGGACGCGGTGGGCCACGTGCAATTTGCGCAGCCGGGCCGGCAGCAGCACTTCGATCGGTCGTCCGAGAAGCTCGGCACGATCATAACCAAACAGCGCCTCTGTTTGAGCGTTGACACGGGCCACGCGACCGCCCGCGTCAGCTACGATCACGCCGTCCGGTGCATCGTTGAACAGTGCAGCCAGCCTGATATTCAGTTCTTGAATTCTGGCCTCGTTTGCGCGCTGCGCCGAAATGTCCCGAATGGAAGCAACGACCTTCAAGCCCTGGTCGGTTCTGATTGGGCTCAGAGCGACTCCAATCGGGAACTCGGTTCCGTCCCGACGGAGCCCAAACAACTCCAGACCCTCGCCCATATATCGGACGCGCGGCGTGCGCACGAAACTCGCCCTGTGCAAGGTATGGGCCGGTCGAAAGCGCGCCGGAATGAGAGTGTCTATCGGCGATCCAACAAGCTCATCCTTCTTGCACAGAAATATCGCCTCGAGCTGATTGTTCGATCGCTCAATGATGCCGTCGGCATCGACGACAACGACCCCGTCTGGAATTGCATCGAGGAGCGCATTCAACCTGACGTCAACCTCAAGCGAATCCGGCTCTTGGTTGTGATTCATCAAACTCCGCTCTCAGCAACCTTCGACTAGGCGGCCCGCAAGATGAAGTTGCAGAAGCCGCGAAGGCGATTGGTTCTATTGTGAGTCGCTTACAGGTTGAAATTCGCGAAATGACAAATGCTTGTCAAGGGGAGCTTGGCGCCCCAACAGTGTCGCCGTGAAGGTTCGGATACGTCCCGCCGCAGATCAAGACCTCTGGCTTGCCAACGCTGCGGCGCGCTTCAACCCTCCATTGGGCGGTCCCCGGCAACCATCTGGCAAATCGTCCAGAGAGGATTGGGAGATGGAACCGACTGCAGCCAAGATCTCGCTGTCCCCGCTTCCGGAGCCCGGACCGTTGGCGGGCCTCACCATCACTCTGGTGGAGGACGACAAGCCTGCGTCGGATGCTTTCCGGCTTCTGGCACTGACCGGTGGCGCACGGGTACGCCGGGCCGACACGCTGACCTCGGCGCGCCGGCACGTGGCGCTCTATCGCCCGCATGTCGTCATCGTGGATATCGGCTTGCCCGACGGCAATGGTCTCGACTTGATCCGCGACTTGGCCGGCATGACAGCGCCCCGGCTGGCAGTTGTGGCGATCTCTGGCGGTGACCCGTCTGAATGGGCCAGCGCGGCGCGCGAGGCCGGCGCCGGTGCGGTGCTCGCCAAGCCGATCCGCGGCGTCGAGCAGCTGCGTGCGGCCATTGCTGAAGCGATGCCGCCGATCACGGACGACGCGAACAACTCCGCGATCTGACTTCTTCGCAAACGCCAGCGGGCGGGCGTAAAGCCCGCCCGTGCACGGCAGCGATCAGGTCTCGCGGAAGGCCTTGTTGAAGTAGTCCCTCACCGGCTTGAGCAGATAGCTCAGCGGCGTCCGCTCGGCGGTGGCAATGAAGGCCTCGACCGGCATGCCCGGGACCAGCTTCAGGTCACCCAGCTTCTCGACCTCACCCGGGAGCGGAACCACTTCCGCGCTGTAATAGGTCTGACCGGTGCGCTCGTCGGTGAACACGTCCGGCGACAACTTCGAGACGCTGCCCTCAAGCACTGGCGTCGTACGCTGATCGAACGCCGAGAAATGCAGCGTCGCATGCTGGCCGACATGCACCTGGTCGACGTGGATCGATGCGATTCGGCTGGCGATGACCAGCGGCGTGTCCTGCGGCACGATCTCCATGATCGGCTCTGCGGGGCGCACCACCGCGCGGATGGCATGCACCTGCTTGCCGTAAACCACGCCCGACACCGGCGCCCTGACATCGAGCCGCGACAGCGTCTCCAGGGCGGACAGGCGCTTCTCGCGCAGCTCGATCTCGCGGAACTGCAGATCACGCAGGGTGGTGATCGCCTCTTCGCGCCGGTCGGTGGTCAGCTTCAGGATGTCGATCTCGATCTCGGCGATGCGGCCGCGGCTTTCGGCGATCGAGGCGGTCAGCCCGCCGACCTCACCGCCCAGCCGGGCTTCCTCCCGCTGCAGCGACAACACCCGGCTGGCCTGGGCCAGCCCCTTGTCGAGCAGCCCCTGCTGGTCGGCCAGCTCCTCGCGGATCAGGTCCAGCTGGACCTGCAGCGCGGCGAGCTGTGCCTCGGCGCCGCCGATCTGCTCCTTGATCTGGGTCTGGCGCTCGTGGAGCTGATCAACCTGCTTGCCCATGGTGATGAGCCGCGCCTCGAACAGGCGCTCCTGGCCTTCCACCAGCTCCGCGACCTCGGGGTCCTCGGCCGCCCGCTGCAGCACTTCCTCGTCGAACTCGATCGCCTCGGCACCGTCGCGCTCGGCATTCAGGCGCCCGCGCCGCGCGATCAACTCGAAAAGCTGGCCCTCGGTGATCGCCAGTTCGGAGCGCAGCAGCGTGTCGTCGAAGCGCATCAGCACGTCGCCGGCCTCCACGAAATCACCGTCATCGACCATGATGTCGCCGACCACGCCGCCTTCGGGGTGCTGCACCACCTGCCGGTCGCCCTCAACCTTGATCTGTCCCGGCGCGATCACCGCGCCGGCGATGCTGGCCAGCGCCGACCAGGTGCCAAGCCCGCCGACCAGGATCATGAGCGCCGCCAACCCGACGACCATCGGCTTGCGGGCACTGGTGATCTTCTTGATGTCCGGTTGTCCCGGTCCCTGCCCAGGACGCACCACCTGCGGCGTCGCCGGAAGCTTCTCGCCATCGGCCTTTGCCGGCAGGTTCGACTTGTTCCCCGGTAATCTCAATGCCATCAGCGTGCCTCCCCGCCGCCCACGGTCTGTGCGACCTGGGCATAGTTCTTCAGCTGCGACTTCAGCACCTCGTCACGCGGCCCGAAGGCCTTGCGGATACCGTTGTCGACCACCAGGATCAGTTCGCACTCGGCGATGCCAGCCGGTCGGTGAGCCATGATGATCACCGACTTGCCCTCTTCCTTCATCTGCTTGATCGCCGCGTTCAGCGCCGCCGACCCGTGGGCGTCGAGGTTCGAGTTGGGCTCGTCCAGAACCAGAAGCACCGGGTTGCCGTACATGGCGCGGGCCAGACCCAGCCTCTGCCGCTGGCCGCCTGAAAGCCGGCCGCCGCCCGGCGCGATATAGGTATCATAGCCGTTCGGCAGCTTCAGGATCATCTCGTGGGCGCCGGCCTTCTTGGCCGCCTCCACCACCTTGGCCGGGTCGGGCTGGCCAAGCCGGGCGATGTTCTCGGCGATGGTGCCGCCGAAGATCGTCACGTCCTGCGGCAGATAGCCGATGTGCCGGCCGAGATCGCCGGTGCCGAACTGCTCCAGCGAGACGCCGTCGAGACGCACCTTGCCCGAGGCCGGCCGCCAGATACCCACCAGTACCCGGGCCAGCGTGGACTTACCGGCGGCGCTGGGGCCGATCACGCCCACAGCCTGGCCGGGCTCGACGCGAAAGCTCAGCATCCGCAGCGTCGCCGCCTTCTCGCCCGGCGGCACCACCGTCACCTGATGCACATCGAGGATCGCCTTGGGCACCGGCAGCGGCAGCCGCTCGGGCTCCTTGGGCGTATTGGTCAACAGCTCGCCCAGATTCTTCCAGCCCTCGCGGGCGCGCTGGAACAGCGACCAGCCGCCGATCGCCTGCTCCACCGGGGCCAGCGCCCGACCCATCAGGATCGAGCCGGCAATCATCGCGCCGGCGGTCATCTCGCCCTGCAGCACGATATAGGCACCAAGCGCCAGCATCGCTGACTGCAGGAAGAACCGGAAGGTCTTGGTCGCCGTGGTATAGGTGCCACTGCGGTCCGACAGCGCGATCTGCGCCTCAAGCGCCTTTTGACGGTATTGCTGCCAGCGGGCCAGAACCGCCGGCCGCATGCCCAGCCCCTGGATCAGCTCGCCCTCCTCGCGCACCGATTCGGCGAACTCGTCGCTGGCCACGGCGGCTGCATGCGACATCCGCGCGGGCTGGCGGATGGCGAACTGGTTGAGGATGGTGATGATCACCAGCACCAGGCCGCCGGCAACCGCCAGCCAACCCAGAAGCGGATGGAAGATGAAGATCGCGCCGATGAAGAGCGGCGTCCACGGCATGTCGAAGATCGCGAACAGTACCGGCGAAGACAGGAAACGCTGGATCGCCTCGACGTCGCGCAGCCCCGATGCGGGGCGGTTGCGCTCTTCCGGCAGGACGGCGCGGCGCATCACCACGTCGAACACTCTGGGGTCGAGTTCGGATTGAAAACGGGCGCCGATCCTTGCCGCGACCCGGCCGCGGGCATAGTCGAGCGCACCCATCAGCGCGAACAGTGCCGCCACCAGGATGAACAGCGCCGCCAGCGTCTCTTCCGAGCGCGAGCCCAGCACCCGGTCATAGACCTGCAGCATGAACAGCGGCCCGGTCAGCATCAGCAGGTTCACGAACACCTGCCGCAGCTGCACCTCGTCGCCGCGGACGGTGCTGCGACCGGCCTCCGCTCGCAGCTCCAGATCGACTCCGCCGCGCTCGGCCACCGGGGTCAGGAAGCGCACCGCATCCTCGAGCACGTCGTGCACGTCGAGCTCGAGGACCTCGCGGTCGACC
>JBNKWI010000029.1:0-35229 GCA_050299695.1 Paracoccaceae bacterium
GTCGGCGAGGGGTCGGTCCAGCTCGACTTGGTGCCGACGGTGCAGTAGTTGACCAGCAGCCGCAGCCCGCGAAAGACGTCGCTGCCGCGCTGCTGCGCCACGGCGGCCCACGCCTTGGTCACGGCCATCGACACGCTGCGCAACCAGGTCGCCTATGCCTCCGATTTTGACGAGGGCGGCGAGGATCTTGCCTATGCGCTCCTCGTCCTCGCCCGCGAGGGCGCGGCGGCGATCGGCGATCTGCGCTACTATGCCGACCAGAAGGCCGACTCCTTCTCCACGCCCTTGGCCCAGGCCCAGCTCGGCGCCGCGCTCGCTTCCTATGGCGATCCGACAAGGGCCGAGGCGATGTTCGGCCGCGCGGCGCGCCGCCTCGCATCGGCGACCGGGACGGAACCGCCCGTGTGGCGCGCGGACTACGGCACGCGGCTGCGCGATGCCGCGGGCGTCCTGACGCTTGCCGCGGAGGCCGGTTCCGCCGCCGTGGACCGCGACCTCCTCGCCGCCCGCGTCGCCGGGCCCCGGAGCAACGCTCTCTCGACCCAGGAACAGGTCTGGTCGCTCCTTGCCGCGCACGCGCTGATCGGCGCGAACCGCACCGACGGCATCACCCGCGACGGGGTGCCGATGGAAATCCCGGTGGTGCGGATCGGCGCGGGCGGCGGCCGCCAGATCTTCGCAAACGGCACGGCGCAGGACACGGTGCTGACGCTGACCACCTATGGCGTCTCCGCGACGCCCGAGCCTGCCGGTGGCGACGGCTACCGGATCGAGCGCGCCTACTACACGCTCGACGGCCAGCCCGCCGCGCCCGAGACCGTAACCATCGGCACCCGGCTCGTCACGGTGCTGACCGTGACCCCCGTCGTCACCGGCGGCGGGCGGCTGATGGTCGACGATCCGCTTCCCGCCGGGTTCGAGATCGACAACCCGAACCTCCTTCGGGCCGGGGATATCGGCACACTCGACTGGCTCGAGACCGCTGAGACCTCGTCGAGCGAGTTCCGGCAGGACCGCTTCCTCGCTGCCGTCGACTGGCAATCCGGCAACGCGTTCCGGCTCGCCTACATGGTGCGCGCGGTCTCGCCGGGGAGCTTCCACGCGCCCGCCGCCAGCGTCGTGGACATGTACCGGCCGCAGTTCCGCGCGCGGACCGCGACCGGCAAGGTCACCGTCACCGAATGAGGTGTTCGACCACCCTCTTCGCCGCCGCGGCCGCGCTGTTCCTTACCGGCGCGGCGCGCGACGGTTTCGACACCTGGGTAGACCACACCGTACTGCCGCCGCTCACGGTCGCGAGTTCGGTCGAGGTCCTGGCGCGCGACGGCCAGCTTCTGCGCGCCTACACGGTCGATGACGGGCGCTGGCGGCTGGCCCTGGCGCCCGGGGCGGTGGATCCGGGGTTCATCGGGATGCTCATCGCCTATGAGGACAAGCGGTTCCTCAGCCACGCGGGCGTCGATCCGCGGGCGGCGCTCCGCGCGGCCGGGCAGGCGCTGGGCGGCGGAAGGATCGTCTCCGGCGGCTCGACCCTAACGATGCAGGTCGCGCGGCTGATCGAGGACGGCCCGACAGGCTCCTGGCGCGGCAAGCTCCGGCAGACGCGGGTCGCGCTGGCGCTCGAGCGGCGGCTGACGAAGCGGGAGATCCTCGGCCTCTACCTCGCGCGCGCGCCCTATGGTGGCAATCTAGAGGGGCTGCGCGCCGCGAGCCGGGCCTGGTTCGGCAAGGACCCCAAACGCCTGACCCCGGCCGAAGCCGCGCTCCTCGTGGCGCTGCCGCAATCGCCCGAGACCCGCAGACCCGACCGCGACCGCGCCGCCGCGACCGCAGCCCGCAACCGGGTGCTGGAGCGGATGGTCTCGGCGGGCGTGCTCGACGCCGAGACCGCCAATGCCGCGATGCGCGAGCCGGTACCGGCGGTCCGGCGCGACTTTCCCGCCATCGCGCCGCATCTGGCGGACCGGCTCACCGCCGAGACGCCGGGGGAAAGCGTGGTTCGGACCACCATCGACGCCGAGCTCCAGAGAAAGCTCGAGTGCCTCGCCGCGCGGGTGGCGGGCGAAGCCGGCGACCGGCTTTCCGTTGCGATCCTCGCCGCCGATCACCGGACCGGCGAGGTCTTGGCCTCGGTCGGCTCGGCCGGCTACCGCGGCGGCGAGCGCCAGGGCTATGTCGACATGACCCGCGCGCTGCGCTCGCCTGGATCGACGCTCAAGCCCTTCGTCTACGGGCTCGCCTTCGATCTCGGCCTCGCCCATCCCGAGACGCTCGTCGAGGACCGCCCAGTGGCCTTCGGAAGCTACGCCCCGCAGAATTTCGACGGCCGGTTTCGCGGGACCGTCACCCTACGCCGGGCGCTGCAACTCTCGCTCAACATCCCCGCCGTCGAACTGACCGACGCGATCACCCCGGACCGGCTCACCGCCTACATGCGGGCGGCCGGGGCCGAGTTGGAAATCCCCGGGCAACGCCCCGGCCTGGCGGTGGCGCTGGGCGGGCTCGGCACCACGCTCGAGGGCCTGACGCAGCTTTATGCGGGGCTGGCCGAGGACGGGGCTGCGGTCGATCTCCACTATCGCGCCGACGACACGCGCGGACCCCGACGCCAATTGATGCGTCGGGAATCCGCCTGGATGGTCAGCGACATTCTCGCCGGCATCGCGCCGCCCGTCGGGGCTCCGGCGGACCGGGTCGCCTACAAGACCGGCACGTCCTACGGCCACCGCGACGCCTGGGCGATCGGCTTCGACGGACGCCACGTGATCGGCATCTGGATCGGTCGCCCCGACGGCACGCCGGTGCCGGGCGCCTTCGGCGCCGCGCTCGCCGCCCCGGTGCTGTTCGAGGCTTTCACCCGGCTCAAGCCGCAAGTCGACCGACTACCGCCTCCGCCCCCCGGCACGGTCATCGCCGCCACCGCCCAACTGCCCCAGCCGCTGCAACACCTGCGCGGCCGCGACGCCCTGTTCCGCCCCGACCCGGATGCGCCCTCGGTCGCGTTTCCGCCCGACGGCGCGGTGCTGAGCGGCGGCGGACCGATGGTGCTGAAAGTCCGCGACGGCATTGCCCCCTTCACCTGGCTCGCCGATGGCCGTCCGCTCGCCACCGGTGAGCGCGAGCGCGAGGTGCAGGTGGACCTGCCCGGCGCGGGCTTCGTCATGCTCTCGGTTGTCGATGCGCGCGGCCGCTCCGCCCGGGCGCATGTCCGCATCGAGTGAGACCTTCAATGCCCCGCCATGTCGCGCTCCTGAGGGCAATCAATGTGGGCGATACCGGAAAGCTGCCGATGGCGGACCTGCGGCAAATCTGCGCCGAAGCTGGGTTTGCGGATGTCGAAACCTATATCGCGAGCGGCAATGTCGTGTTCTCTGCCGAGGGCTCCGGCGATGCGGTCCGGACAGCGCTCGAAGCCGGGCTGAAGCGGTTCTCCGGACGAGATATCCGGGTTTTCACCCGGACCGCCACGGAACTGCGTGCGATCGTCGATGAGAATCCGTTTCCGGAATTGCCGGGCAACCGCGTTGCGGTGCTGTTTCTCGACACCGCACCAGAACCGAGTCTCCCGATGCCCGGGCAGGCGGACGAGATCATCAGACCAGGACGCCGTGAGTTGTTCGTCTACTATCCCGACGGCCAGGGAAACTCGAAGCTCCGGGTTCCCAGCATCCACACGGCGCGGAACATGAACACGGTGGTGAAACTCGCCGCGCTCGCCGAACGGAAGACATGAAATGGGCCGCCGGCGCTCCGGCGGCCCTTGTTCCGGTTCGGAAGGATCAGCTCTCGGGCGAGAGCGACACGAGATAGGCCCAAATATTCGCCGCGTCGTCTTCGTCGCGCAGCTTGAACGACATGCCCGAACGGGCCGAACTGTCGCCGAGATAGTCGCGCAGGTAGGCGGTCGGGTCCTGAAGGTACTTCGCGAACTCTTCCTCGTTCCAGACGAGACCCTTCTCGCCGGCGGCGACGATGGACTCCTTGTAACGGAAGCCTTCGACCGTGCCCGCTGTGCGGCCCGCCACGCCATAGAGGTTCGGGCCCGATTTGCCCTTTCCGGCCAGTGTCTCGCCCTCGTCGTTGATCACGGCGTGGCAGCTCTGGCACTTGCGGAATTCCTTTTCGCCCTCGGCGGCGTCGCCGGAGGCGTGCGAGGCGGCGAAGGCCGGCGCGGCTAGCAACGCTCCCGCGAAGGCGAGGATGGAGGCTTTGCTCATTGGGTCTCTCCCTTGATAACCATCTGCGAATCCAAAGCGCCCGCAGCCAAGGTATAGCGCACGCCTCGATCGTCTGCCGCCCGGCGCGGACGGCAATCCCTTTGAGACACGGATTCCGGAAGTTATTCAATATCACCTTCAGTATGAGAGACCGCCCAGGCATGTCGGCCCTGGCCGAAGCTTGCCCTCGACTGCCGGATCGCCCAAGAGGAACCTGCCACTCCGCCATCGGCGCCCGAACGGACTACCAAATGACCGACCTGATTCCAGCCTGGATCGACGGCGCCCTCAGTGGCGTCGAAAAGCTCGAGGTGCATCGCCGCGGTCTCCGGCACAAGGCGGTCTCCGTGTTCGTGATGCTGGGGAGCGAGGTGCTGATCCAGCGCCGGGCGCTGTCAAAGTACCATACGCCAGGGCTCTGGGCGAATTCCTGCTGCACGCATCCGCTCTGGAACGAGGCACCGCGCGATTGCGCGCTTCGCCGCCTGCGCGAGGAGTTGGGGATCGACGGCCTCGATCCCCGGCCGCGCGACCGGGTCGAGTACCGGGCCGAGGTCGGCAGTGGCATGGTCGAGCATGAGGTCGTCGATCTTTTCCTGGCGGCAGCCACCGAAGGTCTGACTATTGCGCCCAACCCGGCGGAAGTCATGGACATCGCTTGGGTCGATCTGCGCGCCCTCGCCCGGGATGCGGAGATCCGCCCTGAACGCTACACCCCCTGGCTCCGCATCTACCTGGCCGAACACGGCGGGCGGATCTTCGGCGATCTCCTTGGGACCTAGTTCCGGGCCTCGTGAAAGGACGGCCCCTCGAAGACCCGCACCGGCTTCCCGCGCTGGAGCCCGAGGTGCAGGCGTCGAGTGTCGGACCGTTCGGCAAGGCGCTGCGCCTCGGCGTCCTGAGCCGCGAGGATCCCGAGCCGTGCGAGCGCCAGGCTCCGGTTGCGGTGCTGCGATCGGCTGTCGCGGACGACGCACTGATAGAGCCGTCCGTCGGGGGCCTGCCACTGTGCCCGGATCGCCGAAGAGGTCTTGTTCTGGTGCTGTCCGCCCGGTCCGCCCGCGCGGATCGCCTGCATCGTGACTTCCCCCGGCGGGATCCGGACAGCATGCGCGGATTGCCGCAGCAGAAACAGCTCGACAAACCAATTCTTGCGCCGGTGCCCAGGCCGAAGCGTGCTCTGACATCGCCAGAGGATCGCGCCGGTCCAGGCAGAGGCGAGCGCCCCGGCGCCGTCGCCGGTCAGGACCACGACCGCCGAGGCGGGGCCGTCGCGCCCCGGAGCCTCTCTGATGTCGATCTCGACATTGGCCCTGGCCGCGTCCTCTCGGAGGCGGTCGAGCACATGCGCCACGGCCTGCCGGCATTCGCCGGGCCCGTTGCCGCTCGATACCAGAAGCGAAACGCTCATCGCCGCGCCCCCGTCTTCCAGGTCAGGACTGGCGCAAGCGTGGCCGCGCGCCGGGCGAGGCCGAACGCCTCGAGATCCTCCGCCACGCGGGTGGCGGGCTTGTAGGCGCTGCCCGCCTCCTCGATCAGGAGATCGCGGTCGGCGCATACGATCTGCCCGCCGAACCGGTTCCGTCTCATCGCGTCCAGTTCGGACCGGTGCCTGCGGATCCGCCCGTGCATCGCCGACCGGTCGTAACGTCGCCCCGCGCCGTGCGAGAGCGACCACAGCGCCTCGGCGCCCGGCTCGGCCGCGAGTAGGAAACTCAGGTCGTCGCGCGATCCTGCCAGCGGCGCGCGCCCTGCATCCGGGGCCGCGGCACCCTTCCGGTGCAGCCACCCGCCCCCGACCCGCGTGGCGAGGTTGTGCGGCGCGTCACAAATCGGCTCCAGATCCGCTCTCAGCGCCTCGGCCGCCCGCAGCGCGATCATCCGGCGATTGAGCGCGGCCCAGCGAACCGCAACATCATGCAGTTCGAGGTAGTCGCGCCCTGCCTCGCTGTCTTCCGCGAACCCGTCCGCCCAGCGCGCTTCGAGCCGGGAAAAGATCCTGGCGCCCAGCGCCCGCGATCCGGAATGGACGAGGAGGCACAGATCGCCGGTCGCGAGATCTGCGGAGTCCGTCGCGGCCACTTCCTGAACCTCGCAAAAATGGTTGCCGCCGCCAATCGTGCCGAGCCCGGTCCCGGGCTTTCCGGCCAGGTCCGCCGCGTCCAGTGCCTCTTTGGCCGCGCTGGCCGCCATCGGTCCGTCGAGCGCCGACAGGCGGCGCACCGCCTTCTCGAGCTTCAGCTTGCGCCGCGGCAGCGACAGCCGGAACAGCGCCATGCCGCAGCCGATATCGGGCCCGACAAGTTGCGGGTAGAGCCGATCGGCCAGGAAGGCCGCGCCGACCGGGCCGTGTCGCCCCGGATGCAGATCCGGAAAGGCCGCGACCCGGGCCATGCCCGGCCAGCCGGCCACGTGGTCGAGTTGATCCTCCGACCGGCCTTCGATCCAGGTCTCGGGAGAGTAGAATCTTGCGACGCGCGGATACGGCTCCGCCGCGACGCCGGATTGGGGAGTGCCCATGGCTTCGTCTTTCGTCAGCGTTCGAGAGGCCGAGCGAACTCGGCGCGAACGGGCGCGCGAAGAGACGGGCCTTTCAGGCCGATGTCAGGAGTGGCTGCGCGCCCTCTGGAGGGGTGTGCGAACTGTCATGCGATGTCCCTCCTTCTGCTGATGGGCGTCGATAGACGCGCACCCCTAACGTACAGTTGCGTTCCCTGGAACAGGGTCCGGACAGGCCGGCCGCGAGCTGTGGCGCAAAAGACGCGCAAAGAAAAGGCCCCCCGATTGATCGGGGAGCCTTTGTCCGGCCGAGGTAATGGAGCCCGGGCCGTCCCGGCTGGCTCAATTGTTGTCGCCACGCTCGCCAGTGTCGAGCACCGCACGCGCGATCGCGGTCGTGTCGTTGTTCGAGGTCGAGAGCGTCGCATCGCCCGAGACCGGGATCAGGTAGCGGCCCGCGCCGTCTCCGGTGTCGTCCTGAGCGAAATGCTCGATCGCATAGGCGACGTCGCCGGTCGAAGTCGGTTCGCCCACACGGTAGGCGCCGTCGCCCTGTTCGGTCATGGCGAAGTGCAGCCGCGCGTAATTGGCAGTGTCGGCAAAGGCCGGAGCGGTCAATGCGGCGGCGGAAACGGCAGCGATAAGAAGCGTTTTCATTTCAATGGTTCCTTGCAGTCTTTGGACCCTCAGTCCAGGTTTCGATCTGTCCGGTGGCTGTTGCCTCCGATGCACGGAAGCTGTGGTCGAACGCCCTCCAATTCAACGCACGGACGCGTGAAGTGGGCGCGATATTGGTGCGAAATCGCACATCTTCTTGTGCACCTCACGCGATCGCAGCAAATCTTGAAACAACTGACACGGGAGCGCGATTGGGTGAAATCTACCAGCGCTTTCCGGAGCGTACGCTGCTTGACCGATGGGGCGGATTCCTTAGGGTGCCGAACAATCACGGAGGCCCGATGACCCGATCCGACACTGCGAAATCGCGCAACCGAATCGCCTTGCTCGCGATTACGGACGGGCGCCGGGTGTGAGCGCCACGCGCCTCTGGTGCAATATCGGCGAGCCCGGCGAGGTCGCAGGGATGCTCGAGATGCTCGACCATCTCGGTGACCGGATTCCCGAGCTTGCCGTTTTGGTGACCGGAGGACGGCTCGTGCGTCTTCCGGAGACGGTGCCGGATGGTGTTTTCAGACTTCAGAAGCCCTATGATCTGCCGCAGAGCGTCGACCGGTTCCTCGACGAGCAAAAACCGGACGCCGTGGTGCTCACCGGCTCCGACCTCTTCCCCTCCGCGATCACGGCCTGCAAGCTGCGCGGCATCCCCCTCGCCCTCGCCAATGCGAGCTTCCGCGAGCGCAGCCGTCTTGGCGAGCGGCTGCTGGACTTCCGGCTGGGCGCGCGCCTTCGTGCCTTCGACCGGATATTCGCCGTCGCCGAGGAAGATGCCGAGCAATTCGTGCGCAAGGGTTCGCCACGCGAAAGCATCGACGTCGTCGGGCCGTTCGAGGCGATGCCGCCGGCGCTTCCCTGCGACGAAGGCGAGCGCGAATATCTCACCAGGCTTCTCTCGACCCGTCCGGTCCTCCTGGCAGCCGCGCTGCCCGAGGCGGAATACCCCGCGGTCGAGTCCGCGTTCCGAGCCGCCAATCGGCAATCGCACCGGCTGCTTCTCGTCGTTGTGCCCGCCGACCCGTCCAAAGGTGCCGAGACCGCGGATTTCTTCGAAGATGCCGGCTGGCTGACGGCGCGGCGCGAGAACGGTGAAGAACCCGATCAGAACGTGCAGATCTACATCGCAGACGCTGCGGATGAACAGGGGCTTTGGTATCGCCTCGCGCCGCTTACCTTTCTTGGCGGCACGCTCACGGGACAAACCTTTCCCGATCCCATGCAACCCGCTGCATTGGGATCTGCTGTAATTCATGGCGCCGCTGCCGCAAACGGACCTTCGCAACTTCTCCGCCTTGCCGCGGAGGGTGCCACGCGGCCGGTGGCCGATTCCATGGATCTTGCGGCCGCGGTCGCCGATCTTCTCGCGCCGGATCGGGCTGCCGCGCTGGCCGGTCGGGCGTGGGACATCATCTCGCGCGGTGTGGAATCCGCCGAACGCGCGGCGGCCGCCGTTGCGGTGCTGCTGAAAAGCGCGGGTCAATGAAGGCGCCCGGCTTCTGGTACCCGACTTCGGAGGGAGTGCCCTGGCAGGCGCGGATGCTCGCGCCGCTCGCCGGTCTCTATGCTGCAGGCACCCGTGCCCGGCTGAGGCGGGCTCCAGGTCACGCGCCGGCTGTGCCGGTCATCTGCGTGGGCAACATCAATGCCGGTGGCACCGGCAAGACGCCCACCGTGATCGCTTTGGTCGAACGGCTCATCGCTTCGGGTCGCAGCCCGGTGATCGTGTCCCGGGGTTACGGTGGACGCATCGCCGGACCCGAGCGGGTCGATCCGGCGCGCCACTCGGCCGAAGATGTCGGCGACGAGCCGCTCCTTCTCGCCGCCTTCGCGCCGGTTTGGGTCTCGCGTGACCGGACGGAAGGGGTTCGGTCGGCCGAAGCGGACGGCGCGGATGTGATCCTGTTCGACGACGGGTTCCAGGATCCGTCGGTGCCCAAGGCCCTGTCGCTCGTCGTGGTCGATGCCGCGGCCGGGTTCGGCAATGGCCGCGTCCTCCCCGCGGGGCCGTTGCGGGAACCGGTCGCGACCGGCCTGAAACGCGCCTCGGCTCTGGTGAGCATCGGCGCGCCGGAATCTCAGGCGGCATTCGTCCGGCGCTGGGGCAGGGCGGTCCCCTGTCCGCACATGGAGGCCGCGCTCGATCCGCTGCCTACCGGCCTGCCTTGGCGCGGCCTCCGGGTCCTCGCGTTCGCCGGGATTGGCCGGCCGGAGAAGTTCTTCGGCACACTCGACGCGCTCGGCGCCGAGATTCTCCGCGCGGTGCCACTCGGCGACCACCAGCCGCTGACGCCCGCGCTCATGACCCGGCTCGAAGGCGAGGCGAAGCTCCGGGGCGCGCAGCTCGTCACAACGGAAAAGGACGCCGTGCGTCTGCCGGCGTCCTTTCGTCAGAAGGTCGTCACGCTGCCGGTGCGGCTCCGCTTTGGCGCGCCGGAAAAGCTCGACGCGCTCCTCGAAACCGCGCTCCGGGCCTAGCCGTCCAGCTCCGCGTCGAGCACCTTGCGGAACTCGTCATAGGGCATATTGGTATACTTGGTCCCGTCGATCACGAAGGAGGGTGTGGAGTCGATCCCGTCGGCCGTGGTGTTCTTCTCGAAACTCGCGACGAGCGCCTCGGCCATGGTCTGGTCGGACAGGCAGGCCTCCACCTGATCCTCGGTCAGACCCGCCGTCCGCCCGAGCTTGCGCAGGTTGGCCGCGATCCCCGCCGGGTCGCCGCCCGCGGTCCAATCCGTCTGCCCGCGATAGAGCGCATCGGCAAAGCCGAAATAGCGATCCTTGCCGCCGCAGCGCGCCAGCATCCCGGCCCAGAGCCCGAACCGGTCGAAATAGACTTCGCGGTAGATGAAGTGGACCTTGCCGGTGTCGATGTAGTCGGCCTTCAGATCGCTGAAGACCGTCTCGTGGAAATGCCGGCAATGCGGGCAGGTGAACGACGCGTATTCGATCACCGTCACCGGCGCATTCGGATCGCCGAGGGTCATTTCCTCTACGATCGAAGTGTCGACGTCCGCCGCGTCCTGCGCCAGGGCGGCGCCTGGCAGCGAGAGGTCCGATGTGCTGGAGGGTTGCCCCATCCACAGTGTCGCGCCGACCAATCCGGCGAGGCCCAGTGCGGCGGCGGTAAGAACACGGTTCATGCTTTGCCTTTCAGCTTTTCCGATTTCGTGAGGATATTGGCCCCCAGCTCGGCCAGTGCAAGCCGAAGCCCGTCATCGCCGACCGACGCGGCCATTTCCCGCGCCTCTGCGCGGGCCGGCGCGGCGGGGCCGGCCCGGGAAGGTTTCGGGGCGGGGGCGAAGTCCACGCGGCCCTCGGCAAATCCGGTCGCCGCGGTCTGCGTGACCCGGATCTGCGAGATCGCCGCATAGCCGTAGCAGGCATTCACCCGCTCGCGCAGCCGCTCCTTCTGCATCTCGACGATGGGCGCATGCGCGCCGGTCGTCAGCACCGTCAGGGTGGCGCCCAGCCCCTGCCGCCCGTAGCGCACGTCCACCGGGCGGGTCGTCGCGGCGAGATCGGGGCCGGCGATCTCGGCCCAATTGGTCAGCACGCGCGACACGGCAAAGCCCCGCGACTCGCCGGCTTCGCGCATCTGCCGCGCCAGGAGCGATCCTGTGCGTCTGAAGCCTTTTCCGTTGCCGGCCTTGCGCGCCATCTGTCCTTCCCCGATCCGTCCCCTATTCTAGGAGGGACGGCCTGTCGCGCCATATCAAAGCTGATGGTGGGGATAAAGAATGCGTGACGATGCGGGGGCGGCGGCGGTGCTCCTCGACTGGTACGACCGGAACGCCCGCGCGCTGCCCTGGCGCGTGAGCCCGGCGAAGCGTCGCGCCGGGGTCCGCCCGGATTCCTACCGGGTCTGGCTGTCGGAGGTGATGCTCCAGCAGACCACGGTCGCGGCGGTCAGGGAGTATTTCCACCGTTTCACCACGCTCTGGCCCGATGTCGCCGCGCTGGCGGCCGCCCCCGACGCCGCAGTCATGGCCGAATGGGCGGGGCTCGGCTACTACGCAAGGGCGCGGAACCTCCTGAAATGCGCCCGTGCCGTGGTGGCGGATCATGGCGGGCGGTTTCCCGACACGCGCGAAGCCTTGCAGAGACTCCCCGGCGTCGGGCCCTACACCTCGGCCGCCATCGCCGCGATTGCCTTCGACCGGGCCGAGACCGCGGTCGACGGCAATGTCGAGCGGGTGATGGCCCGGCTCCACGCGGTCGAAACGCCGCTTCCCGCCGCCAAGCCCATGCTCACCGCCCACGCCGCCGCGCTGACGCCGGCCGAGCGGCCCGGCGACTACGCGCAGGCGGTGATGGACCTGGGCGCGACGATCTGCACTCCGCGTTCGCCCGCCTGCGGAATCTGCCCATGGTCCGCCCGCTGCGCCGCCCGCCGTCTCGGGATAGCTGGCGAGCTGCCGCGCAAGAGCCCGAAGCCCGCCAAACCGGTGCGTCTCGGCGTGGTCTATGTCGGGCGCCGTACCGATGGCGCCTGGCTTCTCGAGACCCGGGAACCCTCGGGGCTCCTCGGCGGGATGCTGGGTTGGCCCGGATCGGATTGGAGCGCGGCGCCCGAGGCGGTCCCGCCCGCGCCCGGCGACTGGGAGGAGATCGGCGCCGAGGTCCGCCATACCTTCACCCATTTCCACCTGCGCCTCGCGGTGCGTGCCGCGGAACTCCCCGCAGGCGCCGAACCCGCCCGCGGCCATTTCGTCCCGCGCGACGCCTTCCGCCCCGCCGCGCTCCCCACGGTGATGCGCAAGGCCTACGATCTCGCCGCCTCACATCTCGCCGGCGATTGAGCCCGCAGCCGGCCTCGCCTAAGCTCCCGCCATGGCCGAAACCCGCCCCTCGCTTGCCCATGCCCTGCCCTTCTGGGGCGCCTTCGCGCTGGTCCCGCTGACGCTCGCCGTCGCCCTTGCGGGCGGCTGGTGGCTCCTCGCGATCCCCGGGGCGACCTGGCTCCTGTTCTCGGGGTTCGATGCGCTCCTCGGTCAGGACCGCGACAACCTGCCGCCCGACACGCCCGAGACCGCGCTCCTGTGGCACCGCCTCGGGACGCGCGTCTGGCCCTTCCTCCAGGTTTTGCTGCTCTTCGGCCTGCTCGCCTACGCGCCTCGCGCCGCGCATCTTTCGGTGATCGAGGAGATCGGCCTGTTCTTCGGGGTCGGCGTCCTGACCGGCACCGTCGGCATCACCTATGCGCACGAACTGATGCACCGCCCCGGCCGCTTCGAACGCTGGCTCGGCGACGTGCTGATGGCGATGGTGATGTACGGCCATTTCCGGAGCGAGCATCTCCATGTCCACCACACCCATGTCGGCACCCCGCGCGACGCGGTGACGGCCCGCTATTCCGAAGGCTTCCCGCATTTCTACGCCCGCGTCCTGAGGCAGTCCTTTCTCTCGGCCTGGCGCACCGAAAAGGCCCGGCTCGCCCGCAAGGGCCTGCCCTGGTGGGACCGCGCCAACCCGTTCTGGCGCTACTGGGGGCTCCAGGCCCTGTTCCTCCTCGCCGCGATGCTGGCCGGGGGCTGGGCGGGGCTCGGCCTCTTCCTCTACCAGGCTTCGGTGGCGGTCTGGCAGCTCGAACTCGTCAATTATGTCGAGCATTACGGGCTGACCCGGAAACATCTCGGCCATGGCCGCTACGAACCGGTCCAGCCGCACCATTCCTGGGACGCGACCCACAAGGCGACGAACCGGCTCCTGATCAACCTCCAGCGCCATTCCGACCACCACATCAAGCCCGCGCGCCCCTTCCCGCTCCTGCAAAGCGGCGATCCCGGCGCGGTGCCGGAGCTGCCCCACGGCTATCCCCTGATGACCGCCGCGGCGATGATCCCGCCGCTCTGGCGCGGCATCATGAACCCGCGCGTGCGGAAATGGCGGGCGATGTACTATCCCGAGATCACCGACTGGCGCCCCTATACCCGCGCCACGAACCCGATGCCCCGCTGAGCGGCAGCGTCACGCGAAGGCCCCCTGGCAGAACCAGCCCGACGACATCGTCCCGCCATGGGCGTAGTACAGCCAGAGCCGCTCGCCCCCGGCCGTCGTCACCCGCCAGTAATCCCGCACCCCGCTGCGCCATTCGGGTGTGTCGAGCCACCATTCCGGCGCGATCCGTTCCGGCCCGACCGCCTCCCGCACCTCGAAATCGCGCCGCCGCCAGCGGAAACCGGCGGGCAGGCTCGGGGTGTCCTCCGCGGTGACCGGCTCGGGCCGCCAGATCAGCACCGGGCGCGGCACCGGCGGGGCGGGCCAGTCATGCACCGGCTCCGACCAGGCCGCCGCCATCGTGATCACCGCCTTTTCCGGGATGTGGCTGTCGCCCGGATGCTGCCTTGTGATCGCCTCCATCCCGATCCGCGCCCCGAGCCGCCCGATCAGCAGCGCCCGATCTGGGCTCTCCGCCTCCCCGGCGCCGAGCCGGTTCCGGTGCTGCCGCGCCTGCACCGGCTCGGTCACCACCGCCTCGATCCGCACCCGGTCGATCCCGAACCCCGCGTCGATCCCGCCCAGCCGCAGCGCCAGGAGCGGGCGGATCTGGTCGGGGCGGGCCGTGGCCTGCGCGAGCCCGATCTCGGTCCGCTCCACGCCGTGATCGGAGCGGAAGCAGTCGAGCCGCACCCGCCGCGCGCCGCGCCCCTTCGCCCGGAGCGCCGCCTCGAGGCGCGGCAGCAGCCGGTCGATCGCCGCGAGGATATTCGCCTCGAGCCCGATCGGCTCGGGCAGCGTGAGCCGCACCGCGAAGGGGACCTCGGACTGCGCTGGCGAGATCGGCTCGGGCTCGATCCCGAGCGCCTGGTCGAGCCGCTGCACCAGTTCGCGCCCGAAGCGCCGGGCGAGGCCCGCGCGGGGCTGGCCGAACAGGTCGTCGATGCGCCTGAGCCCCAGACGGTTCAGCGCTTCGACGGTGTCCGGTTCCAGCCGCAAAGCCGCGAGCGGCAGCGCCGCCAGCGCCTGCCGCGTCTGGCCCGGCGCCGCGATCCGCCCCGCGGCAGCGCCCGCCGCCCGCTCCCGCGCCGGCGCCGGCCCGCCCCGCTCCCAGTGCCGGCGTTTCGCCGCGCGCGACCGCGTCGCCCGCGCCTCCTGGTCGATCGCATCGCCGCCCCGGCCCGAGCCGCCCGCCGGCACTCCGGCAAAGCGCGCCAGCGCCCAGGCCGCCCCGGCGCTGTCGGCGATCCCGGCCCGCACCGTCAGCCCGAGCTGCGCGCACTCCTCCGCGGCCTTTTCCAGGAGCGCCGCCTCGCCGCCGAAGAGATGCGCCGCGCCGCTGAGGTCGATCATCAGCGCGGCCGGCGGCTCCTCGGAGACCCAGGGGCTGAACTTCCCCGCCCAGCGCCGGAGCGCGGTCAGGAAGGCCGCCTCCGCTACCGGATCGCGCGGCCGCGTCACCAGCGACGGGCACAGCGCCAGCGCATCCTGCAGCGGCTGCCCGCGGACCAGCCCCGCCGCGCTCGCCGCTGGCGAGAGCGCGGTCAGGACCTGCATCCCCCGGCGTTCCTCGACCACCGCGAACGGACCTTCCTCCGCGCCCGGATCGAGACGCAGCAAACGCTCCGCACCGAGGCGCGGAAACCAGAGCGAGAGGATGCGGCGGTCGGGCATTGTCGGTGGCAGCCGATAATGTTCACATTATGTTCTCATACGGCCGAATCCCCGCGCGAGTCGAGTCCGGAGCGAATTGATCTCTGCGAGCACATGATGGAGAACCGGCGCATGAAGATCCGCTCCGCCACACCGGCCGACGACGAGGCGATCTGGGCCATCCTGAAACCTGCCATCGAGGCTGGCGAGACCTTCACGGCCGACCCGGCCGGCGGGCGCGAAGGCGCCTTCGCCTATTGGCGGCCAGCGGGGGCGCAGAATTTCGTGGCGGAACTGGAGGGAAAGATCCTCGGCACCTCCTACCTCAAGCCGAACCAGAAGGGCGGCGGCGCCCATGTCTGCAACGCCGGCTACTGCACGGCGCCCGAGGCGCGGGGGCAGGGGGTCGCCCGGGCGCTCCTCGCCCATTCGCTCGAGGAGGCGCGGCGGCAGGGATTCCGGGCGATGCAGTACAATTTCGTCGTCGCCACCAACATCCGCGCCATCGACACCTGGGAGCGCGCGGGGTTCGAGATCGTCGGCCGGTTGCCCGGCGCGTTCCGCCATCCGAAGCAGGGTTTCGTCGACGCGCTGGTCATGTACAAGGACCTCACCTGAGGAGGCTTCCATGGCCAATCGCGACCGCCCGCTCTACGCCGTCCTGATCGACGCCGACAACATCCCGGCGAAATATGCCGGGCCGATCCTGAAGGAGATCACCGCGCTGGGCGAACCTGCCCTGCGGAGGGTCTATGGCGACTGGTCGTCGGGCCGGCTCTCGAACTGGACCAAGGTGGTGCGCGATCTCGGCCTCGTGGCGCATCAGGAAAGCGCCAACACCACCGGCAAGAACGCCTCCGATATCGGCCTCGTGATCGACGCGATGGACATACTCCATACCGGCCGCTTCGACGGGTTCGTGCTGGTCTCCTCGGACAGCGACTTCACCTCGCTTGCCAACCGGGTGCGCGAACAGGGCATGGACGTGATCGGCATCGGCGAGGCGAAGACGCCGGAATCGCTCCGCAATGTCTGCAACCGCTTCATCCTGATCGAGAACATCGTCGACGAGCCCGAACCCGAGGCGGTGGGCGGCAAGCCCGCGCCGAAGCCGGCCAAGACCTCGCCCACCGAAGCGATCCCGCTGATCCTGAAGGCGATGGAGACGATCGCCCAGGACGACGAATGGTATGCGTTGGGCCAGCTCGGCCAGTACATCATCGCCGAAAACCCCGATTTCGACACCCGCACCTACGGCAAGCGCAAGCTCTCCGATCTGGTCGAGGGGCTGAAACGGTTCGACACGCGCAAGGTCGCCAACCAGCTGCAGATCCGCCGCGCCGACTGAGTTACCGATCCGGCGGGGTCCAGTCCGAGGGCGGTACGTCGCGCCGCGAGAGGCGCAGCGCGAGGCCAAGGGCGACTCCGGTGGCGATGGCGGCCGTCAGGTCGATCAGCACGGTCATCCCGGCGGTCCAGGCGAGGAGCGCGAGATCGGAGCGGCGCATCCTGAGCCGCTCGCGCCATTTGTGCGGCTCGCTCATGTTCCATGCCGTCAGCACCAGGAGCCCCGCCAGCGCCGGCATGGCGAGCCGTCCGGTCAGGTCCGACAGGAACAGGATCGCCGCCAGAACGGCCATTGCATGGACGATGCCCGCGACCGGCGTGCGGCCGCCCGCATTCACATTGGTCGCGGTCCGCGCGATGGCGCCGGTGGCGGGCAGCCCGCCGAACAGCGACGACCCGATATTCGCGGCGCCCTGGGCGATCAGCTCGGCATTGGGGCGGTGGCTGCCGCCGATCATCCGGTCGGACACCATCGCCGAGAGCAGCGATTCGATCCCCGCGAGGAAGGCGATGAGCAGCGCCGAGGGCATGAGTTCGACGAAGCGCGACAGGGAAAAGTCCGGCAGGGAGGGCGTGGGCAGCGTGCTCGGCAGCGCGCCGTAGCGGCCGGCGATGGTTTCGACGTCGAGACCAAGAAGCGGCACTGCGGCCGAACAGAGCGCGACCGCGACGATCAGGCCCGGAAAGCGCGGCGCAGCGCGGCGCAGCACGACGATTGCCACAATGGCGACGAGCGCGATGCCGGCCGCGGCCGGGTTGAAGCTCTCGCGAGCGGCCCAGAGCGCCGGAATCTTGCCCAGCATGTCGGCCGGCTCGCTGGCAAGATGGAGGCCGAACAGGAACTTGATCTGGCTCGCCGCGATGATCACCGCGATGCCGATGGTGAAGCCGTCGATCACGGCCTCGGGAATCATCCGGATCAGCGAGCCGACCCGGAACCAGCCGGCCACAAGAAGAATAATGCCCGCGAGGTAGGTTGCTGCCACCAGCCCATCGATGCCGTGATCGCGGATCACTCCGAACACCACGACGATGAAGGCGCCCGTCGGCCCGCCGATCTGCACCCGGCTGCCGCCCAGCGCCGAGATCAGGAATCCAGCCACCACTGCGGTGACGAGTCCCTGCGCCGGATCGGCGCCCGAGGCGATGGCGATGGCAAGGCTCAGGGGCACCGCGACCATGGCCACGGTCAGCCCGGCAAGCGCATCGGCGCCGAAAGCATGCAGGCCGTAGCCGCGCAGGGTGGTGAGGATCTTCGGAGTCAGCATCTTGGTTGGCTGCAACTATGGCGAAGAGCCACCGGAGATCAACGGTCCGACATTGGTCGGTTTGCATTCGCTCGCGAAACCGATAGTCACGCCCGCGTCAGGAATTGCGGAGGGGGACCGGGCGAAATGACGAATTATCCCATCTACGGGCGGATCGACGGGCCCATCGTGATGATCGGCTTCGGCTCCATCGGCAAGGGCACCTGGCCGCTGATCGAGCGGCATTTCGACTACGACGCCTCGAAATTCACCGTCATCGAACCGGACGCGGGCAACCATACCTTCCTGAAGCAGCACCGGATCAACTATCTCGACACCGAACTGACGCGCGACAATTACCGGGCGGTGCTGGGAGAGCTCTTCGCGGAGGGCAGGGGGTTCTGCGTGAACCTCTCGGTCGACACGTCCTCGCTCGACATCATGAAGTTCTGCCGCGAGATCGGGGTGCTCTATATCGACACCGTGGTCGAGCCCTGGGCGGGCTTCTACTTCGACACCGAGGACAACGCCGCGCGCACCAACTACGCATTGCGCCAGGCGGTTCGCGACGAGAAGGCACGCAATCCGGGCGGCCCCACGGCGGTGTCCTGCTGCGGCGCGAACCCGGGGATGGTGAGCTGGTTCGTCAAGGAGGCGCTCCTCACCCTCGCCCGCGATACCGGCCGGGAGGTGATTGCGCCGACGGACCGAGACGGTTGGGCGCGGCTGATGCAGGCGTTGGGCGTCAGGGGCGTGCATATCGCCGAGCGCGATACCCAGGCCCGCCGCCAGCCGCGGCCGCGCAATGTCTTCGTCAACACCTGGTCGGTCGAGGGTTTCATCTCCGAGGGATTTCAGCCGGCCGAGCTCGGTTGGGGCACGCATGAGACCTGGTTCCCAGAAAACGGCCATCGCCAGGAGACAGGCTGCCAGGCCGGGATCTGGCTCGAGCGTCCCGGAGCGATCACCCGCGTTCACACCTGGTGCCCCACGCCTGGCCCGCAATTCGGCTTTCTCGTCACTCACAACGAAGCGATCTCGATCGCGGATTACTTCACCGTGGGCTCCGGCGCCGATCCCGAGTTCCGGCCGACATGCCACTACGCCTACCATCCCTGCGACGACGCGGTCTTGTCGCTGCACGAGATGTTCGGCTCAGGCCAACAGCAGACGAAGCACCACATTCTCGATGCCGACGAGATCGTCGAGGGAATCGACGAACTGGGCGTCCTGCTCTACGGCCACGAGAAGAACGCGCTCTGGTACGGTTCGCGGCTCTCGAACGCCGAGACGATGGAACTCGCCCCCTACCAGAACGCCACCGGCCTCCAGGTGACCTCGGCCGTGCTTGCCGGCATGGTCTGGGCGCTCGAGAACCCCAAGGCCGGGATCGTCGAGACCGACGAGATGGACCACGCCCGCTGCCTCGAGGTGCAGCGTCCCTATCTCGGGCCGGTCGAGGCGCACTACACCGACTGGACGCCGTTGCGCGACCGCTGGCAACACTTCCCCGAAGACATTGACGAAACGGATCCCTGGCTCTTCAGAAACGTTCTTGCGACCTAGAGTTGTACTATCGGACAAGTTGTGGGTCTCTGCCGTAGCGCTATCTTTGCGCAACCGCAACGAGAACGGGCAGTCCAACAACTCGATGAAGAATTGGGACGATCTCAAGTTCTGTCACGCGCTTTACCGACACGGGACGATGAGCGATGCCGCCAAGGTTCTGAAGACCAACGTGGCGACGGTTTCACGCCGTCTGCACCGGCTGTCGGAAGAGGTCGGCGAACCGCTGTTCATCAAGGAAGGCAACCGGTGGGCGGTGACGGAGACTGGCGCGGAACTGGCGCAAATCGCCGAACGCTTCAACGCGCAGATCACCCGTTCGAACGCGAATGACCGCGAAACGGACCTTCAGGTGCAGATCCGGATCAGCTGCGCCATGCAGCTTCTGCGTTGCGGGATCGTTGACGGTCTCGCCGCCTTCTTCGAACGGAATCCGCTGGTACGGTTCCGGTTCGACACGCGGAAATGCAGTCTCGCGCTCAACGAATGCGATATCCGGCTGAGTTTCGAAGAGCCGAACGAGGGCAGAATCGTGCGCCGGCTCTTCAAATCGCTCGAAATCGTGCCGGCCTGCGGAAAGCGCCATTCGGAGCGGCTCGAAGGCTGGCTCAACGTCCTTCTTTCTGAACGCGACAGCCCGCCGACGCAGCAGCTTCGGGCGCATTTCGGCAGCCCGCCCAAAGTCGAGATCGAGGGCTTCAACGCGGCCCGGACGATCGTCAGGTCTTATCCTCTTGTCGCTCCCCTGGCGCGCTCGATCGTCGATCAGGATGCAGAGCTGACGGAGGTTTCTGGCGTCGGACCGCTCGCCTCGCTTCCAGTCTGGTTGAGTTATCATGAATCCCGCCGCAGGGATCCTGCGGTCCGGCTCGCGGTTCAGTTTCTGGAACAGGCGATGCGGCCCGAGGAAATCGGCCAAGGTGCGGTTCCTGGGAAGTGAGACGCCAAGAATGACTCCTCTTGCAAATGTGCAAATCCGGGTTTGCAGCGCCGAAAGCGCTTCGGGCTGGCCAGCCGAATGGCACGCGCCTAGCCTACTTGCCGCGCGAACACTCAAACGGCTGGGATTCATGGGATGGTGGTAGAGCCGCGCGAGAACTGGATGGTGATGTTGCTGCAGGACCTCCGCGACGTGGCCCGGCGCGATTGCATGTCGGCATCCGTCGATGCGCTTACGGTTGCCATTGACGCAGTTCGAATGGAGTCGGAGCCGGTGGGCGGGACGATGGTGCTGGACCGGTTGATACGCCAACGCTTTCAATAGTGCGGTCACGAAAAGCCAGTGGAACCGTACGGCTTTTCGCGCCCATCGCGGTGCGTTGGCTGATTCCTCAGGTTGACCGTTCCCGCCAAGATGGTAGTCACCGGGGACCCAAGCGCGGGGCGGCCCGTGCGATTGCAGTTCCCCGTGTGAGACATGACCTCGGACATTCGCCCGCAGCCCGGCATCCTCGACATTGCGCTCTATGTGGGCGGGCAGAGCAGCATCGAGGGGCGAGCCGACGTCCTGAAGCTCTCGTCGAACGAAAACCCGTTCGGCCCGCCGCCCTCGGCGCAGGCGGCGATCCTTGAGGCGACGACACGGGCGCATCGCTACCCGCCGACCGATCATGCCGCGTTGCGCACCGCGATCGGCGAAGTGCACGATCTCGATCCCGACCAGATCATCTGCGGCGTGGGTTCGGATGAAGTGCTGCAATTCGTCTGTCTCGGCTTCAGCGGGCCGGGCGACGAGATCATTCATACCGAACACGGGTTCTCGATGTACCCGATCCTGGCCCACATGGCGGGCGCGACGCCGGTCTCGGTGCCCGAACGCGACCGGACCGTGGATGTCGATGCGATCCTCAGCGCGGTGACCGAGCGCACCCGCATCGTGCTTCTGACCAACCCCGGCAATCCGACCGGCACAATCCTGCCCGCCGCGGAACTGGAAAGGCTGGCTGACGGGTTGCCCAAGAGCGTGATCCTGGTGATCGACGCGGCCTATGCGGAATACGCCGAAGGCTACGACGGCGGCGCCGCGCTCGCCGGTAGCCGGCCCAACGTGCTGATGACGCGGACCTTTTCCAAGATCTATGGGCTCGGCGGGCTGCGGATCGGCTGGGGTTACGGGCCGCGGACCCTGATCGAGGTGATGACCCGCCTGCGCCAGCCCTTCAACCTGAGCGGCGTACAACTCGCGGCCGCCGAGGCAGCGGTGCGCGACCGTGACTGGGTCACGAAATGTGCCGCGCTCAACGCCAGCCAAAGACAGCGCCTCACCGGCGCACTGCGTCAGTTCGGCCTCGCCTGTGACGAGAGCCACACGAATTTCGTGCTGGCGCGTTTCGCCGACGCGGAGGAGATGGCCACGGCCGATGCGGCCCTGCAGGCGCGCGGGATCATCGTACGGCGGGTCGCGGGATATGGCTTTCCAGAAGGTCTCCGGATCACCGTGGGTGACGCGGACCAGACCGGCGCCGTGATCGAGGCGCTGACCCATTGGCGGGAGGCCGCGGCATGACACCGATCTACGACCGGGTGGCGCTGATCGGCCTCGGCCTGATCGCGGGCTCGATGGGCCTCGCGATGCAGCGCGCCGGTCTGGTGCGCGAGATTACGGGCTACGCCAGAACCGCGAAGACCCGCGAGACCGCCGCCCGTATCGGGCTCGTCACCCGGGTCTGTGAAAGCGCCGCCGAGGCGGTCGAGGGCGCCGACCTCGTGGTGCTTTGCGTGCCCGTGGGGGCGATGGGCGCGGTCGCGGCCGAGATCGCACCGGCGCTCAAACCAGGCGCCACCGTCTCGGATGTCGGTTCGGTCAAGCAGTCGGTGTTCGATGCCGTGACGCCGCATGTCCCCAAGGGCGTGCATTTCGTGGCGGCACACCCGATGGCCGGCACCGAGCACTCCGGGCCGGAAGCCGGCTTCGCCGAGCTCTTCGACAACCGCTGGTGCCTGATCGTCCCGCCCGAGAACGCCGACGTCAGTGCCGTGGAAAGGCTCGAGCGCTTCTGGCAAGGGCTCGGGTCCAACACCGAGCGGATGGAGGTCGAGCATCACGACCTGGTTTGCGCCGTCGTCAGCCACGTCCCGCACCTTATCGCCTACACCATGGTGGGTGTCGCCGACGATTTCCGCCGGGTCTCCGAACAGGAAGTAATCAAGTTCTCCGCCGCGGGGTTCCGCGACTTCACGCGGATCGCGGCGTCCGATCCGACGATGTGGCGTGACGTGTTCATGACCAACAAGGAGGCGACGCTGGAGATCCTCGGGCGCTTCACCGAGGAGCTCTTCGCACTGCAACGCGCTATCCGCACTGGCGACGGACAGCACCTCTTCGACTATTTCACCCACACCCGCGCGATCCGACGCGGCATCATCGACGCGGGCCAGGACACCGCAGCGCCCGATTTCGGTCGCGGAGCCAAGGACCGGTGAGGCGAGCCCTGGGGATCGCGGCGCTGCTCCTGGCGGCGCTCTCGGCCTGCGTCGGCGGGCATGGCGAGACGCTCGGTGGCCTTTGCGGCGTGCCGGGCGTTGTCGGTGAAGAGCGCGCGCCGTTCCGCGATGGCGGTGCCTGCGGCATTGCGCGCCCGGTTTCAATCACGCGGGTGGCCGGGATCTCGCTCAGCCAGCCGGCGCTGGTCAGCTGTCCCACTGTCCGCGCGCTCGACCGCTGGGTTCGCGGCGCGGCGATTCCGGCGGCCGAGGCGCGGGGCGAGCGGCTCGTCTCGATGCGGGTCGCAGCGAGCTATGCCTGCCGGACCCGGAACAGCCGCCCCGGCGCGCGGATCTCGGAACATGCCAAGGGCAACGCCATCGACCTCTCGGCCTTTACCTTCGCGAGCGGCCGCACCGTGACGGTGCTCGAGGGGTGGAATGGCGGCCGCCGCGACCGGCGCATGCTGCGCCGGATGCACGGCGCTGCCTGCGGAACCTTTGGAACGGTGCTGGGCCCCGAAGCCGACCGTTTCCACCGCGACCATCTTCACTTCGACGTGGCTGGCTACCGGTCGGGTCCGTTCTGCCAATAGCCCGCGGGCGCGGCCTCAGCGGATCTTCAGGACCGGCGCCGGGCCGAGCGGAACCGGCCCGATCGCCACGATCCCGTTCCGGAAGCTCAGGGGCGCGTCGATCGTGCGCGGGTTGCCCGTCAGCCCAGCCAGCAGGCTCAGCCCCTCCTCGATGCCGGGCACCAGCTCGGCCGGGACCCAGCCCGCGCCGGCCGCGATCTCCAGCATCTCGCGCCAGTTCACCGCACGCACGGTGATCGACCCTTCGGGCACGCCGTTGGCATCCACCGTGACCGACCCCGCCGCCTCGATCTGCATCGCACCCCACAGGAGTTTCAACCGGCGCAGGTCGAGCCGTACGGGTTGCGGCCGCCGCGCCTCGACTGCCTGCCGGTCCCAGGGCGCGTCGAATCCGGCGCGCAGGTCGAGGTCCATTTCAGCGATTTCCTCGGGTAGCCGGCCGGTCGGGTCGAGCGCCAGGAGCACGAAACGCGCCGGCACCACGTCCTGCGCGGTGAAGCGGATGTCGTGCGCCAGCGGATCCTCGTCCGTCCGCGCCGTCATGAGCGACCCCGTCCCGAGCGAGGCCCGCCAGCCCGCCGACGAAGCCAGCACCACGTCCGAAAGCGCCAACTCCACATTATCGAGCATGAATCTCGGCCCTGGAACCAGCCCGAGCGCCGCGTGCATCTCGCTCGCGGCAATGTCGATTCGCTCCCGCGGCGTCAGGAGGAGCTGGGTCTGCGGCCAGTAGGCATGGGCCCGCGTCGGCGCATGGGCCGGGGCGCCGAACCGGAACTCCGGCGCTTCCCAGCCCAGCCCGGTTTCCGGGTCCACGAGCGCGATCCCGGTGACCGTGGTTTCGAAGGCGAAGGGAAAGCCCGCGGTCTCGATCCCGGCCGCTTCGGCCTGCCAGCCCTCGGCGCGACGCGCCTCCAGCCACAGGGCCAGACCGCGCTCGATGCCCCGAGCGCCGGCATACCAGTAGCCCGACCACAGCGCCGCCGCGAGCACTGCGAGCCATGCCAGTTTCCGCATCGCACCCCTTTCGTCCCTGTCCAGGCTGGTGTTTTAAGGGTGCACCGGCAAGAGGACCAGTGCGATGAACGACGAGGGCGACCTGTGGGTATTCGGCTATGCCTCGCTGATCTGGAATCCCGGTTTCGGCTTTGAGGAACGGGCCATCGCGCGGCTCCGCGACTATGCCCGCAGTTTCTGCATGCGCTCGATCCACCACCGCGGCACGCCCGAGGCGCCGGGGCTGGTCCTCGCGCTCGACGCGCATCCCGGCGCGGGCTGCGAGGGCGTGGCGTTCCGCGTGGCGTCGTCCGAGACCGGCCCGGTCCTCGCCTACCTGCGCGAGCGCGAACTGATTTCCTCGGCCTATCTGGAGAAGACCGTGCCACTTCGGCTCGAAGACGGCCGCGCGGTGGAGGCGCTCGCCTATGTCGTCGACCGCGACCACGCCCAGTATTGCGGCGGCCTGCCGCTTGAGGAGCAAGCGCGGATCATCGCCACGGCCGCCGGCGGGCGCGGCCCGAACGACGAATATCTCTTCAACACCGCCGCGCATCTCGACGATCTCGGCATCGCCGACGAGGAGTTGAGCTGGCTCGCCCGCCGTGTCACCGCGCTCCGCACTTGAAGGTTTGGAAAGCGCACGGCAGGCGCTATCTTCCCGCGCGGAGAGAAATGCCCGCGATGATCGGACGGTTGCTCGCTTTCGCCTGCCTCGCCCTCGCTGCCGCGCCAGTCGCGGCGGCCTCCGACCGCGCAACCTTTCTGGATCTCGCCCGCCGTGGCTGGGTCTACGAGCTGCGCAGCGCGATCTGGGGCCGCGACCCGGCCAGCGTCGAGATGCATATCAACGGCCATGTGCTCTCGGGGGCGTCGATCTGCGTCGTCGGCGAAAAGCCCCACGAGGCGACAGAGGCTGTGCTTCGCGAGTTCACCGGCCTCACCGCGAGCATCTTCGGAAAGGGCACCCCGATCCGCTATGCCGGCGCCGATCTCGACGGTTGCGGAACCGGCCGCACGATCTATCTCCGGCTATACTCGCGCCAGGTCCCGCTCGACGCGTTCGGAAGCGATCTCGACCGGCTCGATCATGTCTACGGGCTCGGGCTCGCCCACAGCCGCCGGCAATACGTGGTCTCGCCCGGACAGGCCGCCACCTTCTTCGGCCGCCGTGGCCAGGCTACGCATCTGATCGTCAAGCAGCCCGCCGAAGGTGCGGCGCTCTCGCCGCTCGAAGCCCGTTTCTATGCCTCGATCCTCGTCGAGGAGCTCTACCAGGCCTACACGTTCGGCATGGACATCCTGCAGATCGACCGGCGCCTCGCCTTCGTCTCGAAGCTCCAGGAATTCCCTGTGAACCTCCGCCAACTGCCCTGGGATTCGCCGGCCTTCATGGAGGGGCTCCTCCGCTCCACCCCGAGCGGTCTCTGCCGGTTCGATCTCTTCATGCTGCACGCCATTGCGGAGGCCCCGGTCGAGAACACCAACACCCCGGAATTCCTCGACTATATCGACGCGCATTTCGACGACCTTCTGGCGAGTGCGGACACCACCGCCACCAAGCCCGGCCACGCGGAAATCCTCGATCCCGGCTGCGTCGTGGAAAATTAGACCTTGGGATATGTTTGTGCCTGCGCCCCGTCGCGCTAGGCTCGGTACATTCACGTGGGGAGGAAACATGGACGCCATTGCGGAAGCGGGCGGCTTCGGCGCGCTCCGGTCGCATCTATCGGCCGGGCTTGTCGGCCACGAGACGCTGATCGAACGGCTGCTGACCGGGCTCCTCGCGGGGGGTCATGTTCTGGTCGAGGGCGCGCCCGGGCTTGCCAAGACCCGCGCGGTGAAATGGCTCGCCCAAGCAGTCGAGGGCGGTTTCGCCCGGATCCAATGCACGCCCGACCTCCTGCCCTCCGACCTCACCGGCACCCCGGTGTTCCGGCCCATTACCGGCAATTTCGAATTCGTCCGCGGCCCCGTATTCCACAACCTGATCCTTGTCGATGAGATCAACCGCGCCCCGCCCAAGGTGCAGTCCGCGCTTCTCGAGGCGATGGCTGAGGGCCAAGTCACCAGCGGCACCGAGACCCATATCCTGCCCGACCCATCTATCGTCGTCGCCACCCAGAATCCGATCGAACACGACGGGACCTTCCCGCTCCCCGAAGCGCAACTCGACCGGTTCCTCTTGCACGTGGTGCTCGAAATGCCGGACCCGGCGACCGAGCGGAAGATCCTCGACCTTGTCGAGGCGGAAGGGGCCGGCGCCGCGACGCCCGGCGCCCGCGCCACGCTGGCCGATGTCCGCGCCGCCCGGAAAGAGGCGATGCGGGTTCATCTCGCCGACCCCCTGCGCGACTACATTGTGCGGCTCGTCACCGCCACGCGCACCGCGCCCTTCGCCGACGAGGTCGAGCACGCGGTTTCGCCCCGGGGCTCGCTGGCGCTGGCGGCCTCGGCCAAGGCCCGTGCCTGGCTCCGGGGGCGCGACCATGCGCTTCCCGAGGACGTGGCCGAGCTTGCCGGCGACGCGCTCGCGCACCGGATGGCGCTCACCTGGCGGGCGCAGTCGGAGGGGCGCACCGCCCGCGGTCTCGTCGCCGAGATCCTCAAGGCGGTCGAGCCGCTATGAGCGCGGCGCTCGGGGCGCCCGGGATCGCGCTCGCCGCGGAGGCGCTGATCGCGCTCCGTCACGAGGGCGCCGGGCGCCGACTGCCCGCGCCGGCCTCGGCGCTGCCCGGCGGGTTCGCCACCCGCAAGCGCGGCCACGGACAGGAAATGGCCGATGTCCGCGAATATGTCGAAGGCGACGACGTGCGCCATCTCGACCGGGGCAGCACGGCGCGCACCGGCACGCTCCATGTCCGCACCTTCCACGAGGAACGCGACCGCGCGACCCTCCTTGTCGCCGATTTCCGGCCGTCGATGCTTTGGGGCACGCGCCGGGCGCTCCGCTCGGTGGCCGCCGCCGAGGCGCTGGCGCTGATCGGCTGGTGCGCGGTCGCGGAGGGCGGCCGCGTCGGGCTCCTCGCGCTCGCCGCCGAGGGGCCGGTGGCGGTGCCGATCCGGGGCCGGGCGCGCGGCATGCTCGCGGTGATCGGCGGCATGGTCCGCGCCCATGGGGCGGCGCTCGAGGCCGCTGCGGCTGGGCAGGTCGCCGAAGAGCCGACCCTTGCCGAGGGCCTCACCCGCGCCGCGCGACTCGCGCCGGTGGGAGCCGAGGTGGTCGTCGCCTCGGGCTTCGACGCCCCCGGCGCCGATCTCGACGAACGCCTCGGCCAGCTCGCCCAGCGCCGGGTGCCGCGGCTCCTCCACGTGCGCGACGGCGCGACCGACCTGCTCCCGCCCGGTACCTACCCGATCCGCCTCCCCGACGGCCGCCGCCGCCGGGTGCGCGTAGCCGGTGAGAGCCCGCCGCCGTCCGGGACCCGGATTGCCGGGCACCCGGTCCTGCCGCTCGACGCCGGTGCGCCGCTCGCCCGGACCGCGGCGCTCCTGGCCACCGCCTTCCCCGAAGACCGGGCGCCCTGACATGGCCGAACGCGCGCTTACAGAAGAGGCCATGCTGGCGGGGCTCAACGACATCCGCCTCCCGTCCAGCTCCCCCGGCGGGCTCGCCGCCGATCTCCTCGCAGCCGCCGGGCTCGGCATCGCCGCCGCGCTTCTTCTGGCCGCGCTCCTGCGCCTCGTCACCCGCGCCCGCATGGCGCGGCCCGCCCGCGCCGACCCCGGCGAACGCGAACTCGACGAAGGCACCGAGGACGCGTGCCGCCGCGCCGCTCTCCGCCGTCTGAAACGCGACGACCCTGCGCGCTACGCGAACCTCGCGGCCGATCTCTACCGCAAGGGCGGCCTGCCGCCCCTCGAAGCTCTCGAATGATCGGGCTCGCCGATCCCCTCGCGCTCCTCTTGCTGCCGTTGCCGCTCCTTGCGCTCTTGCTCTTGCCGCCCCGCGCACAAGGCGGCGGCGCGCTCTCGGTGCCCGAACGGATCGGCACGCGCCTCTCCGTGGGCGGCGATGCCGCCGCCGCCCGGGGCCTCCGCCACCTCGCGCTTCCTGCCCTGATCTGGGCGCTCCTCGTCCTCGCGCTCTCTGGTCCGCGCCAGCTCGAGCCGATCGCCGCGCTGAAAGTCTCCGGTCGCGACCTCGCCATCGCCATCGACCTCTCGGGCTCTATGGTCCGCGACGACTTCCACCTCGACGGCCGCCAGGTCACCCGGCTCGAGGCCGTCCAGAAGGTCGGCGCCGATTTTGTCCGCCGCCGCGCCGGCGACAGGGTCGCGCTGATCGTGTTCGGCTCCGACGCCTACTACGCCACCCCCTTCACCTTCGACACCGAGGCCGTCGCCCAGCGCATCGAGGAGGCGCAGATCGGTATCTCGGGACGCGCCACCAACATCTCCGACGCGCTGGGGCTTGCGCTGAAACGGCTGGAACATTCCGAGGCGAAGACCCGCGTGGTGATCCTCCTTTCCGACGGCGTGAACAATTCCGGCGCCACCAACCCGCGCGGCGTCGCCCGGCTTGCCGCAGACATGGGCATCCGGGTCCACACCATCGCGCTCGGCCCGAAGGATCTCGAAGCCGCCGAACCCGGCGAGCACGGCGTGGTCGATGCCGCCACGCTCAACGCCGTCGCCGAGCTTTCGGGCGGCGAAAGCTTCCGCGTTCGTACCACCGACGACCTCGTCGCTGTCACCGGGGCGCTCGACCGGCTCGAACCTACAGTGGGCGACGGCCTCGCCGCCGAAGTCTACCGCGCGCTTTGGATCTGGCCGGCCGCCGCGGCCGCCGTGCTCTGCCTTGGTCTCGCCTGGCGGGAGCGTCTTGGATGACGGGGCTCGATCTCGTCCTCCTCCGGCCGGAATGGCTCCTGGCGCTGCCTGTCATCGCCGGTCTCGCCGCCTGGCTCTGGCGCAGCCGCCGCGACGCGGGCGATTGGTCGCGGGTGATCGACCCGGCACTCCTCGCCGCGCTTGCCGCGCTCGGCCGGATCGACCGCGCCCGCCCCGGCCCGACCGGCCTCGCCGCGCTCGCCGCAGCCGCTCTGTCGGCGATCGCACTGTCGGGCCCCGCCATCGAGCGCCGCGATGCCGCTGCGTTCCGCAATCTCGATGGCGTGGTCTTCGTCCTCGACGCCTCGCCCTCGGCCACCGGCAGCGAGAGCTGGGAGGCGCTGCGGACCATGGGCCGGGTCGGGCTGGCCGCGCTCGGCGCGCGCCCCGGCGCGCTCGTCGTCTTCGCGGGCGACGCCTATGTGGCGAGCGACATGACCGCCGACACCAGGCAGGTCGGCCTCACCCTTTCGCTTGTCGATACCGAAACCGTGCCGGATCCGGGCAGCCGGCCCGACCGCGGCCTCGCCCTTGCCGCGAGGATGCTCGACGAGGCCGGGATCATTGCCGGCGACGTGATCCTCCTGACCGATGGCGGCGGGATCGGCCCCGCTTCCTACAAGGCCGCCGCCGCCATCGCTTCCCGCGGCGCGCGGCTTTCGGTCGTTTCGCCGGATCCGTCGCTCGCGCCCCTGGCGGAAGCCGGGAAGGGCCGCGCCTTCGGTCTCGAAGACGGCACCGCGCTCGCCACCTTCCTGGCCGAGGACGCCCGCACCCGGCTCGAACGGCAGGATTATCCGCTCCTCTTCCGGGCCGATCTCGGCCGTTACCTCCTTCTCCTCGCGCTCCTGCCTGCGCTGCTCCTGTTCCGGAGGCCGGCATGACCCGCTGGATGCCCCTCGCCGCCGCGTTTGTCTGCCTTGCCCTCGCAGCGGCACTGGGCGGTGGCACGGCACCCTTCGGCCGACTCGCTCTCGCTCTCGGCTTCCCGGGCCTCGCCGCCCCCTTATTCGACGATCCCGATTGGCGCGGCGTCGCCGAATACCGCGCCGGCCGCTACGACCAGGCGGCTGACGCCTTCTCCGCCGCCCGCGACCGGTACAATCTCGGCAATGCGCAGGCGCGGGAGGGCAAATACGCCGCCGCGCTCGAAGCCTGGGATGCGGCACGGCTTCGCGGCGACGACCGCGCCTCCGCGAATTTCGACCTGCTCGCCGCCTATTACGCCGGCCTCGCGCTCGACCCCGATACGCCGATCGCCTGGTTCGCCGAGAAGGACGGCGGCGAAGACCCTCCCGTCGAGTCGTTCATCGGCGAAGGCAACGCCCGGGCCGCCAGCACCGGCGACGGTGTAACCAATACCGGCGCGCTTCTCGGCCTGCCCGAGCTCAACAGCGTCGGCCCCCGCCCTGTGCGCAGGATCTTCGACGACCGCTTCATGGTCGCGAACCGGCGCTGGCTCATGGCGCTCGAGGATGTGCCCGGCGAGTATCTCGCTGCCCGCATCGCCCATGAGCGCAAGCGCCGGCAACAATTGGGCCTCGCCCCGCCCGACCCGGAGGATCCCGAATGAGACGGTTCGCCGCGCTTCTGTTCCTCCTTCTGGTCCCGGCGCTGGCCGTGGCCCAATCCAGTACCGTCGCCCCCGACGATCTAGAGTTGAAGGTCACCGTCGAAGAGGGTTCCGCCGCGCCCTACCAGGGCGAAATGGTCCTGATCGAGATCCACGGCATCTACCGCCGCCACATCACCCGCGAAAAGCTGGAGCAGCCGGACCTTGAGGGCTTCAACTGGATGCAGCTCGGCAGCGACCACTGGTACGAGAGTCAACTGAACGGACGTACCGTCAAGAATTTCCGCCGACGCATGGCGCTGTTCCCGGATCGCGCGGGCACGCTCACCATCGGGCCCTTCGCGCACCATCTGACCCTCACCGACGAACACGACAACTGGTTCGATCACACCGTCGGGTCCGAGCCGGTGACGATCCAGGTCGAGCCGGCACCCGAGGTCTCGGGCTGGTGGTTCCCGGTCCGACGGCTGGAGATTTCCGACGAGTGGTCGAACCCGCCCGACCGGCTGGCGGAAGGGCAGGGCGTGCTGCGGGTGATCCGCGTCACCGCGGTCGGGGTCTCGCCCGAAATGCTGCCGCCGATGCCGGAACTGACCTCGCCCTCGGCGCTGATCTTCCCGCATCCGGAAAAGCGCTTGGTCGAGTTGTCGCCGCACGGGCCGGTGGCGGTGGCGTTCTGGCGATGGACGATCCGCCCCACCAACGGAACCTTGGCGATCATCGAACCCGTTACTTTCGACTATTTCGACACCACCACGCGCCAGGCGCATACGGCGACGATCTCGGCCCAACGCGTCGCGATGGATGAAACCGCGCTGCCTCCGGCACGGACCGGCGCGCCGGTCGCGGTGAAGCTCTCCATATTGCCTTCCGCCTCGGTGGCCGCGCTGGCGTTCCTGATCGTGCTGGTCCTGAGGCTGAAAGGGCGCGAGTTGCTCGACCCCGCGCGGATCTCCGCGCTGGATCCGGAACGCCGCGGCCTTCGCCGGGCGGCGCGACAGGGTGACATTGCCGCGCTCCGGCGCCACGCGGCGACTCTCCTTCGCCGGGACGGCGGGGAAGACCGCGCAGCGCTTCTTGCCGAACTCGACAGCGCGGTGTTCCGACGCGCCGCCCCGCCGCTTGACCCGCGCGCTTTCACCCGGCGTTTCCTGGCGGCCCACCCGGCTGCCGACCGCGCAACTTTGAAACCCGGGAACATCGTCCGCGGTTAGCAATCTTGCGTTGCCTGTCGGCTTGTTGTTACCCTTGTCGTCGGGAGGAACATGTCATGAAGACAGAAGCCGGGGATCCGATCCCGTGCGGCGTCAAGGCGGTACTGGTGATCGACGATCACCCGCTCTATGGCGACGCTTTGGCCTCGACGTTGCGGCGTGCCTTTCAGGATTGCCGCGTCGAGACCGCAACCACGCTCTGCGACGGACTCGAGATGGTGGGGGCGGCGTTTCGTCCGGACCTGGTGATGCTCGACCTGAAGCTGCCGGACGTGACCGGTCTTTCCGGCTTCCTCCGCCTGCGTGACCGGATGCCCGACACGCCGATCCTGGTGATCTCGGCGCTGACCTCGCCCGAGCTGGTTCATGCGCTGATGGCGGAGGGTGCCGCGGGATTCCTGCCGAAGGAGGCCTCGTCCCAGGTGATGCAGCACGCGCTTTGCGTGGTGAGTGCCGGCCGCAAGTACCTGCCGCCCGAATACGCCCAGGCACGGCGCGATCCCTCGCTGCCGCCCGACGTTCATGCGATCAGCCAGCGCGTCGCCGAGCTGACGCCGCAGCAGACCCGGATCATGAAGCTGATCTGCGCCGGCAAGCCGAACAAGCAGATCGCTTACGAACTGCAACTCGCCGAGGCGACCGTGAAGGCGCATATCACCGCGCTGCTCCGCCGGCTCGGTGTGCAGAACCGGACCCAGGCGGCCGTGCTCGTCGAAAGCGCCAATCTCGACGAGGCAGTCTAACGCGGGGCCAAGAAGGAGGGAGCGCGATGCTGAAAGTGCTTCCAGGGCCATCCACCGTCGGGGTGGGACAGTCCACGCTTCGCGACGCATGGGCCGCGGTGCGCGAGGCCTCGGCGAGAATCGACCTGGACCAGACCTGTTTCGTTCTGGCCTTCGTGCCGAACACCCTGCCGCTCGACCCTTTGGCCCAGGCGCTGAACGCCGCGTTGGGAGGCGTGCCGGTCTTCGGCTGTACCACAGCCGGCCAGATCGCCCGCGACGGTTACGAGAACGACGCGCTCCTCCTGATCGCCTTCCCCAAGGCGCATTTCCGCTGTGCCACGCAGCTCCTGACCCCGCTCAAGCCGCTCTCGATCCAGGCGATTTCGGCCGCGGCCAGCCAGCTCGCCACCCGCTTCCATCGGACGGCGGACTGGAACCGCCTCGCGCTCACCTTCGCCGACGGACTGTCGAAACAGGAGGACGTGCTGGTCGCGGCGCTCGAGATGGGGCTGGGCGACCTCCCGGTCTTTGGCGGTTCCGCCGGCGACGGGCTTGATTTCCGGGCGACCCATGTTTTCCACGCCGGGCGCTTTCATGAGAACGCCGCTGTGCTGATCCTTCTCGAGACCGATCTCGAATTCACCGGCCTCGGCTTCGATCATTTCCTGCCCACCAACGAGTGGATGGTCGTGACCGAGGCGAACCCCGAGGAACGGCTGGTCATCGAAATTAACGGCGCCCCGGCGGCCCCGGAATATGCCCGCCTTGTCGGCGTAGATCTGGACGAGCTCTCGCCCAGCGTCTTCGCCGAGAACCCGGTCTTGGTGCGCAATTCCGCGCTCTTCCATGTCCGCGCGATCCAGGGTGTCGAGCCGGGCGGTGCACTGTCGTTCCTCTCGGCGATCGACGAGGGGCTGCTGCTCCGGCTGGGCCACGAGCAGGAGATCCTGAAGACCCTCGAAACCGGCCTCGACGTGCGCGACGCGCGCGGCACCCGGCCCGATTTCATCCTCGGCTTCGACTGCGTGCTCAGAAAGCTCGAGATCGAGCAGAAACAGATGAGCCGGGAGGTCTCCGACATCCTTCGCGCCCGCCGTGTGTTCGGCTTCAACACCTATGGCGAGCAGCATTGCGGCGTCCATGTGAACCAGACCTTCGTCGGCGTGGCCTTCTTCACGCCCAAGCGGCGGGACCTCCATTGATCGACCCGAACGACCCGCTCGACGTGCAGGTGGCTCGGCAGGCCAAGATCATCGACGCGTTGGTGCGCCGCGCTGACCGCCAGCACGAGGCCGGCACCACGGCGTATTCCGCCTTCCAGTCGGCCATCGCATTCCAGAGCCAGGTCTGGGCGAAGACGCGCGACCTCGAACGCGCCTCGAACGAACTGCAGGTGCTGCGCTTCGTCCGCGAGCGGACGCAGAAGAACCTGACCGACGCGATCTCGGTGATGGAAGGTGGCTTCGCGCTGTTCAGCGACGGGCGGCTTCAGGTCTGCAACGACCTTTTCGGCACGCTCCTGCCCGACACCACCGACCGGATCCGTCCCGGGCTGAAGATCGAGGAGTATTTCGATCTTCTCGCCCTTAGCACCTCGCTCGAAGGGCTCGACGACACCGCCGGCGCAGTGCTGGAGGAAGCCCGACGCGGCGCGCAGACCAAGGCGCAGGACCTGCAATCCTTCGTCATCGAGCTGACCGGCGACCGCTGGTTCCAGGTGAGCCAGCAGCACACCAGCTACGACAACGTCGTGGTCCTCCTGACCGAGATCACCGAGATCGTCCGCAAGAACCGCTCCGAGAAGAACCAGCTGATCGACCGGCAGGGCCATTACCTGCAGGCCGCCTTCGACAATATCAGCCTCGGCATCTGCACGTTCTCGCGCACCGGCACCGTGATGATCCACAACGATCGGTTCCGCGAGCTTCTCGGCTTGCCCTACACGCTGATCCAGAAGGGTGCGAGCTTCTCGGCGATCCTGGATTTCATCCACGTGAACTACGCCCTTTCGGTCGACCTCGACGGGCTCGACGCCTGGATGGCCCGGCTGCGTCAGCATGGCCATATCCGCGAGACGCTCCGCCATGTGAGTGGCCGGGTGCTCGACCTTCACGTCCACCTCCTGCCCGACCGGGGGTTCCTCGCCGACATCAAGGACACCACGCTCGAGACACGCGCGACCGAACTTCTCGAGAAGCGGGTCGAGGAGCGCACCTCCGAGCTGACCGAGACGAACCGGCTCCTGACCGAGCAATACGAGGAACAGGCCCGGGTCGAGGAAGAACTCCGCATCGCCAAGGAACAGGCCGAGGCCGCGGTTTCGTCGAAGACCCGCTTCCTCGCCGCCGCCAGCCACGATCTCCTGCAGCCGATCAACGCCGCCAAGCTCCTGATCTCCACGCTTTTCGACATGGCCGTCGGCACCGACATGGCGGACGTGGTGCAACGGCTCGACAAGTCCTTCACCTCGATGGAGGACCTCCTGCACGCGCTGCTCGACATCTCGCGGCTCGAAAGTACCGGCACCGGCCTCACGCCCACCGAGTTCTGTCTCGGCACTCTGATCCAGGCGGTGACCGAGGATCAGGCGCCGCTCGCGCAGAAGAAGGGCGTGCGGCTGCGCACGGTCCCGACCTCGCTCTGGGTCCGCAGCGACCAGCGCTATCTGATGCGCTCGATCCAGAACCTTGTGGTGAACGCGATCCAGTACACCGAGACCGAGGGCGAG
>JBNKWI010000030.1:0-34024 GCA_050299695.1 Paracoccaceae bacterium
TGTGGTTGCCATAGCCGGCCCTTCAACGGGTGCCCCTGCCTGAACGTGGCGGGCAGAGCGCCCGGGAAAGGAGGTAACCATGGCAACCAAGGCCAAGTCTTGTGGATGCAAGACCAAGCCTTCTGGGCCCAAGACGGTACGCGTTAAGCCGCACCCCCGTCGCAAGCCCCGCAAGTGCTAGTCATCCTCTGTTGAGGCGCTGCTAGCGGGAGGGCGGCGGTTCTGCCCGTCGCCCTTCTTCTCATCATCCACCTTGGCCTCGTCATGAGGCTTCGGCTTCATCTTGAGGAGATTTTGCACAGTTTGTGCAAATGTGTCGGTTCCCATGCCACAACCACTTTCCAGTGTTTCGTCAACAGCTGGTTACTCCATAGCAAACCAACCCGTTTTCGACGATCCCTTCCTTGCGAGGCCAAACCTCGCCTGTCTGGCGATGCAAGCCATCGGAGCTTGGAGCGCCGTTGAGTACTTCATGCTTCAAGGCTACATAGATTTCTTCGGAGGCTCAAAGACGCAAGCAGCCGAGATGTTCCTTGCATTCCAGACAAAAGCCGAAAAAACACGGGCTTTGGAGTCCACCATTCTCCCAAGGCTCCATCCTGACAGGCAAGAACGCCTACGCGTCATACTTCGGCAGATAAAGATCACTGGGAAAAAGAGGGACAAACTCGCACATTGGGTACCTGGATACTCTAGGGCACTTACTGATTGTCTATTGTTTGCGGACCCCCGCGAACTGGTGAGGGCAACCGATGAAAATGACGTGAACCTAAGGCAAAAGCTATATTGCTACTATGCGCACGACTTCCACGAGATTATTGAGGAATGTAATCAGATTTCATTTTTTGGCCGCAACACGATCCATGATCTTGGCTGGCCAATATCTGCAGCGATTGATCTACAACCCTTTCCGCCACCAAACTGGCGATGATAGACAAATACGCCACACCTTCATCGCCCGCAATTTCACACTCCTCTTGGAGGATTTTCGCGACTGCCTCCTTGAGGCAGTTCCTCTTTGCGTCAAAAAAACAGAATTTTATACCGGCCTGTCCCGGCCTCTCTACCTGTTCCATTTTGCTTTCTCAAGTATATAATCGCCAAATTTTTTTTCAAAGAATTTTCCCCCAGCGGCGCCGGCGCGCCCGGCTTGAAACTCAGAGCACCAGCCCGAGCCGTTCCGCCAGCCGCTCCAAGGTGCCCCTTGTCTCCCCGGTCCAGCCCGCGTTCCGCGCCTTGTAAAGCACGGCCTCGCTCTTCAGGATCACCCCGTCGGACAGAATCCGCAGGTGGTTCGCCCGGAGCGTCTCGCCGGTGGAGGTGATGTCCGCCACCGCCTCGGCGGTGAGGTTCCGGACCGTCCCCTCGGTCGCCCCCTGGCTGTCCACGAGTTGGTAGTCCGCCACCCCCTCGGCGCGCAGGAATTCCCGCACCAGCCGGTGATACTTGGTCGCGATCCGAAGGCGGTGCCCATGCGCCGCCCGGAATGCCGCCGCCGCCGCGTCGAGATCGTGGAGCGTGTCCACATCGGCCCAGAAATCCGGCACCGCGATCACCAGGACCGCCTGCCCGAAGCCGAGCGGCGCCAGTTCCCGCACCTGCATCTCCCAGCCGGGGATCTTCTCGCGCACCACGTCCATGCCTGTGACGCCCAGGTGGATGCGCCCGGCGGCCAGCTCGCGCGGGATCTCGCCCGCCGAAAGGAGCACCGGCTCCACCCCGTCGAAGCCGAGCGACGCGGTGTAGGCCCGGCCCGCGTCGGCGGTGAAATCGAGCCCCTTCGCGCCGAACCAGTCGGCGGTCTTCGACATCAGCCGGCCCTTCGACGGGATCCCGAGCTTCAGCGTCATGGCGCGACCCCCAGCTCGCCGAGGAGCCCCGGCCGGATCACGCCGCCCACTGCCGGCACCGCCGCACCGCCGCCGATCACCCCGGTGAGCGCGTCGTAGCGGCCGCCGGTGGCGACGGGCGGCAGGTCGGGCCGCCCCTCGGCATAGAAGCCGAACACGAAGCCGTCGTAATATTCGAGCGTCGTCCGCCCGTAGCTCGCCTCGAAGGGCAGGGCGTCCACGTCGATCCCGGCACGGGCGAGCGCGTCGAGCCGCGCCGAGAACACATCGGCCGCCGGCGCCACGGCCGGGAAATCCACCGCGATGTCGCGGATCTGCGACAGCACGACCGGCGCGGTCTCCTTGAGCCGCAGAAGCGTGTCGAGCACCTCGGCCTCCATTCCCGACAGGGGCGGTTCCTTGGCGTCGGCCGCCAGCGCCGCGAGCCGCGCCTCCACCTCCGCCCGGCTCCGCAGCCCGATCTCGGGGCTGTCGGGCGAGCCGTGCAGCGACGTCGCCGGCCGCCACGCGCGGTACCTTTCCACCAGCGCCCGGAACCGCCGCGGCCGCCAGAGATGGCGCAGGAGCGCACCCTTGCGCGCCTCGGTGGTCGAGAGCCCGCGGATTGCCGCGGTGAGGAGCCCGATATCGCCAGTGGCCGGTTTCAGTCCCAGCGGCGCCAGGATGCCGTGAAACGCCGCGAAGACCTCGGCATCCGCCGCCGCCGGGTTGGCGCGGTCAAAGAGTTCGAAGCCCACCTGAACGTATTCGTTGGCGCGCCGATCATCCTCTTCCTGGCGGCGGAAGACCTCGCCGGCATAGGTGTAGCGCGCCGCGCCGTTGCCGCGGGCGAGATGCATCTCGACCACCGGCACGGTGAAATCGGGCCGGAGCATCACCTCGCCCCGCAAGGGATCCTGCGTCACATAGGCGCGCGCGCGGATATCCTCGCCATAGAGGTCGAGAAGCGGCCCGGCGGGCTGCAGGATCGCCGCCTCGACGCGCTCGGCCCCCAGCGCCTCGAAGCGCGTCAGGAGCCGCGCGGCGGCGGCGCGTGTTTCGGCGGTTTCGACCATCACTGCCCCTCGAGCATGCCCCGGACGGTGGCGACCAGATCGCCCCGCGCGACCTCGACCTGGGAGGGCCGCTCCTTCCACTCCTCGAGGCTCGCGCTCTCGGCGAGTTTCGCGCCAAGGACCAGATCCTTCACCTGCACCACGCCCTTCTCGAACTCGTCGCCGCCGGCGATCACCGCCACCGGGCTCGCGCGCCGGTCGGCGTATTTGAGCTGGTTGCCGAAATTCTTCGGATTGCCGAGATAGACCTCGGCCCGGATGCCCGCATTGCGCAGTTCCGCCGCCATCGCCTGGTACTCGGCCATTCTTTCGCGATCCATCACCGTCACGACCACCGGCCCCGCCGCCTCTCTGCCGATCCGACCCTTGGCCCTGAGCGCCGCCAGCAGCCGGTCGACGCCGATGGAAATCCCCGTCGCCGGCACCTCCTGCCCGGTAAACCGCTTCACCAGGTCGTCATAGCGCCCGCCGCCCGCCACCGAGCCGAATTGCCGCGGATTGCCCTTCTCGTCGGTGATCTCGAAGGTCAGCTCCGCCTCGAAGACCGGGCCGGTATAGTAGCCGAGGCCACGGACGACGGAGGGGTCGATGACGATGCGGTCGGGGTCGTAGCCCTGCGCACCCACAAATTCCGCGAATTCGCGAAGCTCGTCGACACCTTCGGCGCCCACTTCGGACGCCCCGACGGCGGCGCGAAGACTTGCGAGCGTATCGGCAGTAGTTGTGCCCTTCGCGGTCAGAAAGGTCAGGACCGGTTCTGCCTGCTCTTTCGACAATCCCACACCGTCGATGAAGGCACCGGACTCGTCGAGACGCCCCTTCCCCAGCAGTTCACGGACTCCAACTGCTCCGACCTTGTCGAACTTGTCTATCGTGCGGAGCACCGCATCACGAGTTGCCTGATCCCACGCTGCCTTTACCGTTCCGCGCAAGTCGTCACCTTCGGGGAACTCTGTCAGCGGAGCCGCCGTCTCCAGCACCCCGTTCAGCACCTTCCGGTTGTTCACCCGGATCACGTAATCCCCGCGCGGGATGCCCACCGCTTCCAGCGTATCCGCCAGCATCATGCAGATCTCGGCATCGGCGGCGACCGAGGCCGTCCCGACCGTATCGGCATCGCATTGATAGAATTGCCGGAACCGCCCCGGCCCCGGCTTTTCGTTGCGCCAGACAGGGCCCATGGCGTAGCGGCGATAGGGGGTCGGCAGCTCGTTGCGGTGCTGCGCGTAGACGCGGGCGAGGGGCGCGGTCAGGTCGTAGCGCAAGGCCAGCCAGTCGCCGGGCTTCTCGCTCTCCGCGTCCTCCTGCCAGGCGAAGACGCCCTCGTTCGGCCGGTCGACGTCCGGGAGGAACTTGCCGAGCGCCTCGACCGTCTCGACGGCCGAGGATTCCAGCGGCTCGAATCCGTAGAGCCGGTAGACCTCGGCGATCTTCGCCAGCATCTCCTGCCGCTCGGTCACCTCCGCGCCGAAATAGTCCCGAAACCCCTTCGGCGTCTCCGCCTTCGGGCGCGGTGTCTTCTTCGGTTTCGCCATCGGCTCGGGCCCCGCTTCCTCTCGCGCGGGTCGTCTATCCCGGACGCCTCAGGGGAGCAAGCCGCCGCGTCCCCGCGAAGCCACCGCCTCCGCTTCTTTGGGTCCGGAAATCCCGGGGGTGAGGCGCGTCAGAGCCGAGGGGGCCGAGCCCCCGTCTCGACGAATGGAATGCGCCGCAGGCGCGCCTTTTGGTCGAGCGCCCTCGCCGTCAGAGCGGCAGGGCGGTGGCGTATTTCACCTCGCGCAGGCTGAAGGAAGAGACCACCGAGCGCACATGGCGGTTGCGGAGCAGCACATGGGTCATGAACTGCTCATAGGCCTCCACGTCCGACACCCGGATCTTGAGGATGTAGTCCGCCGTGCCGGAGACCGCGTGGCATTCGAGGATCTCCGGGTGCACGCCGACGATCCGCGCGAAATCCGCCACCGCCTCCTCGGAATGGTCCTCGAGCGTGATCGAGGCGAAGACGCAGAGCCGCGCGCCGGCGAGGCGCGGGTCGAGGAGCGCGACCCGGCCGCGGATCAGCCCGGCACTCTCGAACTCCTGGAGCTTCCGCCAGACGGTGGATTGCGCCATCCCGACCCGCTCGCCGAGCTCGGCCAGCGACAGGGAGGAGTCCTGTTGGATTTGCCGCAGCAACGCGCGATCCTGATCGGAAAATTTCATGAAATCGAGAATAGCAGAAAAATTTCCCGAAGCCCAGCGAATCCGCGCCGCCGTTGAAAGCCTTTTCCACGGCGTTCGGGGCAGGATGGGACGAACAGTTCAGGTGTGTGCCCCATGTCCTACATGTCCAAACTCCCCGACCCCGACGGCTTCTACGACTACACCGAGGAAGAAGACGCCGTCTGGGGCGAGCTCTTCACCCGGCAGATGGATTTCCTCCGGGGCCGCGCGGCGCAGGAGTATTTCAACGGCGTCGGACGGCTCGGCCTTTCCGCCGACCGGGTGCCGCAGATCGCCGAGATCGACGCGCGGCTCCGGGCGCTGACCGGCGCGGGCGTCGAAGGTGTGCCGGCGATCATCCCGCCCGCGCAGTTCTTCGACCTGCTCTCGCGCCGCCGCTTCCCGGTCGCCACCTTCCTGCGCCGCCGCGAGGACATGGACTATATCGAGGAGCCGGACCTGTTCCACGAGGTGTTCGGTCATTGCCCGCTTCTCACCAACCACGCCTATGCCGATTTCATCGAGCGCTTCGGCATGATCGCCGCCGGGCTCGGCAAGGGCTATTCCTGGCGCCTGTTCCGGCTGTTCTGGTTCACCGTGGAATTCGGCATGATCCGCACGGCCGACGGGCTCCGAGCCTATGGCGCCGGTATCGTCTCCTCGCCGTCCGAGGCGCGGCACGCCACGTCCGGGCAGGCGGAGATGCGCGAATTCGACCTGATGCAGGTGCTGCGGCTGCCCTACCGGATCGACATCGTGCAGCCGGTCTATTTCGTCATCGACAGCTTCGAGCAGCTCTCCGAGGCGATCTCCGGCGATCTTGCCGCCGCCATCGACGAGGCCAGGCGGCTCGGCGATCTGCCCGCGCCCTTTGAGACCGCCTGACCCCTTTCTTCGGCGCGCGGTCCGCGCTACTCCCGTCGCATGGCCGACGAACGCACCCGCCTGCAGGAACGCCTCGCGCATCTCGAACGCACGGTCGAGGAGCTCTCCGACATCGTCGCGCGGCAGGATCGCGAGATCGACCGTCTGACCCACCGCGTCGCCATGCTGATGGAGCGCGAGGCCGGGCGCGAACTCGAGGCTGGCGGCAGCGTGCCGCTCGCCGACCAGAAGCCCCCGCATTGGTGAGGTCGGGGTCGCGACCTTCCGCCTGCACGCCGGTCCGGGTGGCGCGCAGGGACAGGTTCGCGCACGCTCCCGGGCCGGATCCTCACGCACTGCCCCCTACTCAAGAGCCCCGTGCTGTGCTACCCTCGGGGGTATAGTTGATTGTTTTTACTACCGAGAGGGATGGCCATGGCCGAAAATCCGCTCCTCGCCCGATTGAAGCAGTACAAGGAATTCATCGCCATCGTCGCCGCCGCCATCGGGGGCTACGTCTGGTTCGACGGGCTGGTCGCCAAGCAGCAGGATGTGGTGCAGATCAACGCCAAGCTGGGGCAGCTGGCGGCACGTAGCGACATCGACGACATCAACAGCCATATCGCCCTGCTGGCCCGCCAGCAGACGGTCGATAGGCTCAACTGTCTCCTGACCAATTACATGACACTGTCGCAGCGCCAGCTCCGGCTGTCGCAGCTCAACAGCGACCTGACGAATTTCGAGCGGCAGCTCGGCTTCCTCACGATCGAGGCGAAGATCCAGACCGACGCGCAGATCCTGCAGACGGCGGCGAACCAGTCGTCGACCTTCCGCGACGAGATCGGCAGCCTTCGGGTGGAGATCGCCGGGGAAGACCGCGCGATCCGCGAAATCAGGGATTTTCTGGAGCGGCACGGATGCGACACGCAGTAATCCTCACGGGCCTTCTCTGTCTCGCCGCCGCCCCGGCCCCGGCCCAGTCCGCGCGGGAGCAGGAAGAGACCATTCTCGACCTGATCGAGCTGAACAATGGCGAGCTCACGCGAACCCTGGTGCTGCCCTCCTCGGAGGTCACGCCGTCGAAGATCTGGATCCATATCCGCAGCCCCGACCAGCGCGACGAGGCGGCGAAGATCTCGAACCTCCTGCAGGAAGGCGTGCATCTGGGCCGGGTGACGCGGAGCGTCGATCTGCGCCCGGTGCAGGAGGTCGGCTTCGGCCCCGACGCCGCGCAGGTGCGTTATTTCAAGGAGGAGGACCGTGCGACCGCGAACGAGATCGCCCGGCAGCTGACCGAGGCGGGGCTCGCCACGACCTCGGAGAACTTCGTCGAGGCGTTCAAGGACGCGAGCTATATCGACGTGGGCCATATCGAGATCTGGCTGCCCGAAACGGCGAACTGAGCGCCCGCGCCGGGCTTGCCTCCGGCGGGGCGCCCTGTGCAGAATGGCGGCAAAGCCAGCAGGGGTTCCCATGTCGCTTCTCGATGCCGCCCGCACCGTGCGGGAAAACGCCTATGCGCCCTATTCCCGGTTCAAGGTCGGCGCCGCCCTGCGCACCGCCTCTGGTGCCGTGTTCTCGGGGTGCAATGTCGAGAACGCAGCCTATCCCGAGGGCACCTGTGCCGAGGCGGGGGCGATCGCGGCGATGGCGGCGGCGGGCGAGCGCGAGATCGCCGAGATCGCGGTGATCGCCGATTGTCCCGAGCCGGTCCCGCCCTGCGGTGGCTGCCGGCAGAAGATCGCGGAATTCGCGCGGCCCGAGGTGAAGGTCATGCTCGCGACGCTGGACGGCGCCGAGCGGGTGATGACGGTGGCCGAGCTTCTTCCCGGCGCGTTCCTTCCTGCCCATCTGGAGCGGGTCTGACGGCGTGGACGCCCGCAGCATCATCATCGGGCTGAGGGACGGCACACCGCCGTCTGCCGAGGCGCTGGCCTGGTTCGCGCGGGGGCTGGCCTCGGGCGCGGTCTCCGACGCGCAGGCGGGCGCCTTCGCGATGGCGGTCTGCCTGAACGGCCTGGGCGAGGCGGGCCGCGTGGCGCTGACCGAGGCGATGCGGGATTCGGGCGAGGTGCTGCGCTGGGACCTGCCGGGCCCGGTGGTGGACAAGCATTCGACCGGCGGGCTGGGCGATTGCGTCTCGCTCCTCCTCGCGCCGATCCTCGCCGAATGCGGGGTGTTCGTGCCCATGATCTCGGGCCGCGGGCTCGGCCATACTGGCGGGACGCTCGACAAGCTCGAGGCGATTCCCGGCTTCCGCGTCGATCAGGACGAGGCCGCTTTCCGGCGGATCGTCCGCGCCGAGGGCGCCGCCATCGTTGCCGCCTCGGCCGATCTCGCCCCGGCCGACCGGCGGCTCTACGCGGTGCGCGATGTCTCGGGCACGGTCGAATCCATAGATCTCATCACCGCCTCGATCCTCTCGAAGAAGCTCGCCGCCGGGCTCGGCGCGCTGGTGCTCGACGTCAAGGCGGGCTCGGGCGCCTTCATGGCCACCGAGGAAGACGCGCTGGCCCTGGCCGAGGCGCTGGTCGCCACCGCGAACGGCGCAGGCTGCAAGACCTCGGCGCTCCTCACCGACATGGACCAGCCGCTTTCGCGCAACGTGGGCAACGCGGTCGAAGTGGTGGACGTGATGGCCACGCTTTCGGACCCGCGCCCGTCGCGGCTGGTCGAGGTGACGCTGGCGCTCTGCGGTGAGGTGCTGGCGCTGTCGGGCTCCGCCGCCACGCCCGAGGAAGGCGCCGTCGCGGCGCGGGACGCGCTGGTTTCGGGCCGGGCGCTGGCGCGGTTCGGGCGGATGGTCACCGCGCAGGGCGGCCCGGCGGATTTCGCGGAATGCTGGCGCTATCACCTGCCCGAGGCGCCGGTGATCGAGGAGGTGCTGCCCGAGGAGGAGGGCGTCGTCGCCGCCATCGACGGGCGGGCGCTTGGCATGCTGGTGATCGAGATGGGCGGCGGTCGGGTGAAGGGCGGCGAGAAGATCGACCCGCGCGTCGGGTTGACCGGGCTGCCGGCGCTCGGCGAGCCGGTGATGCATGGCGTGCCCATGGGCCGGGTCCATGCCGCCGACGAGGAGATGGCGGCCCGGGCGGCGGCGGGTTTGCGCGCGGCGATCACGCTTTCGCCCGGGCCGGTGGCGGCGCCCGAGCTGATCCGGCGGAGGGTCGCGCCGTGAGCCGGGCCTTCCTCGTGGTGCTCGATTCCGCCGGCTGCGGCGGCGCGCCCGACGCCGACCGGTTCTTCAACGACGGACGGCCCGATACCGGCGCCAACACGCTCGGCCATATCGCCCTGGCCTGCGCCCGGGGCGCGGGCGACGAGGGCCGCTCCGGTCCGCTCCGCCTGCCCAATCTCGACGCGCTCGGTCTCGGCGCGGCGATCCGGCTCGCCTCGGGGCTCGACGCGCCGGGGCTCGGGGCCACGCCCGCCGGTCTCTGGGGCGCCGCGACGGAGATCTCGCAGGGCAAGGACACGCCGTCGGGGCATTGGGAACTTGCCGGCGTCCCGGTGCCCTGGGACTGGCACTACTTCCCCGACACCGACCCGGCCTTTCCCGAGGCGCTCACCGCCAAGGTCTGCCGCCTCGCCGGGACCGAGGGCATCCTCGGCAACCGCCATGCGAGCGGAACCGTGGTGATCGAGGAGGAGGGCGCGCGGCATCTCGAGACCGGCTGGCCGATCTGCTACACCTCCGCCGACAGCGTGTTCCAGATCGCCGCCCATGAAGAGGCGTTCGGGCTCGACCGCCTTCTCGACCTCTGCCGGGCACTCGCGCCGACGCTGCACGCGATGAAGGTTGGCCGGGTCATCGCCCGGCCCTTCCTCGGCACGCCCGGCCATTTCGAACGCACCGCCCATCGCCGCGACTTCGCCATCGCGCCCCCCGCGCCGACGCTCTGCGACTGGGCGAAGGATGCGGGCCGGGCCGTGCATGCGGTGGGCAAGATCGGCGACATCTTCTCGATGCGCGGGATCGACGATGTTCGGAAGGGCAAGGATGCCGAACTGATGGCCCACCTCCTCGATCATGTCCACCATGCCGAGCCGGGCAGCCTGACCTTCGCGAATTTCGTGGAATTCGACACCAATTTCGGCCACAGGCGCGATGTTGCCGGCTATGCAAGGGCGCTGGAGTGGTTCGATTCCTGCCTGCCCGAGCTCACGGGCGCAATGCGGGAGGGCGATCTGATGATCTTCACCGCCGATCACGGCAACGACCCGAGCTGGACCGGCACCGACCATACCCGCGAGCGCGTGCCGGTGGTGGGAGCGGGCGTGGGGGCCTTGTCGACCGGCCTCGTCGGCTTCGCCGATGTGGGCGCCTCGGTGGCCGCGCATCTGGGGATCGCGCCCCGGGGGCCCGGGAGGGCGTTCCTGTGACGGCGGATTTCCCCAAGGTGGAGCTGCATCTTCATCTCGAAGGCGCGGCGCCGCCCGCTTTCGTGCGCGGTCTCGCGAAGGAGAAGTCCATCGACATCTCGGGCATCTTCGACGCGCGCGGCGCCTATGCATACGACGATTTCTGGCATTTCCTGAAGGTCTACGAGGCCGCGACCTCGGTCCTGACCTCGCCCGAGGACTATGCCCGCCTGACCCGCGCGGTGCTCGAGGAAAGCGCGGCCTCGGGTGTGGTCTATTGCGAGACCTTCCTCTCGCCCGATTTCTGCGGCGGCCGCGACGTGGCGGCCTGGCGCGACTATCTCGCGGCGATCTGCGAGGCGGCCGACGAGGCCGAGCGCGCCCATGGCATCGTCTTGCGCGGGATCATCACCGCGATCCGGCATTTCGGCCCCGAGAAGGCCCGCGAAACCGCGCTCTGCGCCGCCGAGACGGCGGGCGACTGGATCGTGGGTTTCGGCATCGCCGGGGACGAAAAGGCGGGGAAACCCAAGGACTTCACCTGGAGCTTCGATTGCGCGCGCGAGGCGGGGCTGCGGCTCACCGCGCATGCCGGCGAATGGGGCGGGCCCGAGAGCGTGCGGGACGCGCTCGACACCTTCCGCCCCGAGCGGATCGGCCACGGTGTCCGCGCCATCGAGGATCCGCGGCTGGTGGAGCGGCTGGCCGAGGACGGGATCGTGTTGGAGGTCTGCCCCGGCTCCAACGTCGCGCTCGGGCTTTACAGGGACTGGCGCGCGCATCCGATCGAACGCCTGCGCGCTGCGGGGGTGAAGGTGACGGTCTCGACCGACGATCCGCCCTTCTTCCACACCACCATGGCGCGCGAATTCGACCGGCTGGCCGAAGACCTCGGCTGGGACGACGGCGATTTCGCGGAACTGAACCGCATTGCGGCCGAGGCGGCGTTCTGCGACGAGGCGACCCGCGCCGAACTGATCAAGAAACTGGAGGCCGAATGACCGAGCACCTGACGATCGTCGATCACCCGCTGGTGCAGCACAAGCTGACGCTGATGCGCGACAAGGACACGCCGACCGCGGTGTTCCGGCAATTGTTGCGCGAGATCAGCCACTTGCTGGCCTATGAGGTGACGCGCAACCTGCCCATGACGACGAAGTGGATCGACACGCCGCTCACCGAGATGAAGGCGCCGGTGCTGGACGGGCGCAAGCTCGCGCTGGTCTCGATCCTGCGCGCGGGCAACGGTCTCCTCGACGGGATGCTCGACCTGATCCCCTCGGCGCGGGTGGGGTTCGTGGGGCTCTACCGCGACGAGGCGACGCTGAAGCCGGTGCAGTATTACTGCAAGCTGCCGGGCGAGCTGGGCGAGCGGGTGGTGATCGCCGTCGACCCGATGCTGGCCACGGGGAATTCCTCGGCGGCCGCGGTGGATCTCCTGAAGGCGAACGGCGCGACGGATATCCGCTTTCTCTGCCTCCTCGCGGCGCCCGAGGGGGTGGCGCGGATGAAGGAGGCGCATCCCGACGTGCCGGTGGTGACGGCGGCGCTCGACGAGAAGCTCAACGAGAAGGGCTATATCGTGCCGGGCCTGGGCGATGCGGGCGACCGGATGTTCGGGACGAAGTGACGACAATCACGGGAAATCGCTGATATTGTTTCCATTTCGGAAACGGCGTTTCGGGCGCGCAGCGAGATTGATGTGGCTTTTTGCATCCGTTCGCGTACCGTTGGCGAGCGTTTCAGGCCGGGAGGCCGGGCGATCTTGGGGGAGATCGACATGCGATTTTCGGCTGTTTTGCTGCTGTCCTGCCTTGGCCTTCCGACATTGGCCGAAGCGTCCACCGTCAATGTCCTGTTCGAAAGGGATCAGGATTCCGCGGGTGGAACCGAACTGGCGATCAATACCTACCCGTCGCCGACCGAGTTCTACGCGGGCACGAGTTTCACCTCGCAATTCTCGCAGATCAACGTGAACGCGCCCTACAGCGTCGGCGGCGCCACATGGGACGGCACCGCCCTTCGCGTGCTGTTCGAACGGGATGTGGATTCCGGCGGCGGCACCGAACTGGCGATCAATTCCTATCCTACGCTGGCCGATTTCTATGCGGGGACGAACTTCACCTCGCAATTCTCGCAGATCAACGTGAATTCGCCATATAGTGTCGGCGGGCTGACCTGGGACGGCACGGCCTATCGCGTGCTGTTCGAGCGGGATGTGGATTCCGGTGGTGGGATAGAATTGGCGATCAATTCCTATGCCACGCTGGACGATTTCTTCACGGGCACGAATTTCACTTCGCAATTCTCTCAGATCAATGTGAATTCGCCCTATAGCGTCGGCGGTCTGGATTGGGACGGTACCGCTTACCGTGTGCTGTTTGAACGGGATCTGGACGGCCCGGGCGGAACCGAACTGGCGATCAACTCCTACCCGGCATTGGCGGATTTCTTTGCGGGGACGAATTTCACCTCGCAATTCTCGCAGATCAACGTGAATGCGCGCTACAGCGTCGGCGGTCTGTTCACCCTGCCGGACCCGAATTCGCCGCCGCCGGGACCGCCGCCGGGGCCGAGCCCCGTTCCGCTGCCGTCTTCGGCCGGGCTGCTTCTGGGCGCGCTGGCCGGACTCGCGGCGCTGGGTCGGCGGCGGAAGCCCATCTAGCCGCCGCAGATCCCCTGCAGCGCCACCCATTGGGCGTCGGTCAGGAGGGGGGCGGAGCGGGTCGGTCCGACCGGGTCGGCCTCGATCAGGTCAAGCGTGGATTCCCCGGTGATATCAACCGCGTAGGCAAAGGGCGTCGAGGAGACGCCCGCGGCGGCGAAGCGCGGCAGGAGCGCGGAGGGCGGCAGCGGTTTCGGCGGGTTGGCGAGGGTGGTCTCGGCATAGCCCTCGAGCGCGCCGGCGGGGAGCGCGCCGGTGGTCATCAGCTTCAGCGTGGCGGGGAGGCCGACATAGTCGAGAAGCTCGAGGAGCGGGTCGGCGCGGCGCGCCGCCTCGGCCTCGGCGAGGAGGTAGCCCGCGACCACGGCGGGGCGCTCGTGATCCTCCACAACTGACTGGTTCAGAAGGATAATTCCGCCCGGCAGGTGCGTGGCGCCCGGGGTTCCGGAGCGGAGGACGCGGATCGAGGGGAGGGCGGGGGCGTCGGCGAAGAGGCGGCCGGCGAGGGTGCGGAGCGCGGCCTGGCCGGCGGGTTCCGAACAGGCCGGGCCGGAGAGGCGGGTGACCTGCTCCATCAGCGCCGCGCCGATGGCGGCACGGGTCGGCGCGGGCACCACCGAGGCGGTGTAGCGGGTGAGCGCGCCGGGGAGCCAGAGCAGGGCCAGGGCGGCGAGGGCGGCCAGCGCGGCGAAGACCAGACGGGCGCGGAGCCGGCCCGGATGCGGCCGGGTGCGGGCGACGGACTTGCGCACCTTCTCCAGCGCGCGGATCATGGTTTCGTCTGAAGTTTCAATGCGTTCCGCGGCATCCTCCCCCGGCGAGAACAGCGCGGGACGCTTGCCCGGATTGACCCGCTCGATAGCCGCGAGGGACCAGTGCGAGAGCGCGTCGGAGCGGTGGTCGAACACCGTCAGGGTGGCGTCGCCGAGGGTCAGGATCACGTCGCGCCGCTGCGCGCCCGGTTCCGGGGTGTAGAGGCCCGAAGCCTCGAGTCGTTCGAATTCCTGGAGCGCCGTCATGCGCCGCGCATACGTCCTAGCCATCCCACGGGCGCGACATTAGCGGGCGTGCGGGCCGGTAACAATGCGGATCGGGGGCCTGCACAACCCGTACACAACCTGTACACAACCCGTACACCGGCGGTGCCGCGAAGGGGCGTTAACCTTTCAGGCGGCCGATGGGGCAGGGGAGCCACGGGCCATGATCGTCTCGCGCGGGCGACGCTACATCTTCGTGCATATCCCGAAGACCGGGGGGACCTCGCTCGCCACGGCGCTGGAGGCGCGGGCGATGAAGGACGACATCCTGATCGGCGACACCGAGAAGGCGGTGCGGCGGCGGAAGCGGGTGAAGGGGCTGGAGGCGAAAGGCCGGCTCTGGAAGCATTCGCGGCTCGCCGATCTCGAGGGCGTGGTCTCTGAGACCGAGATGGCGAGCATGTTCGTCTTTACCCTGGTCCGGAACCCCTGGGACCGGATGGTGAGCTACTACCACTGGCTTCGGGAGCAGGGGTTCGACCACCCGGCGGTGGGACTCGCGCAGCGGCTGGACTTCTCGGGCTTCCTGAACGCGCCGGGCCAGCGGGCCGGGTTGGCGGCGGAGCGCTATGGCGCCTACATGGAGACGGCCTCCGGGGTGGAGCGTTGCGACGCCTATGTCCGGCTGGAGCGGCTGGAGGAGGATCTGGCGCCCGTGGAGGCGCATCTGGGGGTCCGGCTGGCGCCCCTGCCGCATCTCAACCGGTCGGAGCGCCCCCTGGACTACCGGTCGGCCTATTCCGAGGCGGATGCGGCGCTGGTGGGGCGGCTCTACGCGGAAGAGATCGCTCGGTTCGGGTATCGGTTTTGAGAATGGCTTGGCATGTGCGCCGAGGGCCGCGCCCGAGCCTGGGAGGGCGCCGTTGGTGCGCCCTCGGTCGGCGGTTTATCTCGAAAGCATCGGACGACGGCTGAGCGTGTTCCGACTTCGCCATGCGCCCTCCCGGGGGAGGGTCGGGCGCGACCCGGGGCTGGTCGCCCCGGGCCGGAAGACCTACGCCGCCTTCGCGTCGCTCCCGCCGCCGAAGCGGCCATAGAAGGTCTCGCCCGAGGCGGCCATCTCGCTGAGGAGCTTCGGCACGGCGAAGCGCGGGCCGTGGGCGGCGGCGAGGGTTTCGCAGATCTCCACCGCCCGGCTGGCGCCGAGGATGTCGAGCCAGGCGAAGGGGCCGCCCGACCAAGGCGCGAAGCCCCAGCCGAGGATCGCGCCGACATCGCCTTCGCGGATGTCGGTCAACACGCCCTCTTCCAGCGCGCGGACGGCCTCCAGGACCTGCGCGAAGAGGAGGCGGTGCTGGACCTCGGCGAGATCGGGCTGGTCGGCGGCGGCGGGGTAGCGGTCGGTCAGCCCGCGCCAGAGCCGCTCGCGCTTTCCGGCCTCGTCATAGACGTAGAAGCCCGACTTGGACTTGCGGCCCATCCGGCCCTGATCGGCGAGCCAGAACAGCACTTCGTCCACCGCCTCGTCGGGATAGGCCTCGCCCATCGCGGCTTTGGTGGCCTTGGCGATCTTCACGCCGAGGTCGATGGAGGTCTCGTCGATGAGTTGCAGCGGGCCGAGCGGCATACCGACCAGCAGCGCCGCGTTTTCGACGAGCGCCGGGGCGACGCCTTCGCCCACCATGCGGATCCCCTCGTTCAGATAGGGGATGATGCAGCGGTTGGCGTAGAAGAACCGGGCGTCGTTGACGACGATCGGGGTCTTGCGGATCTGGCGGACGAAATCGAGCGCCTTGGCCACCGCGCGGTCGCCGGTTTCGCGGCCCTTGATGATCTCGACCAGCATCATCTTGTCGACGGGCGAGAAGAAATGGATGCCGATGAACTGCTCGGGCTTGTCGGAGGCCTTTGCGAGGTCGGTGATCGGGAGGGTCGAGGTGTTGGTGGCGAAGATGCAGTCGGGGCCCACGATGCCCAGAACTTTCTTGGTGACCTCGGCCTTGATGGCGGGGTCCTCGAACACCGCCTCGACGATCAGGTCGGCGCCCTTCAGCGCGTCGTAATCTGCGGTGGCGGTGATGCGCGAGAGCACTTCGGCCTTCTTGTCTTCGGTGACTTTCCGGCGCTTGATCCCCTTGTCGAGGATGCTTTCGGAATAGGCCTTGCCCCTGTCCGCGGCCTCCTGCGCCTGGTCGACCAGCACCACCTCGATGCCCGCATTGGCGGCGACATAGGCGATGCCCGCGCCCATCATGCCGGCGCCGAGAACGCCGAGCTTGGCGACCTTCTGGTCGGGGACACCGGGCCGGTTCGCGCCCTTTTCGAGCGCTTCCTTGTTGATGAAGAGCGAGCGGATCATCGCGCCCGAGGAGGGGTTCATCAGCACGTTGGTGAACCAGCGGGCCTCGATCTTCAGCGCGGTGTCGAAGGGCACCTGCGCGCCCTCGTAGGCGGCCGAGAGGAGCGCCTTGGCGGCGGGGTAGACACCCTTGGTCTTGCCGTTCACCATCGCCGAGGCGCCGACGAAGGTCATGAAGCCCGCCGGGTGATAGGGGGCGCCGCCGGGCATCTTGTAGCCCTTCTGGTCCCAGAGCTTGACGATGTCGGCGTCCTTCGCGTTCAGCACCCAGTCCTTGGCCTTGGAGAGCAGGTCTTCGGCCGGGACCACCTCGTCGATCAGGCCGGCGGACTTGGCGCGGGCCGGGTCGGAGAGCTTGCCTTCGAGGAGGAAGGGCGAGGCGGCCATGGCGCCCATCTTGCGGGTGAGCCGCGTGGTGCCCCCCGCACCCGGGAAGATGCCGACCATGATCTCGGGCAGGCCGATCTTGGCCTTCGGGTTGTCGGCGGCGAAGATCCGGTGGCAGGAGAGCGGCAGTTCGAAGCCGATGCCGAGCGCGGTGCCGGGGAGGGCGGCGGCGACGGGCTTGCCGCCCTTCAGAGTCTTGGGGTCCATACCGGCGCGTTCGATCTTCCGCATGATGCCGTGGACGCGCATGATGCCCTCGAAGAGGCCGCGGGCGGGGTCGCCGCCGGCCATTTCCTTCATCTTGGCGATGACGTTCAGGTCCATGCCGCCGGCGAAGCTGTCGGGCTTGCCGGATGTCAGGACGACGCCCTTCACCGCCGGATCGGCGAGCGCGGTGTCGACATGGGCATCGAGCTCGTTCCAGCCCTGCATCGTCATGACGTTCATGGACTTGCCGGGCGTGTCCCAGGTGATGACGGCGACGCCGTCTTCGAGCGCATAGGTGAATTCGGCCATGTCAGGTCTCGCTTTCTGTCGGGTCGGGCAGGGGGCTGCCGTCTTTTCTTGTGAAGGTGGCGGTGCCGGCTTCGAGGACCACCTTGAGGTCGACATCCGAATAGGTGGCCTCCTCGCGCGGGGCCTTCGTGCCCACGACGAGGAAACGCGCGTCCCGGTCGGTGTCGTTGCGGAACTGGTGCCCGTTCGGGTCGCCGGCGGGGAAGGCGGCGCAGTCGCCGGGGCGCATCTCGGTCTCGCCCTCGTCCTGGACGAGGATCAGGACGCCCTCGGTCACCATGACGAACTCGTCCTCGTTCAGGTGCCAGTGCCGGAGCGAGGAGAGCGCGCCGGGGGCAAGGGTAACGAGATTGGCGCCGAACTGGGTGAGCCCGCCCGCGTCGCCGAGGCGCAGCGAGGAGCGACCCTTCATCATCGAGGCATAGGGCTCGGGATAGATCGAGCCGGTCCGGACCGGCAGGGCCTCTTGTGCGATCTTGCCCATGCTCAGCACCCCCGCTCGGCCGAGGAGGCGCTCGGGCGGAGCCTCAGTGCACGGTGGCGGATTTCTGCACGATCGGCTCGATGCTCAGATCCTCGCCGATGAAGGAATGGTCCAGGTATTCCACCATCAGGATGCACAGCCGACCCTCGGGATTCGGCCCGCAATAGTAATTCACCTCGCTCGAGGCGATGACCTCGCCCTCGGCGTCGTAGTACCGCCAATGCACCAGCGCCACCGAGTTCGCTCCCGACGTGCGCAGCGACACGATCTCGTGCCGCAGCCGCTTGGCGCCGCCGGCGATGGCCGAACGGCGCAACCGCGACAGCGACCGCCGCACTTCCGCGAGGTTCGGCTGCAGGTGGATCCCCGAGGCCATGTAGACCGGCAGGGGCGACACGAAATAGTTGATCACCTCGTCCAGCCGCCCTGTGAAATAGAGCTGGCCCATGGTTTCTATCAATTTCTCGATTTGGTCTCGCACAGCCAGCCTTTTCGGTCGTGACAACGCATTCTGCATAATTCCCGCCGCTCCAATTTTCCGCGCCGGTACCGCATGATACACCATCAGGACAAGCTTCGTCCTTACAATTTGTAGGGATAAATTTCATCATTAGGATTAAATCCGCTCAATTACGGTAGCCGCTCCCATGCCCGATGCGACACAAAGTGTCGCGAGGCCGGTGCCCTTTCCGCTGCGTTCCAGCTCGTCGAGAAGCGTGCCGAGGATGATCGCCCCGGTGGCGCCCAGGGGATGGCCCATGGCGATGGCGCCGCCATTGACGTTGACCCGGTCCGGAGAGACGTCGAAGGCCTGCATGAAGCGCAGCACCACGGCGGAAAACGCCTCGTTCACCTCGAAGAGGTCGATATCCGAGATCGCCATGCCGCTGTCGGCGAGGATCTTCTCGGTGACCGGGACGGGGCCGGTCAGCATGATCGTCGGATCGGTGCCGATCTTGGCGGTGGCGCGGATCCGGGCGCGGGCTTTCAGCCCGTTCCGCTCGCCGAATTCCGCGTTGCCGATCAGGAGCGCCGCGGCGCCGTCGACGATGCCCGAGGAGTTCCCGGCATGGTGGATGTGGTTGATCCGCTCCAGATGCGGGTACTTCATCAGGGCGACGGTGTCGAAGCCGGGCATCACCTCGCCCATCTGCTGGAAGGCGGGGTTGAGCGACCCGAGCGCCTGCATGTCGGTGCCCGGGCGCATGTATTCGTCGCGCTCGAGGATCGGCAGGCCGTTCTGGTCCGTCACGCGGATGATCGACTTGCCGAAGCGGTCCTCCTCCCAGGCCTTCGCGGCGCGGGCCTGGCTTTCCACCGCCAGCGCGTCGGCCTCGTCGCGGGTGAAGCCGTATTCGGTGGCGATGATGTCGGCCGAGATGCCCTGCGGCACGAAATAGGTCTTCATCGCGACGGAGGGGTCGACGGCGATGGCGGCCCCGTCCGAGCCCATCGGCACGCGGCTCATCATCTCGACCCCGCCGGCGACATAGCCCGCGCCGGCGCCGGCCTTCACCTGGTTCGCGGCGAGGTTCACCGCTTCCATGCCGCTGGCGCAGAAGCGGTTGATCGAGAGGCCCGGCACGCTTTCGGCGAAATCCGAGGCGAGGACGGCGGTGCGGGCGAGGCAGCCGCCCTGTTCGCCGATCTGGGTGACGTTGCCCCAGATCACGTCCTCGATGCCCGTCGTGTCGAGATCGTTGCGCGCCTTGACCGCGTTCAGCACCTCGGCGGAGAGCCGCATGGCGGTGACCTCGTGCAGGCTGCCATCGGCACGGCCCTTGCCGCGCGGGGTGCGGACGGCGTCGTAGATATAGGCATCGGTCATGGGGGTGATCCTTTCGTCAGGCCCGGTCAGCCGGGCCGTTTTTCATTGCGCCCGGTCGGCCGGGGAGCCGGGCATCAGATCGTAGGGATGTTTCCAGCCGGGCAGGGCGGCGATGCGGACGAGCCAGGCGTCGATATTCGGGCTGGCCCGGCGGTCGAAGCCCCAGGGCTCGGGGTAGTAGAGATAGCCGCAGCAGGCGAAATCGGCGAGGGTCGGCGCGTCGCCCACCATCCAGTCGCGGCCGGCGAGGTGCCCCTCCAGCGTCGCGAGCGCGGTCATCACGCGGGCGGAGAGCCACTTGACCGCGTCGGCGGGCCGCTTGTCCTCGGGGACGAAGTTCATCAGGAAGCGCAGCACGCCCTGCTGGCCGGAGCCCTTCTGGGCGTCCCAGAACATCCAGCGCAGGATCTCGGTCCGGTCGCCATCCATGAATTTCCCGGTCTTCTCGGCAATATGGAGCTGGATCACGCAGGACTGGGAGAGCGTGAGCCCGTCCTCGACGAAGACCGGGGCCTCGCCCATCTCGTTGATTTCGCGGAATTCCGGGGTCCGCGCGGCGCCGTTGAAGAAATCGACGAAGACGGGCTCCCAGGGATGGCCCGCGAGCTCCATCGTCAGTGCCGCCTTGTAGGCATTGCCGCTTTCGCCGAAGCAGTAGAGTTTTGCGGTCACGGTCTTCTCCCCGAATGGCTCCCGTTCGATGGCCCGGGCGCGGCCGGGCAGGGAGCGCCAGTTATCTCTTGCGCGCGTCGAGTTCGCTGTTGAAGATCCTCAGCCGCGCGGCGAGGTTTTCGTGGTCGGTGACGCTGTCGAAATTCTCGAACAGGAAGGACAGCGCCTCGCCCTCGTCGAGCCCCGCCTCCTGGGCGAATTTCCTCAGGCGGCGGAAGCCGTCCTCGGTCATCGCGCAGGGGAAGCGGCGGGTCAGGCGGAAGCGTTTCGGCATCGAGATCCTCAGAAATTCGCGGCGTCGAGCCCCATCACCGGCTCCGCGCCCGACTGGATCCGCGCGAGATGCAGCGCCGTCGCGGGCAGTTGCCGTTTCATGTAGTAGCGGCCGGTCGCCAGTTTCGCCTCGTAGAAGTCGCGGTCCGTGGCGCCCGCGTCAAGGGCGGCGCGAGCGGCCCTGGCGATCTTCGCCCACATCAGCCCCATGCAGACATGGCCGAAGAGGATCATGAAATCGTAGCTGCCCGAGAGCGCGGCGTTGGGGTTCTTCATGCCCTGGGACATGAAGAACATGCCCGCCGCCTGCAGGTCTTTCGACGCGGATTTGAGCGGGTCGAGGAAATCGGCCTTGAGCGCCGCGTCGGCCTCGTTCTCCTTGCAGAAGCCTTTCACCATCTCGAAGAAGGCCATCACCGGCTTGCCGCCGTTCGCCGGCAGCTTGCGGCCCACGAGGTCGAGCGACTGCACGCCGTTGGTGCCCTCGTAGATCATCGCGATGCGCGCGTCGCGGACGAACTGTTCGAGGCCCCATTCGCGGGTGAAGCCCGAGCCGCCGAGGGTCTGCTGGGCGAGGACCGTGGTCTCGAAGCCCTTGTCGGTCATGAAGCCCTTCAGGACCGGGGTGAGGAGCGAGATCATCGCCTCGGCCTCTTCGTCGCCCATGCGGTGCGCGCGGTCGATCAGCGTGGCGCCCCAGAGGGTGAAGGCGCGCATGCCCTCGACCATGCTCTTCTGGTCCATCAGGTTCCGCCGCACGTCGGGGTGGACGATGATCGGATCGGCGGGGCCGTCGGGGTTCTTGTCGCCGGTCACGTCGCGGCCCTGGAGCCGGTCGCGGGCGAAGCCGAGCGCGTTCTGGTAGGCGACGGAGCCCTGCGCGAGGCCCTGCATGCCGACGAGGAGCCGCGCCTCGTTCATCATGGTGAACATCGCGCGCATGCCCTTGTGTTCCTCGCCGACGAGGAAACCGGTGGCGCCGTCGTAGTTCATCACGCAGGTGGCGTTGCCGTGGATGCCCATCTTCTCCTCGAGACCGCCGCAGGAGAGCGCGTTGCGGTCGCCGAGCGAGCCGTCCTCGTTCACCAGGAACTTCGGTACGATGAAGAGCGAGATGCCCTTGATGCCCTCGGGGCCGCCGGGGATCTTGGCCAGCACCAGGTGGATGATGTTGTCGGAAAGGTCGTGCTCGCCGGCGGAGATCCAGATCTTCTGTCCGGTGATCCTGAAACTGCCGTCCGCCTGCGGTTCCGCCTTGGTGCGGATCAGGCCGAGATCGGTGCCGCATTGCGGCTCGGTCAGGTTCATGGTGCCCGACCAGTCGCCCGACGCCATCCGGGGCAGGTAGGTTTCCTTCTGCGCGTCCGAGCCATGGGCGTAGAGCGCCGACATCGCGCCGTGGGTCAGGCCGAAATACATCTGGAAGGCCATGTTGGCCGAGGAGAAATATTCGCCCGTGGCGAGGTTCATGATCGCCGGCATGCCCTGGCCGCCATAGGCCGGATCGGCGTCGACCGCCGGCCAGCCGCCCTCGCGCATCATGTCATAGGCGTCCTTGAAGCCCTCGGGCGTGCGCACCACGCCGTTTTCCAGCTTGCAGCCCTGCCGGTCGCCGACCGGGTTCAGCGGCGCCAGCACGTTCTGGGCGATCTTGCCGGCCTCTTCGAGCACGGCGCCGGTGAACTCGGCGTCGAGATCGTCATAGCCGGGGATGTCCTCTTCGGCGACGCGGAGCACTTCCTGGAGGATGAACTGGCTGTCCTTCACGGGGGCGGTATAGGTCGGCATGGGGGGAATTCCTTGTCAGACTTACTCGGCGGCCGCGCGGCCGGAACGTTTCAGGGAGGCGACCATGTCCTCGACCCAGCGGAGCTGTTCGCGGAGTTCGCCGATGGCCTCGTCGAGCTCGCTGCGCTGGCGCTCCATGTCGGCGAGCCGTTCGAGCGCGATGTCATGGGTGCGGGTGAGCTGGGTGAGCTGCTGGTCGCCGTGATCGTAGAGGTTGAGGAGCTGGCGGATCTCCTCGAGCGAGAAGCCGAAGCGCTTGCCGCGCAGGATCAGCTTGAGCCGGCCCCTGTCGCGCTTGGTGAAGAGCCGTTTCTGGCCCTCGCGGATCGGGAACAGGAGCTCCTTGGCTTCGTAGAACCGCAGCGTGCGGGGCGTGACGTCGAACGCCTCGCACATCTGGCGGATCGTCATCAGGTCGTCTTCGGACATGGTCGCACGCATTTCACTGGGCGGGTCTGCCCGTTGAGAAAGCGCATCGGCCGGCGCGGATCAAGTCAAGTTGACGTTTACGTAATAGGAACGTTGCGTCAACTTCAGGCGCGCAGGCCGCTTTTGCGGCGCATGTCGTCCAGCAGCGCCGAGGTCTCGTCGCGGAGCGCGCGGAGCTCGCCGATCGTGGCGTCGAGCTCGCCGCGCTGGCGGTCGAGCTCCTCGAGCTGGCGGTCGGCATATTCGACGAAGACGGCGAGCTGCTTCTCGGTGCCCTCCTCCTCGCGCATCAGGAGCCACTGGCGGATTTCCTCGAGCGAGAAGCCGAACTTGCGGCCGCGCATGATCAGCGTCATCCGCGCCACCTCGCGCGGCCCGTAGAACCGGGACCGCCCGTCGCGCTCGGGGCCGAGGAGTTCGATATACTCGTAGTAGCGCAGGGTCCGCGGGGTGACGTCGAACCTCGCGCACATCTCCTTGAAACTGAGCCGTGTTTCGCCCATTTCCCGCCTCCTGAAGGGAAGACTAGACCCATCGGGAACGTCAGGCAACGTGGGCGTGCATTGCCCCTTGCGGCCGGCGGCAGGACCGACCGATAAACGGGCGAAATCCGGGAGGGGATCTGCCGATGGACGACGAGAGGGCCCGAATCGCCAGTCAATTCATCGAGGCGATTCCGCATTCGCGGGCGCTCGGGATGCGGCTCGTCGAGATCGGCGAGGGCACGGCGGCCATCGAGATGGCCTACGATCCGCGTTTCGTCGGCGATCCGCAGACCGGCGTGATCCATGGCGGCGCCGTTTCGGCCCTGATGGACACCTGCGGCGGGGCGGCGGTGATGAGCCATCCGCGGGCGCCCGGCGGGACGGCGACGATCGACCTCCGGATCGACTACATGCGCCCGGCGACGCCCGGCCAGACGATCCGCGCGACCGCGACCTGCTATCACATGACCCGCACGGTTGCGTTCGTCCGCGCTGTCGCCACCGACGACGACACCGCGCGGCCGGTGGCGGCGGCGACCGGCGCCTTTACCGTCGAGCCGTCGCGGAGGGCGGCGCCATGAGCCGCCGCGCGCCGGAGCCGGTCCAGGTCGTCAAGGAGCGCCGCGACAAGGCGCTGGGCGCGCTGGTGGCGGCGATTCCCTATGCCGCCTTTCTCGGCATCCATTTCGACCGGCGCGGCGACGAGCTGACCGCGATGCTCGACTACGACGAGAAGCTGATCGGCAATCCAATGTTGCCGGCGCTGCATGGCGGGGCCATGGCGGCGTTCCTGGAGGTGACGGCCATCGTCGAGCTGGGCTGGGCGCAGCTTTGGGGCGCCATCGAGTCGGGGGCGCTCGACGCGGGCGGGCTCACGCCCGAGACGCTGCCACGACTGCCGAAGACCATCGACTTCACCGTCGATTACCTGCGCTCGGGCCTGCCGCGCGACGCCTATGCCCGGGCGCGCGTCACCCGGTCGGGGCGGCGCTATGCCAGCGTCCACGTGGCGGCCTGGCAGGACAACCGCGACCGGCCCATCGCCCAGGCGACCGGGCATTTCCTGATGCCGGACGGCGATGGCTGAGGCGGAAGCCGGGCCGCTCAGCCATGCCCGCGTCCTGAAGATCGCGCTGCCGATCGTCCTGTCGAATGCCACGGTGCCGATCCTCGGCGCAGTCGATACCGGCGTGGTGGGGCAGCTCGGCGCCGCCGCGCCCATCGGTGCGGTGGGGCTGGGGGCGGTGATCGTCGCGGCGTTCTACTGGATCTACGGCTTCCTGCGGATGGGCACGACCGGGCTTGTCGCGCAGGCGCGCGGCGCGGGCGACGTGGCCGAGACCGGCGCGCTCCTGATGCGGGCGCTCCTGATCGGGCTGGCCGGCGGGCTCCTCTTCGTGGTGCTGCAGGTCCCGGTCATCGCGCTCGCCTTCCGGGTCGCCCCGGCCTCGGCGGAGGTGGAGGGGCTGACGGCGACCTACCTCGCGATCCGGTTCTGGGGCGCGCCGGCGGCGATCGCGATCTATGCCGTCACCGGCTGGCTGATCGCCCTGGAACGCACGCGGGCGGTGCTTGTGCTCCAGCTCTGGATGAACGGGCTCAATATCGGGCTCGATCTCTGGTTCGTGCTGGGGCTCGGCCTCGGCGTGGGCGGCGTCGCGACGGCGACGATCTTCGCCGAGTGGACCGGCCTCGCGCTCGGGCTCTGGCTTTGCCGGGCGGCCTTCGCGGGCGATCAGTGGCGCGACTGGGCGCGGATCTTCGATGCCGGGAAGCTCCGGCGGATGATGGCGGTGAACGGCGACATCCTGATCCGTTCGGTGCTCCTGCAGGGGAGCTTCGTCACCTTCCTGTTCCTCGCCGCCGATTTCGGCGATGTGACGCTGGCGGCGAACCAGGTCTTGCTGCAGTTCCTCGAGATCACCGCCTATGCGCTCGACGGCTTCGCCTTCTCGGCCGAGGCGCTGGTGGGCGGGGCGCTGGGCGCGCGCGACCGGGGCGCGGTCAGGCGGGCGGCGGTGCTGACATCGCAATGGGGCGTGGGCCTGTCGCTGCCGCTCGGCGCGGCGTTCTGGCTGGCCGGGCCCTGGCTCATCGACGTGATGGCGAAGGCGGCCGAGGTGCAGGTCGCGGCGCGGGTGTTCCTGCCCTGGATCGTGCTTCTGCCGGTGGTGGGCTCCGTGGCCTGGATGCTGGACGGGATCTTCATCGGCGCCACGCGGACGCGCGAGATGCGGAACGCGATGCTGGTCTCGGTGGCGGTCTACGTGTGCGGGCTTGCGGTGCTCCTGCCGACGCTGGGCAATCACGGGCTCTGGCTGGGGCTGATCGTGCTGAACCTCGCCCGCGCGGTGACGCTGGGCTTGCGCTATCCGGCGCTGGAGGCCGCCGTCGACACCGAACGGACACGGAGTTTGTGAAATTCCGTGATTTTGGGCCGGGTCAGAGGAGGTCGAGCACCGCTTCGGGCGGGCGGCCGAGCCGGGCGCGGTCGCCGGAGAAGACCACGGGGCGTTCGATCAGCACCGGTTGCGCCGCCATCGCCGCGACGATCTCCGCCTCGCCCGCGTCCATGCCGAGGCCGAGCGCCTTCCAGGCCGCCTCGCCGCGCCGGACGAGGCCGATCGCGGAGATCCCGAGCGCGGCGAGCGCGGCGCGGAGCTCTGCCTCGGTGGGCGCGTCCTCGAGATAGAGCCGGATCTCGGGTTCCACGCCTCTCTCCCGCAGGAGCGCCAGAGTCTCGCGGGATTTCGAGCAGCGCGGGTTGTGCCAAATCGTCACGCTCACAGCCATTTCTCCCTGTCGGTGCCCACCGCCGCGGCCACATTGGCGAAACCGTCGCGGGCGAGCAGAGCCTCGAGCCCGTCGAGGATCTCGCCCACCAGCGCCATCCCGCCATAGACGAGCGCGGTGTAGAGTTGCACGGCGGAGGCGCCGGCGCGGATCTTGGCGTAGGCGTCTTCCGCCGAGGCGATGCCGCCGACGCCGATCAGCGGCAGGTCGGTCATTCCGGCGAGGCGTGCGAGGATGCGCGTCGAGGGCGCGAAGAGCGGTCGGCCGGAGAGGCCGCCCGTTTCGCCGGCCTGGGCGCTTTTCAGCCCGTCCCGCGCCAGCGTGGTGTTGGTGGCGACAATGGCGTCGATGCCGGCCTTGCCGGCCACTTCGGCGATGTCGGCGAGGTCGGCGTCGGTGAGGTCCGGCGCGATCTTCAGGAAGACCGGGATCCGCCGCTCCAGCCAGTCGCGGGTCTCGATCACGCCGTCGAGCAGCGCCGCCAGCGCGTCCTTGCCCTGCAACTCGCGGAGCTTCTCGGTATTCGGCGAGGAGACGTTGACGGTGGCGAAATCCACATGCGGCCCACATTGGGCGAGGACCCGGGCGAAATCGCCCGCGCGGTCGGCGCTGTCCTTGTTGGCGCCGAGATTTAGGCCGACGATGCCGCCCGTGGGGCGCGTCTCCAGCCGGGCGGCGATGGCCTCCATCCCGTCATTGTTGAAGCCGAAGCGGTTGATCGCGGCGCGGTCCTCGGAGAGGCGGAAGAGGCGCGGCCTGGGGTTGCCCGGCTGCGGTTTCGGGGTCGCGGCGCCGACCTCGGAGAAGCCGAGCGGGGTTGCGGCCAGCGCGTTGAGCGCTACCGCGTTCTTGTCGAACCCCGCGGCGAGACCGAGGGGGTTCGGCAGCGCAAGCCCGGCGAGCGTCGTGGCGAGGCGCGGGGAGGTTTTCGGCCCGCCCTTCGGCCCCAGCCCGGCGCGGAGCGCGGCGAGTGCCAGCCCGTGCGCCCGTTCCGGGTCGACCCGGTGGAGGAGCGCCAGCCCGGCGCGTTCGAGCGCGCTCACACCACGCCTTCGGGGAGCGCGTGCGAGCCGTCCGGGGCGGTGCCCATGGGCCGTGCCCAGGTCACGTCCGACAGCCGGAGCGCCCGGTAGAGATGCGGGAAAAGCTGGCCGCCGCGCGAGGGCTCCCACCTGAGCGCGTCGCCGAACCGGGCCTCGTCGACGGCAAGCACCATGAGCCCGGTCTCGCCCGCGAAATGCTTCTGCGCCGTCTCCAGCGCCTGCGCGGCGGTGGAGAAATGCACGTAGCCGTCGGCCAGGTCGACCGGGGCGCCCGGGGTTTCGCCGTCGTGGACCAGCGCCGCCCATTCCGCGGGCCGAAAGATCTTGTAGATCGCCATGGGCGCGGCATGGCGTGACGCTGCGGAATGGTCAAGCCTTCGACCTTTGACTCCCCCGCGCGCTCGCGCCACTCTTCCGGCCAATAACAAGCACCCAGGGGGTTCCCATGATTTCCAGATTCCTCACCGGCTCGGCCATTCTCGCGCTCAGCGCCGGCGCCGCTTCGGCCGATTTCAGCCTGACGATCCTGCACACCAACGATTTCCACGCCCGGTTCGAGCCGATTTCGAAATACGATTCGGGCTGCTCGGCCGACGACAACGCGGCGGGCGAGTGCTTCGGCGGCTCGGCGCGGCTGGTCACCGCCATCGAGGCGGCGAAGGCCCGGCACGAAAACTGGCTCCTCGTCGATGGCGGCGACCAGTTCCAGGGCACGCTGTTCTACACCTATTACAAGGGCAAGCTCGCTGCCGAGATGATGAACAAGGAGGGCTACGACGCGATGACCGTGGGCAACCACGAATTCGACGACGGCCCCGAAGTGCTGCGCGAATTCGTGGACAACGTCCAGTTCCCGATCCTGATGTCGAATGCCGACATCTCCCGCGAGCCGCTCCTGAAGGACGCGATCAAGAAATCGGTGGTGATCGAGAAGGGCGGCGAGAAGATCGGCCTGATCGGCCTGACGCCGGTGGACACCGACGAACTGGCTTCGCCCGGCCCGAACGTGATCTTCACGCCGCCCGCCGACGCGGTGCAGGCCGAGGTCGACAAGCTCACCGCCGAGGGGGTCAACAAGATCGTCGTGCTCTCGCATTCCGGGCTCAATGTCGACAAGGCGGTGGCCGCGAACACCACAGGCGTCGACGTGATCGTCGGCGGGCATGACAACTCGCTTCTCTCGAACACCATCGAGGGCGCGAAGGGTCCGTATCCGGTGATGGTCGGCAACACGGCCATCGTGCAGGCCTATGCTTATGGCAAGTTCCTGGGCGAGCTGAACGTCACCTTCGACGACGAGGGCAACGTCGAGGAAGCCGTGGGCGAGCCGATCCTGCTCGACAAGGGCGTCGGCGAGGACGAGGCCACCGTGGCGCGGATCGCCGAGGCGGCGGCGCCCCTGGACGAGATCCGCAACAAGGTGGTGGCCGAGGCGGCCGACACGATCACCGGCAACCGCGACATCTGCCGGCAGAAGGAATGCTCGGGCGGCAACATGATCGCCGACGCGATGCTCGACCGGGTGAAGGACCAGGGGATCGAGATCGCGATCATGAACTCGGGCGGCATCCGGGCCGATATCGGCGCGGGCGAGGTCACCATGGGCCAGGTTCTGACGGTGCTGCCGTTCCAGAACACGCTCTCGACCTTCCAGGTCACCGGCGCGACGCTTGTCGCGGCGCTGGAGAACGGCGTCAGCCAGTATGCCGACGTGGCGGGGCGCTTCCCGCAGGTCTCGGGCATGTCCTTCTCGGTCGATCTCTCGAAGGAGCCGGGGAGCCGAATCTCCGACGTGATGGTGGGCGGCGCGCCGATCGAGGCCGACAAGCTCTACGGCGTCGTCTCGAACAACTTCGTCCGCAATGGCGGCGACGGGTTCAAGATGTTCGTGGACGCCAAGAACGCCTACGATTTCGGCCCGGACCTGGCGGATGTGACGGCGGAATACCTCGCCGCCCACGCGCCCTACACGCCCTATACCGACGGGCGGATCAAGATCGCCGAGTGAGTTGCGAGGGGCGGGGTCCTTTTTGGTTCCCGCCCATCTTGCGAGGGAAAAGTTCCGTGGGTACGCCGCTTGCAGAATTCACCCGGATGTGGGGGGACAACAATAGGGCGCCGACCAAGGTTGAAGAGGCAAAGCTCAGCCACGGTAGGCCAGACCGGTCTTTCTGAACGCGCCCAAGCGCTCTAGGCTCACCGGTATGTGCGGACGTTTCATCATCACCGAGCCGGCGGACGAGATGGCGCGGCTCTTTGAGGCGGTGCCGGGGAACGATCTGCCGGAGGTGCCGAACTACAATGTCTGTCCGACGAACCTTGTGCATGCGGTGACGTTCGAGGCGGGGCAAAGGCGGCTTCGCGCGTTACGATGGGGATTCGTCCCGCATTGGGCGAAGACGCCGAACGAGGGGCCGCTTCTGATCAACGCGCGGGCCGAGACGATTGCCGAGAAGCCCGCCTTCCGGGCCGCGGCGCGGGAGCGGCGCTGCCTGATCCCGGCGAGCGGGTTCTACGAATGGACCAAGGACGAGGACGGCAGGCGGCTGCCCTGGTTCATCCACGCGGCCGACGGCGCGCCACTGGCCTTCGCCGGGGTCTGGCAGGACTGGGCGCGGGGCGACGAGGCGATGACCACCTGCGCCATCGTCACCACGGGCGCCAACGCGCGCATGGCGGAATTGCACCACCGGATGCCGGTGATCCTCGCACCCGGGGACTGGCCGCTCTGGCTGGGCGAGGCGGGGAAGGGGGCGGCGGCGCTGATGACGGCCGCGCCCGAGAACGCGCTCGAATGGCACCGGGTCGACCCGCGGGTGAACTCGAACCGCGCCGCCGGGCCGGAGCTGATCGCGCCACTGGCGGCGTGATCCGCAGGCCCGAAACTTTCCGATTGTGAAACCCGGCGCTTGATTATTTGCGCGCGCCAAGAAATTGTAAAAACGCGAAAGTAAAAATACGAGGCGCGCGGACCCGCATGAAGCAGACCAAGATCCGGAACATGGAGGAATTCGCCGCGGTGAGCGGCATCTCGCGGCCCACGGTCTCGAAATATTTCCACGATCCCGACAGCGTGCGCGCCTCGACGCGGGAGCGGATCGAGCGGGCGCTGGAGCGCTACGACTACCGGCCGAACATCTTCGCGATGAACCAGAACCGCAAGCTGACCAAGAATGTCGGCATCGTCGTGCCCTATCTCGCCGACCCTTTCTTTGCCGAGATCGCGCGCAATATCGAGCAGCGCTGCATCCTCGCGGGCTACCGGCCGACGCTGTTCAGCGCCCATGGCCAGCAATCCCTGGAGAACGACATTCTCGACGGGCTGCGCTCCCTGAAACCGGCGGGCGTGCTGCTCGCGCCGCTCGGCCGGGCCTCGGACCGGGCGGTGATCGAGAAGTTCTGCCGCGACGTGCCGACGGTGATCTTCGACTCTCTTCTGCCGGATGTGGGCCTGGCGCTCGTCGGCTCGGACAGCGCGCAATTCGCGCGGCTGATCGTCGATTATCTCAGCAGAACCGGCGAACCGCCCTGCTTCTTCGAGATGAAGACCCCGGTGAACCCGAACGCCTACCGGCGCCGGCAGGGCTATATCGACGCCATGGCGCGGCTCGGGGAGGAGCCCCGGATCGTGCAGGTCGCGGGCGAGGGCTGGGAGTTCGAGGAGATCGGCCGGCGCGAGGGGATCCGGGCGCTGGACGAGGGGCGTTTCGCCACCAACACGGTGCTGTGCAGCAACGACCGGCTGGCCATCGGCTTTCTCGCGGGCTGTTACGAGCGGCGGCTCCGGGTGGGCCACGGGCCCGACTGCCAGATTCGCGTCGCCGGGCAGGACGACCACCCGTTCTCGCGCTTCACCTGCCCGCCCTTGACCACCATCGCGCAGGACTATTAACGCGATTTCGAGCCGGGCGGTGGACATCCTGTTCCGCGCCATCGAAGGCGCTGAAAGGACACGGGAAACGCTGCTGTTCGAGGGGCGGCTGGTGATGCGCGACTCGGCGTGAGCGAAGTTCAAACTTGCCGCGCGTAAATATTTGATTGACGCCGCGGCGACTTTGCGGCTAGCGTGATCGCGAAACATCCAAGCTTAGGGAGGAGAGGATGTACGCGAGAAACGCATTTCGTGCGGCGACTGCCCTGTGTCTTGTGGTCAGTGGCGGCGCCTTTGCCGACACGATCACAGTGGCGACCGTGAACAACGGCGACATGATCCGCATGCAGGGGCTGACCGACGATTTCACCGCCAGGACCGGCCACGAGGTCGAGTGGGTCACGCTCGAGGAAAACGTGCTGCGCCAGCGCGTCACCACCGACATCACCACCAAGGGCGGCCAGTTCGACGTGATGACGATCGGCATGTACGAGACGCCGATCTGGGGCAAGAACGGCTGGCTCGTTCCGCTCGACGACCTGTCGGCGGATTACGACGTGGGCGATCTTCTGCCGGCGATGCGCGACGGGCTCAGCTATGACGGCACGCTCTACGCGGCACCGTTCTACGGCGAAAGCTCGATGATCATGTACCGCAAGGACCTGATGGAGAAGGCCGGGCTCACCATGCCCGACGCGCCGGACTGGAAATTCGTGGCCGAAGCCGCCCGCGCGATGACCGACAAGGCGGGCGAGACCTACGGCATCTGCCTGCGCGGCAAGGCCGGCTGGGGCGAGAACATGGCGTTCCTCACCACGCTCGCCAACTCGTTCGGCGCGCGCTGGTTCGACGAGGACTGGAAGCCGCAGTTCGACAGCCCGGAATGGAAGGCGGCGATCGACTTCTATCTCGACCTGATGGCGGATGCCGGACCTCCGGGCGCCTCGGGCAACGGCTTCAACGAGAACCTCTCGCTGTTCCAGCAGGGCAAGTGCGGCATGTGGATCGACGCCACCGTCGCGGCGTCCTTCGTGACCAATCCGAAGGACTCGACCGTGGCCGACAAGGTGGGCTTCGCGCTGGCGCCGGACGACGGCAAGGGCAAACGGGCGAACTGGCTCTGGGCCTGGGCGCTGGCGATCCCGGCGGGCACCGACAATGCCGATGCCGCGAAGGCCTTCATCGAGTGGGCCACCTCGAAGGACTATATCGAGCTCGTCGCCTCGAAGGAGGGCTGGGCCAACGTGCCGCCGGGCGCGCGGACCTCGCTCTACGAGAACCCGAACTACAAGGACGTCCCCTTCGCGGAGATGACGCTCGACTCGATCAAGGCGGCCGACCCGCTCAATCCGACGGTCGAACCGGTTCCCTATGTCGGCATCCAGTTCGTCGCGATCCCGGAATTCGCGGGCATCGCCACCCAGACCGGCCAGGAATTCTCGGCCGCGCTCGCGGGACAGCAGACTGCGGATGAGGCGCTGGCCAAGGCGCAGGCGCTGACCGCCGAGGAAATGGAAGCCGCAGGGTACTGAGGCCTCCTCCCTGGACCGGAGGGCGGAGCGTTTCGCCGCCCTCCGGGACATCCGACAGATCCACGTCCCGAGAGCCGCGACGGGCCGCAAAGCGCCCCCAGCCGGAGGATAAGCCCATGGCGACCCAGCATTCCCGATCCGCAGCGCGATTGATGATGGCCCCGGCGGTGATCCTGCTTCTCGGCTGGATGCTGGTGCCCCTGGTGATGACGCTGTGGTTCTCGTTCCGGCAGTACCTGCCGCTTCGGGGCGGCGATCAGGGTTTCGTCGGGTTCGACAATTTCGTCCGCTTCATCACCTCGAGCGCCTTTTGGCCCAGCGTGCAGACCACGCTGGTGATCGTCGGCGGCGTGCTCCTGATCACCATCGTGCTCGGCGTCCTTCTGGCGATCCTGCTCGATCAGCCGATGTGGGGGCAGGGGGTGGTGCGGATCCTGGTGATCGCGCCGTTCTTCGTGATGCCCACGGTGTCGGCGCTGGTCTGGAAGAACATGTTCATGGACCCGGTGAACGGCCTTTTCGCGCATCTGTGGAAGGCGTTCGGCGCCGAGCCCATCGTCTGGTTGAGCGACGCCTCGCTGTTTTCGATCATCCTGATCGTCTCCTGGCAATGGCTGCCCTTCGCGACGCTGATCCTCCTGACCGCGATCCAGTCGCTCGACAGCGAGCAGCTCGAGGCCGCCGAGATGGACGGCGCGCCGGTCCTGTCGCGCTTCGTCTATATCGTGCTGCCGCATCTCAGCCGGGCGATCACCATCGTGATCCTGATCCAGACCATCTTCCTGTTGTCGGTCTTCGCCGAGATCTTCGTCACCACCGGCGGCGCCTTCGGCACCCGCACGCTGACCTACCTGATCTACCAGCGCGTGCTGGAGAGCCAGAATGTCGGGCTCGGCTCGGCGGGCGGTGTCTACGCCATCATCCTTGCCAATATCGTCGCCACCTTCCTGATGCGGATCGTCGGCAAGAACCTGGACGCTTGAGGAGGCAGAACCCATGGCCCGTGCCGTCACGACCCGCCGCAAGAGCGTCAACACCCTTCTCGCCTGGATCGTCGGGCTGGTGATCTTCTTCCCGATCCTCTGGACGATCCTGACGAGCTTCAAGACCGAGGCGCAGGCGATCTCCTCGCCGCCGGTATTCCTGTTCTTCGACTGGACGCTGGAGAATTACGGCGTCGTGCAGGAGCGCTCCGACTACATGCGGTTCCTGTGGAACTCGGTGATCATCGCCGGCGGCTCGACGCTGATCGGCGTGATCATCGCGGTGCCCGCCGCATGGTCGATGGCCTTCGTGCCCTCGAAGCGGACCAAGGACATCCTGATGTGGATGCTGTCCACCAAGATGCTTCCCGCAGTCGGCGTTCTCTATCCTATCTATCTGATGTTCATCAAACTCGGGCTTCTGGACACCCGGTTCGGTCTTGTCATCGTCCTGATGCTGATCAACCTGCCGATCATCGTCTGGATGCTCTACACCTATTTCAAGGAAATCCCCGGCGAGATCCTCGAAGCCGCGCGGATGGACGGCGCCAGCCTTAAAGAGGAGATCCTCTATGTGCTGACGCCGATGGCGATACCCGGCATCGC
>JBNKWI010000031.1:0-33497 GCA_050299695.1 Paracoccaceae bacterium
TTCTGGTCCGCTCCCCTCAAGGATCGTCCGATTCGGCAGAAAATCAAGGGTTGCGGCTCGAATCCCCGGTCAAATCGGCTAGAAGGGCGGAATGGAGCTTATCGGACTTGCAAGCTGCGACACCTGCCGGGCCGCGCGGAAGGCGCTGGAAGCGGCGGGGCATGGGGTGGCGTTCCGGGATGTGCGGGCGGCGCCGCTGCCCGAGGCGGAGATCGCGGCGCTTCTGGCGGCGCATGGCGACGCGCTGGTGAACCGGAAGTCGACCACCTGGCGGGGCTTGTCGGAGGCGGAGCGGGCGGAGCCGCCCCTGGTGCTGCTTTCCCGGCACCCGGCCCTGATGAAGCGGCCGGTGATCCGGGCGGAAGGCGTGAGCTATCTCGGCTGGACCGACGCGGTGCGGGCGGCGCTGGGCGCCTGAGCGCCGGCGAAGAGCCGGTCGAGCGAGAGCGGGCCGCCGCCCTTCAGCACCAGCACGATCAGGAGGAACAGCCAGAGGCGCGCTGGTCGAGGATCACGCTGCCCGGCGCGCCGTCGAACCAGGCGCCGACGGTGGCGGGTTCGGACAGGACGCCGTGACCATAGAGGTCGGTCAGGGTCTGCACGATCACGAAGCCGATCATGCCGAGCGCGGCGAGCCGGGTGAAGAGGCCGAGGAGAATGAGCGCGGGGAGCACGAACTCGGCCCAGGTGCCGGCGAGGATCACGGCTTTCTGGAACAAGGTGGCTTGGGCGATGTCGTAGCTGGCGGCCTCGGCGCCTTTCGGGAAGATCTGCGCGAAGGCGTTGAAGCTGGGACTGAAGAGCCCGCCGATGCCGGCACCGCCGAGCTTCGTGGTGGCGGAGTTCCAGTAGTAGAGCAGCAGCGTCGCGGCGAAGACGAAGCGCGCCAGCGTGGGCAGGAGCGCGGGAGAGAGCGCCTCGAGCCTTGCGGTCAGCGCGTTGTAGGGTGCGAGGAGGGTCATGCGTGGGTCTCCAGCTCGGTGATCGTTCCGGTGGCGAGAAGCTGCGCGAGGAGCGGGCCGAGGTCGAACTCGGGCGCTTCGGCGGTGGCGGTTTCCATCGCGGTGCCGAGGGTTTCGCCCGTGGCGAGCGCGGCGAGGAAGGCGGCGGCGCCGTCGGGGAGCAGGATCGGCTCGGGGTCGTAACCGTCGCGGAGCACGGCGACGTCCTGCGGTTTCGGGCCCGGTTTCGGGCAGCCGGGCTCGGTGTTGTAACGCCAGATCGCGTGGATCGGCCAGGGCGAGCGGATCAGCCGGAAGGCGGGGGCGAGGGTGAACCGGACCTCCATCAGCGCGTCGGGGGCGAGCGCGGCGAGGCGCGTCGGGTCGAGCGGCGCGGCGTCGGCGGCGTGGTAGGCCTCGCGCAGCGCCTGTTCGAGACGGGCGATGTCGGGCAGGTAGCCGAGCGTCCGGGCGGGCGGCCAGGCTTCGAGGAAGCCGGGTAGGTCCGCGCCGTAGAGCATCAGAACCGGCGTGCGCGGCGGGTGGCGGCGGAGGAAGGCACCGGCGAGGAGCTTGAAATTGGCGGGGCCGACGAGCTTGCGGACCACGGGGAAGGCGGTTTCGAGGGCGGCGGTGAGCGAGGTCACCACATTGTTGCGGTAGATGTCGAAGCGCTTGCCTGCGGGGCGGCCTTTCGGGTCGGAGAGGCCGGGCGGGGTGGGCGCGTCGGGCGCGAGGAGGGCGGCGGCGAAGGCGCTCTGGGTCATGCGGGCGCCTCGGCGAGGACGGCGCCGGCGCGGGCGGCTTCGGCGGCGAGGGTGGGCCAGTCGGGCACGTCGTTGTCCCATTCGATCAGCGTGGGGCGCTTGCCGGCCCGGTCGATCGTGTGGGCGTAGAGCGCCCAGACCGGGTCCACCACGGGAGCACCGTGGCTGTCGATCAGGAGCGGTTGCCCATGTTCGTCGGCGTCCTCGTCATGGCCGCCGAGATGGATCTCGCCCACGAGGTCGAGCGGAAAGCCGTCGATATAGGCGCGCGGGTCGGTTTTCTGGTTGGTGGCCGAGACGAAGACGTTGTTGACGTCGAGCAGGAGGCCGCAGCCGGTGCGGCGGGCGATCTCGCGCAGGAACTCGGTTTCCGGCATCTCGCTTTCGTCGAAGGCGAGATAGGTGGAGGGGTTTTCGAGGAGCATGCGGCGGCCGAGCCTTGTCTGGACCTGGTCGATATGGTCGGCGACGCGGAGGAGCGTGGGCTCGGTGTAGGGGAGCGGCAGGAGGTCGTTCAGGAAGCCCGTGTCATGGGTCGACCAGGCGAGATGTTCGGAGAAGCTCGCGGGGTTCAGCCAGCCGAGGAGGTGGGCGAGGCGGTCGAGATGCTCGGGGTCGAGCGGGCCCTCGCCGCCGATGGAGAGGCCGACGCCGTGGACCGAGATCGGGAAGCGCTCGGCCAGGGCGCGGAGCTGTGCCAGCGGCCGGCCGCCGTCGCCCATGTAGTTCTCGGCATGGATCTCGAGCCAGCGCACCGGGCCGGGATCGGCGAGGATCGCGGCGTAATGCTGCGGCTTGTAACCGATGCCGGGGGCGTCGGGCAGGTGGCTTTGGGTGGCGTCGAGCATGGCTGTTCCCGGTTGGGTGGGGTCCCGGCGCGGGGCCGGGACCGCTTGGGATCAAGCGGGGAGGTCGCGGTCGATCGGCTCGAGCGAGCCCTGGCGCGGGGTGCCGTCGGCCATCGCGGGCAGGTCGATCTCGGTGCAGGTGCCGGCATCGACGAGGGTCCAGGAATTGCCCTGGTAGTCGATGGCCGAAGTGCCTGCGCAGGTGGTGCCGGGGCCCGCGGCGCAATCGTTCTTGCCGGCGAGCGCGACGCCGAAGCACTTTTCCTTGGCCTGGGCATGGGCCGGCGTCGACATCTGAGCGGCGAGCGCGGCGGCGACGGCGCCGGCGACGGCGAGGGTCTTGGTGGTGTTCGACATGGATCCTTCCTTCTCGTCGATCAAATCAACGCCGCAACTCGCGGCGCGCCCTCAACCTGTGGGATGGGGCGATGACGTTCCACTAACATGGGCGTGAGCCACGAGAACGTCAGCCGTTGAAACATTCTGCGTGTGCGAATGGCTAGTCGGCCGCCGGGTCGGCCTCGACGGGCTCGTCCTCGCCCGAGCCGGCCGCGCGGGCCTCGGCACCGGCGAGGGGGCGGACCGGGAAGCGGACGGTGAGGCGGTATTCCTCCGCGCCCGCGACGCGTTCCTCGGTTCCCTCGAGCTGGCCGACGAAGGCGCGGACCAGGTGGGAGCCGAGGCCGCTTGCCTCGCCGTCGGCGGGCGGGGGGACTCCCTCGGGTGGCGTCGAATTGGCGATGCTCACCTCCGCCTCGCCACCCTCGAGCGCGGTGAGCGTGAGCGAGAGCTTGCCGCGGCCTTTCGGACCGCCGGAATATTTCATCGCGTTGGTGAGCGCCTCGGTCACCAGGAGCGCCAGCGGCACCGCCTGGTCGGGGGTGAGCCGCAGGGGGGCAAGGTCGCTCTTCACGTCGAAGCGGTGGCCCGGCCCTTCTGCGAGGTTGACGATCTGCCGCAGGATGTCTTGCAGGAGCTCGTCGGCGCGCACATCGGCGAGGCCCGAGGTCTGGTAGAGGCCGCGATGGATGGTGGCGAGGCTCATCACCCGTTCCTGGAGCCGGCGCACGATCACCTTGGCCTCGGGCGTGTGGGCGCGGCGGCCCTGCATGTTCATGATCGAGGCGATGAGCTGGAGGTTGTTCTTCACCCGGTGATGCACCTCGCGCAGGAGCACCTCCTTCTGGTGCAGCGCGTTTTCCAGCTCGGCCTCGTCGCGGAGGATCGCGTCGGTCATGGTTTCGAAGGCGTCGCCGGCGGCGCGGATCTCGATTGGCGCGTCGGAGAAGCGGAGCGGGCCGGTGAAGCGGTTGCCGCGCGCGAAGGAGGTGATCGCGCGGGTGAGCGACTTGATGTGCCGCGTCACCAGCCGTTCGGCGGCGATCAGCGCCACGCCAAGGCTGACGAGCCACATCAGCGCGGGCACCGCGACCGGCGGCAGCGCCGAGAGCGACCAGGCGCCGGGCAACGCGTCGACCGGCCAGGAGCCGAGCGCGTAGAGCGTCCCGGGCACCAGCGGAACCACCGAGAAGGTGCGCTCGCGGCCGTCATTGGCATAGGCGGTGAAGGCCACCGCTTCGGTGCCCACGAACGCGGCGAGCGCCCGGTCCTTGGGCAGGAGGGCGTTGACGTTGTCGAGGCCATTGGAGGCGGTGACCACGTCGCCCGAAGCATTGAAGGTGACGAGCATCAGCGGCAGCTCTTCGCTGTCCTCGAAGCGTTCGGGTTTCAGCGTTTCGTGCGGGACGGAGACGGTGGCGAAGGCGACGAGGTTGCCGTCCTGGTCGACGACGGGATGGCGGGCGAGCAGGACCGAGGTTTTCGAGATCGGCGCGTTGCGGTTGATCGCGACGGCGGGCACCGGGTTCGCGAAGGCCTCGCGGACTGCCTCGGTGGCGCCGAAATCAATCGGCGCGCCCTCGGAGTTGCAACTCGCGTGGCCGTTTTCGTCAAAGAAGGCGGCGAAGGTATAGGCCTGGGACTTCTCGACCAGTTCCGACAACATCCCCATGCACAGATCGGTGTCGTTCATCATGTGTGGGGCGATCTCGGCCAGCGCCTCGGCGGCGCCCTGGGCCTTCTGGATCGCGCTGACCTCTGCGGAGGAGGCGAGCCGGGTCGCGCCGAGGAGGGCGGCCTCGGAGCGGGCGCGGGATTCGTCGAGCAGCGCCTGCGCCTGCAGCGCGGAGATGATGCCGAGCGGCAGGAGCGCGACCGCCAGGAGGAAGGCGAGCCGGAACCCGAGCCGCTCGCTCGGCCGAGAGCCGGAGGTCATGCGGCGGCGGTCTCGCTCTTGCCGAGGACGGCGAGGGTGGTGCTGTCGATATCGGCCATCACGTTCTCGCCGTTCTGCAGGCCGAGAAGATCGGCCAGCCGCGCGCGGGCGCGATTGGCGCGGCTTTTGACCGTGCCGACGGCGACGCCCATGGTCTCGGCGGCCTCTTCGTAGGAAAAGCCCTCGGCGCCGACCAGCACCAGCACCTCGCGATGCTCGGGCGAGAGCGTGTCGAACGCTTTCACGAATTCGCCGAAGGCGAGCCGCGCGTCATGGCCGGGCCGCTCGACGAGGCTGGCCGAGAAGGCGCCGTCCGGGTCCTCCACCTCGCGCTTCCGCTTGCGCCGTTCGGAATAGAACGTGTTGCGGAGGATCGTGAACAGCCAGGCGCGCATGTTCGTGCCGGGCTTGTACTTGTCGATGTTCGACCATGCCTTGACGATCGATTCTTGGACGAGGTCGTCGGCGGACGAGACGTTGCGCGTCAGGCTGATCGCGAAGGCGCGCATCGCGGCGAGGTGAGTTGTCAGCTCGTCGCGCGGATCGGTGGCGCCGGTCACTTGCCGGACTCCTTCCGGCGCAGCTCCTCGAGCAGCGCCTTGAACCGTTCCGGCACGTCTTCCTCGATCAGCCCGCTGTAGACGCGCTTGAGGTTCGCATCTATCTCGAGGTCGACCTTTGACTTTTCGGTGTCGTCGGGCATCCGTAACAAACTACTATCCATGTCAGTCCCGCATATTGCGGGAACCCAACACGCGCGGCTGCGTTTGGTTCCGTAGATAACGTGAAAAGAGTGAAAAGCGAAATGCCCAACGAAGCTTCGTCCGATACCGCAACGACGGTGGCCGGGCACTTGCCCTATCTGCGGCGCTATGCGCGCGCGCTCACCGGCAGCCAGGACACCGGGGACCGTTACGCCGCCGCGACGCTGGAAGCGATCATCGCGGATGGCGAGCCGCTCGCCGGTGCCAAGAGCTCGCAGGATGCGAAGGTCTTTCTTTTCAAGGCGTTCCACGCCGTGTGGTCCTCGGCCGGCGCGCCCCTTGGCGCCCCGGATTCGCGGCTCTCGGCCCGGGCGCAGGAACACATGGCGCGGCTCACGCCGAACACCCGCGAGGCGCTGCTCCTGCACTCGATCGAAGGGTTCACGGATACCGAGATCGCGCGGATCATGGAAACGGACACGGCCGAGGTGGAGACGCTTCTCGACGTGGCCGACCAGGAAATGCGCGCCGCGGTGACCGGTAACGTTCTCGTGATCGAGGACGAGGCGATCATCGCGATGGATATCTCGGCGATCGTCGAGCAGATGGGGCACCGGATTACCGGCGTCGCGCGAACCCGGAAGGGCGCCGTCGACCTGGCGATGAAGGACCGGCCGGACCTGATCCTTGCGGACATCCAGCTGGCCGACAATTCCTCGGGCATCGACGCGGTGAACGACATCCTGGCGCAGTTCGAGGACATTCCGGTGATCTTCATCACCGCCTTCCCCGAGCGGCTGCTCACGGGTGAGCGGATCGAGCCCGCGTTCCTGATCACCAAGCCCTATTCCGAAGGGCAGGTGCGGTCGGCGGTCAGCCAGGCGATGTTCTTCGCCTCGACCGAGACGCTCGCCGCCTGAGACCGGCTCAGAGATCGGCGGTCTGGAGCGGGGCGACCTCGCGCAGGGCGGCGAGGAGCGCGTCGGTGGTGAAGGGCATCGGCAGATAGGCGACGGTGTCCGAGGCGCCGTCGCCCGGTGCGTCGCAGAGGAACAGCACGCGGGTGCCGTTCGCGGCGAGGAGGATGCCTGCGAGCGAGGCGTCGAGTTCGCGGGGGCGGGCCTCGAGGATGGCGATGCCGATCCGGACGCCGCAGGAGGCCATCAGCTCTTCGGCTGCCTCGAGCGAGCGTGCCGAGAGGATCTCGGCGCCGGGATGAAGCTCCGACACCGTTCCGGCAATGTCCTCCGCCACCACCATGTCGCTTACGGCAACGAGGATGCTGAGATCGCCTTGCGTTTCAAACATTCGGCCACACCCCTTCTGCGCACGAGCGCGTGCCAGCACCGTAGCGTGACACGATTGACAACGTATCGCAGCAAAACTCCACAGGGTTGCCGCAGCGTTATCGTCAACATCCCGTGTGCGCGCCGGTTCTTGCCGGTTCCGGCACAATCCGTGAGCAGGCCCGTGATGGCTCAGCGCCGGCCGTAATAGAGGCCGACGACATGCTCGGCCTCGGCGAAGAACAGCCAGCGGCAGGTAAGCGCACCGGCGATGTGGGAAAGCACCGCGAGGGCGGCGAGCGCGTGGTGGAAGGGCAGGAGCCCGAGGAGCGCGGCGGGGAGCGCCGACATCAGGGTGAGGCCGATGAGGCGGAGTTTCCGGGCGTGGCGGCGGCCGACCACATGGACCATTTCCTTCAGGAGATAGTTGGTGCCGGTATGGGGCGGCTCGAAGGCGCGGACCGTGCCGCCCTTCAGGCCCGTCGCGGCGGCGAGCGTGGTGCCGGAGCGGGCGAGGCGGCGGTCGCCGTCCCACCAGGTCCAGGCCTGGACGAGGCCGAGGAGGATCAGGAGCGGAATGGCGAGGCGGATCTGCCCGGCCAGGAGCGCGCCGCCGGCCAGCGCGTGGAGCATGAAGAGGAGGTTGGTGGACCTGTGGTGCCAGCGCGGGACGGAGGCGAGTTGGGCGTAGATCATCGAGGTGGCATGCACCGTGGCGAGCGAGAGGAGCGTGCCGGCGGCGCCGAAGGTGAAGGTGCGGAAGCCGGTTTTTAGGAGGATGAGGGCGTAGAGACCCATCATCGCGAACGCGCCGAGGGAGAGCCAGGCCTCGCGCGAGAGCCAGCTGGTGCGCCACTGCGTGAAGGCCTTGAGCGCGCGTTCGGGGTGGCCGAGATGGAAGGTCGAGGCGAGGAGGCCGGTGCCGGCAAGGCCGTAGCCGAGGGCGAAGAGGACGAGCGCGGTCGGGCCGGTCACCGGCGGCAGGCCGAGGCCGAGAAAGGCGAGGAGGCCGAAGCCGAGCCCGGACAGGGTGGTGAACAGGATGATCGAGGGGGCCGGGTGCATTATCCGAGCTTTTCCAGGGTCTTGTCGAGCCAGGCGAGGAAGCCGCGCGGCTCCTCGGCGACAGGTGCGAGAAGCGGGGCGAGGACGTCGATCGCCTGATCGCGGGGCCTCGGCGGGAGGTATTTGTTGGCGGGTCTGGTGCCCAGTTCGGGCATCAGGTCCATCCCGCCGCGCGCGGCCACCTGGCGGGAGACGGCGCTCTCGGGGTCGGAGAGGTCGCCGAAGGCGCGGGCGCCGGTGGGGCAGGTGCGGACGCAGGCGGGGATGCGGTCTTCCTCGGGGAGGTTCTCGTTGTAGATCCGGTCGATGCAGAGGGTGCATTTCTTCATCACCCCTTCGACCGGGTCCATCTCGCGCGCGCCATAGGGGCAGGCCCAGGCGCAGAGGCCGCAGCCGATGCAGTCGGCCTCGTTGACGAGCACGATGCCGTCCTCGACGCGCTTGTAGGAGGCGCCGGTGGGGCAGACCGTGACGCAGGGGGCGTCGGCGCAGTGGAGGCAGGATTTCGGGAAATGGACGAGCTGGGCGGGGCCCTCTTCCGGCGTGATCTCGTAGGAATGCACGCGGTTCAGGAAGCTGCCGACCGGTTCGGCGCCATAGGCGTCCTTGTCGGCCAGCGGTGCGCCGTAATTCTGGGTGTTCCAGCCCTTGCAGGCGGTGACGCAGGCGTGACAGCCGACGCAGATGTCGAGGTCGATCACGAGGCCGAGCTGGCGGTCGGTCTTTTCGGGAAGGGATGTCATGCGTCCCGCCTCCGGAGGTAGCGGGTCTTGACCATGCGGCCGCCGAGGATCTCGCTTTCGGCGAGGATGAAGCGCAGGCGGTTCGCACGGGCGCCGAAGAGCGGCAGGCCTTCGCCGAGGAGGATCGGCAGGGTGGTCAGCACGATCTCGTCGATCAGATCGGCGTCGAGGAAGCCGCGGATCGTCGCGCCGCCGTCGATATAGAGCCGGCGCATGCCGCGCGCGCCGAGTGCGGCGAGCACGTCGGCCGGCGTTCCCGAGAGCGTTTCGGCGCGGTCGCGGTGGGAATCGGGGATCGCGGCGAGGGTCGTGGAGAGCACGATCACCGGCTTTTCATAGGGCCACTCACCGAAGCTCAACACGGTTTCGAGGGTGCGGCGGCCCATCACCACCGCGTCGATCGTCGCCATGAAGTCGGCGAAGCCGAAATCGCCGTCGCCCGGGGCGGAGTCCTCGGAGAGCCAGTCGAGTTCGTCCTGCGGGCCGGCGATGAAGCCGTCGAGACTGGTGGCGATATAGACCACGGCTTCGGGGCGGGTCATGGCCGGGTCTTTCGTTGAACATTCGCCGGGCCGGGCGGGACGGGCGAGCGGAGCGGCGGGAAGGCGGGTTGGACCTCTGCGGGCGCGGCGGCCTTTTCGATGCGGACGCGGAGGTCGAACCAGGCGGCCTGGCCGGTGACGGGATCGGAGTTGGACCAGCGAAGCCCGTCGCCCCGTTCGGGCAGGAGTTCGGGGATCAGGTGGTTGAGGAGGAAGCCTTTCGTGGCTTCGGGCGCCTGCGGGTCGAGCGCCCAGGCGCCCTTGCGCTTGCCGATGGCGTTCCAGGTCCAGACGGTGTGTTCGTTGAGCGCGGCCATATGGGCGACGGGGACGGTGATCGAGGCATGGGGCGAGGTCAGGCGGGCCCAGTCGCCGGCCTGGAAGCCGTGTTCCTCCCAGATCCTCGTGGGGACGTAGAGCGGGTTCTGGCCGTGGATCTGCCTGAGCCAGGCATTCTGGGTGCCCCAGGAATGGTACATCGCCATCGGGCGCTGGGTGAGGGCGTGGAGCGGGTAGGCGGGGTCGGGTTCGGGTGCGTACCAGAGCGGGAGCGGGTCGAGCTGGCGCCCGATCCGCTCGCGGAGATGGTCGGGGGGCTGGTGGTCGCCCCTGCCTTCGGCGGCGCGCTGGAAGCGGCGCAGAGGTTCGGAGTAGAGCGAGAAAATATAGGGCTCCGGCCGGTCGTAGAGGCCGAGGGAGATCGCCCAGTCCTGGTAGGCCTGGTTCCAGGGTTTGAAATAGGCGGCGCCCTCGGGGATATGGCCGGTCCAGAAGCCGCCGTTCGCGATATAGCGGGCGAGCTGGTCGGGATTGGGGGCGCCGCGGCCATGTGCTTCGGCGGCGGGTTCGGGCGACCCGCTTTCGCCTGCGGCGAAAGGCGTCCCGCCCGCCCCCGAACCTTCGATCCTGTTGCGCCAGCCGGCGAGGGGGCCGATGCCGGGGCGGCGTTCGTGGGTGGTGATGTAGTGGGCGTAGTCTTTGTATTTCGCGCTGCCGTCGGGCGCGACGAAGCCCGGGAGACCGAGGCGGTGGCCGAGATCGCAGAGCACGGACTGGAAGCCGCGCACGTTCCTGTCGGGCGCGATCACCGGCCAGCGGATCGCGTCGGCCGCGGCGTCGGCCTCGCAGATCGGCCGGTCGAGGAGCGAGATGCAGTCGTGGCGTTCGAGATAGGTGGTGTCGGGCAGGACGAGGTCGGCATAGGCGACCATCTCGGAGGCATAGGCGTCGGAATAGATGATGCGGGGGATCAGGTATTCGCCGTTTTCGTCCTTGTCGGTCAGCATCTTCATGGTGCCGGCGGTGTTCATCGACGAGTTCCAGGCCATGTTCGCCATGTAGAGCATGAGCGTGTCGATCCGGTAGGGGTCGCCGGCATGGGCGTTCGAGATCACCATGTGCATGAGGCCGTGGGCCGAGAGCGGGTTTTCCCAGGTGAAGGCCTTGTCGATGCGCTGGGCAGTGCCGTCGTCGTCGAGGCAGAGATCCTCAGGGCCGTGCGGGTAGCCGAGATGGGGCCCGCGCAGGGGCTCGCCGGGCCGCGCCCTGGCGTGGGGCCTGGGATGCGCGGTGAAGGGTTTCGGGTAGGGCGGCTTGAAGCGGAAGCCGCCGGGGGTCTCGACCGCGCCGAGGAGGATCTGCAGGAGGTGGAGCGCGCGGCAGGTCTGGAAGCCGTTTGCATGGGCGGAGATGCCGCGCATGGCGTGGAAGCTGACCGGGCGGCCGATCATCTTGTCGTGGCGCTGCCCCCGGAAATCGGTCCAGGGGCGGTCGAGGAAGATTTCTTCCTCGAAGGCCACGCGGGCGAGTTCGGCGGCAAGCGCGCGGATCTTCGCGGCGGGCACGCCGACGGTTTCGGCAACGGTTTCGGGGGCGTAGTCGGGGCTCAGGTAGCGTTCGGCGATCAGGTGGAAGACCGGCTTGTGGGTGACGCCGGCGTGGCGCCAGGTGGCGGAGAGGTCGGGGATGACGTCGGGCTTGTCGAAGCAGCGCGGGCGCTTCTCGCGGCGGTCGAAGATCAGGTCCTTGCCGTCGTCGTCCTTGAGGATCAGGCCATAGTCGGGCGAGGCCTCGTCCATGTTCACCAGGCAAGGCGCGTTGGTGTAGAGGGCGAGGTAGTCGAGGTCGACCTTTCCTGCCTCGAGGAGGCAGTGGACCAGCGAGAGGATGAAGAGCCCGTCGGTGCCGGGCGTGATGCCGATCCAGTCGTCGGCCACGGCGTTGTAGCCGGTGCGGATCGGGTTCACGCCGACGATCTTCGCGCCGCGTTCCTTGAGGCGGCCGATGCCGATCTTGATCGGGTTGGAATCGTGGTCTTCGGCCACGCCGAACAGCAGGAAGAGTTTCGTGTGCTCCCAGTCGGGCTGGCCGAATTCCCAGAACGCGCCGCCCATGGTGTAGATGCCGGCGGCGGCCATGTTGACCGAGCAGAAGCCGCCATGGGCGGCGTAGTTGGGGGTGCCGAAGGCCTGGGCCCAGTAGCCGGTGAAGCTCTGCGACTGGTCGCGGCCGGTGAAGAAGGCGAATTTCTCGGGGGCGGTGTCGCGGAGGGGTTTCATCCAGGAGGTGGCGAGGTCGAGGGCTTCCTCCCAGGTGATTTCCTTGAATTCGCCGGAGCCGCGCGGGCCCACGCGTTTCAAGGGTGCGCGGAGGCGGGAGGGGGCGGTGACCTGCATGATGCCGGCTGCGCCCTTGCCGCAGAGGACGCCCCTGTTCACCGGGTGATCGCGGTTGCCCTCGATATGGGCGACCTCGCCCCCCTTGATATGCACGTCGATGCCGCAGCGGCAGGCGCACATGTAGCAGGTGGTCTTGCGGATTTCGTCCGACACTTTCGGCGAGAGGTCGAGCGGGGGCTGGCGAGGGCGCATGACGGGAACCTACCTTCGCCGACGCGGGCTAGGCCAGCGGAAAGGTGGTTTGCAGGTCTGGAATCGGCGGAGAGGCCCGGCGGGCTCGGAGGCGCGCATCCGCTGGCCGCGATTGTGGCTCTGCCCCAAACTCCGGGAGTTCCGGACGCGGGGAGAGGGGACGGGCGGGGCCTTCTCCGGGACCCGGTGCCGATGCTCAGATTCGGTTCAGCGCGGCGGCGGCAAGGAGGGCGGCCTGGCCACCGCGGGTCTGGCGGTGGATGCCGGAGGCTGCGAGGCGGCGGAGCCTCTTGCGGACGGGCAGCGCGCGGAGTTCGGCGAAGTCCTCGAGCAGCGCGCGGTTGCGAGGGGTCAGAAGCGGCGAGATCGCCTTGAGCGCGGCGATGTTCTGGTCCGACCAGCGGGCGAGCTGACCGCGCGCCAGCGCCCGGAGCCGCGCGAGCCGTGCCAGGGAACCTGCGTTCGAGCCCACGAGGTTCCGCCCGTGCTGACGGTAGAAGACCATCGGGCGATCGTCGCGCAGGACCATGCCGCCAACGCCGGCGACCACCTGATAGGCCCACCAGTCATGCGCCGGGATCGGGCCGCGATAGCCGGCGGCGATCTGCAGGATGTCGGCGGCGGCGCGGTTCAGCACCATGGTGTTGCCGCCGGCGATGCTCTGGACCAGCGCGTTCTCGAAGGCGGGCGGGCGGCGGAACTCGGGCGATTGGCCGATGGGGTAGAGGGCGGCGTCGGTCACCACCGTGGGGCCGCAATAGAGCGCGGGGAGACCTTCTGGCAGCGCCGAGAGCCGGTCGATCGCGCGGGCGAGCTTGCCCGGGTGCCAGACGTCGTCCTGGTCGCAGAAGGCGAGGTAGTCGGCGCCCGGATCCGACGCCTTGATGAGCGCGAGGAAGTTGCGGGCAGCACCCAGATGCGCGCCGGTGCGGACCTGGATGGTGCGGCCCGGCATCGTCGTCGCGAAGGCGCGCGCGATGGCCGGCCCGTTGTCGCGCGAGCCGTCGTCACGGATCGAGAGCGTCCAGGCGCGATGGGTCTGGCGCGACAGGCTTTCGAGCTGCTGGCCGAGGAAGCGCTCGCCGTCGAACAGCGCCATCAGGATCTCGACCCGGGGCATGTCCGGGCGTGGCGCGCGTGCGGAGGGAAACGGCGCCAGGGGTGCCCGGTCTTGGTAAAGAAGTGGGTAATGTTTCAATGCGATATCCGGGCTTCGAGACGAGTCTTCAGGGACACTCCACGGTCAGGGTTAATTTCGGATGAGCGCGATCGCACAGGCGCTACGGCCGCACCGGATCCGCCGCTTCGGGGCGGTGTGCCGCGACGAGGGGCCGCGCGTCGCCTTCGCCCGGGCAGCGGCGCATCTGAGGATGCTGGCCGCCGGGCAGGGCCGGTCGGACCTGGCCCGGCCATCGGCGCCCGGCGGCTCGCGCTTCGCCTTCGGCAGCGCCTGGACGGACCTGGCGCGCGACCGGGCGTTTCACCTGAGCGCACCGCCGGCGCTGGCCGCCGGCCGCCGCAGCGTGGCGGTGATCGGCGATCTGAACCTGCCGCAATGCCGCAAGTACCGGGTCGAGCAGATGGACGAGATCTGGGCGGGGCTGGGCATCGGCTACGCGTATGCGCATGTGGAGGACATCCCGCGCTGCCGCGAGATCCTGCAGCACGCGACGCATCTGGTGTTCTACCGGGTGCGGCGGTCGGACCTCGTCAGCATGTATGCCTACGAGGCGCGGCGGCTGGGGCTGCCGATCCTCTACGATATCGACGACCCGTTGTTCTCGGTCTCGGCCTATGCGCGCTATTCGAACATGGCCGAGCTGGAGCGGCCTCTGGCGCGGCATTTCCTCGACGAGGCGCCGCTCTATCTCGACGCGATGAACGGGGCCGATGCGCTTTCGTTCTCGACTCCGGGGCTTCTGGAGCATGCGGCGCGCTATTCGGCGCGGCCGGCCTTCCTGCGCCGCAATTTCGCCGATGCGCGGACCCTGGAGGCGGGTGCGGCCGCCCGGCGCGGCGCGGCGGCGCGGCGCGGCTTCACCGTGGCGCTGGCGAGCGGGTCGAAAGGACACGACGCCGATATCGACGTGGCGCGGGACGGGCTCAGCTGGTTTCTCGCGGGGGGCGCGGACCGATGGCTCCTGATCCTCGGCGATCTCGACAAGGCGCGGTTTCCCGAAGAGGTGCGGCCCTATATCCGCTGCCTTGGGTTTGCGGATTATCCGCGCTACCTCGCCGCGCTGGCGGAGGCGGATTGCCTGCTCCTGCCGCTCACCGACGATCCGTTCAACCGATGCAAGAGCGCGGTCCGGGCGATCGACGCCGCCGCGGTGTCGGTGCCGGTGCTGGCCTCGCCGGTGGGCGATCAGGCGGGGTTCGTCGAGGACGGGCGCACCGGTCTCCTGGTCCGCGGCGACGACTGGGGCGAGGCGCTGGAATCGCTGGCGGCCTGTCCGGGCGAGGCGGCGGCGATGGGCCGGGCGGCGCGGGTGGCGCTCGAGACGCGCTGGACGGCGCGGGCCGAGGCGCCGGTGGTCGATCCGGGGCTCATCGCCTGGGTCCGGGGGTGAGGCGGGTGCATGTGCTGGTCGTCAATATCCATTTCGCGCCCGAGACCTATGGCGGCGCGACGGTGGTGGCCGAGGAGGTCTCCCGCGCGCTGATCCGCGACCATGGCGTGCGGGTGACGGCGGTTTCGGCGATGGCGCGGCCCGATCTGCCGCCCTATGCGGTGCTCTTGTGCGAGGTGGACGGGATCCCGAACTACCGGATCAACCTGCCGCCCGGGCGCGCCTATGCCGAGCACTACGCCAATCCGCAGGTGGCCGAGGCGATCGGGCGGATCGCCCGGGAGATCGCGCCCGATCTGGTGCATCTGCATTGCGTGCAGGAGATCGGCGCCGATTGCATCGCGGTGCTGAAGGCCGGCGGGCTGCCGGTGGTCTTGTCGACGCATGACTATTGGTGGCTTTGCGAGCGGCAGTTCATGCTGCGTCCGGGCGGCGTGTTCTGCCCGGAAGATCCGGTGCGCCCAGGGGCTTGCCGGGGTTGCGTGGACGATGCGGCGCGGGCGGAGACGCGGCGCGCGCGGCTGGCGGCGCTGGCGGGGATGGCGGATCTGGTGACGGCGCCGAGCGTCTTTTCGCGCGATCTCCATGCGCGCTCGGGGATCGCGCCGGGGCGGATCGTGACCTGGGAGAACGGGGTGACGCTGCCGGGGCCCGGGTTCTTCGCGGCGCAGGCGCGGCGCCGGGCGGCGGACCCGCGGGTGACGTTCGGCTTTCTCGGCGGGCCGTCGGAGATGAAGGGCTGGCCGCTGATCGCCGGGGCTTTCACCCGGCTGGGGCGGCGGGACTTCCGGGTGGTCGTGGCGGAGGGGAGCCGCGACGGGTCCTGGTATCGCGACCGGGACCTCACGCGGTTCGACGGCGACTGGGAAGTGCGGCCGGGTTACGGGCAGGAGGGGATCGACGCGGCCTTCGCCGAGATCGACGTGCTCCTGTTCCCGTCGCAATGGCAGGAGACCTACGGGCTGACCCTGCGCGAGGCGCTGTGCCGCGGGCTGCGGGTGATCCAGACCGAGGCGGGGGGCACGCTGGAGCACGGACGGCGCGACGCGGTGGTGGCGATGCCGCTGGGTGCCGGGCCCGAGGCGCTGCGGGCGGCGGTCCTGGCCGAGCTCGGGCGGCGGGAGCGGGGTGCCGAGCCACGGCCGGTGCGGGGCTGGTCGGAGCAGGCGGCGGAATTCCTGGCGCTGGTGGAAGTGCTTCTGGACGAGGCGCCCGCGGCGGCCGGCGCCGCCTGACGGACCTGTTTCGGACCGGAGCGCGCGTGCCCGCGCGCATGCGATGCGTTGCGCCTGCCTCCGGCAGGCGCGGTGGGGAGGGGGCTTTGCCCCCTTGCGCCCGTTCCGGGCGCTCACCCCCAGGATTTCCGGACCCAAAGAGGGTGGTCGGAGCCGGGGAGGCGCGGGATCTTCGGAACCATCAGGCGGGGCGCGCGTTCTGGATGCAGACGACCGCAACCGAAACACGACAGCTTTGGAGGCTACCATGCTCGGATGGGCCCTGACCTTTCTCGTGATCGCGCTGATCGCAGCCGCGCTCGGCTTCGGCGGTATTGCCGGAGCTTCGGCGGGGATCGCGCAGATCCTTTTCTTCCTGTTTCTCGTCCTTTTCGTGGTCGCGATGATCGCGCGTGCCGCGCGGGGTCGACCGCCGTACTGACGGCTTTCCCTGCCTGTGAAGTACCTGCCCTGGGGGCGGCGGTTCACCCGTCGCCCCCTTTTTTCGCGCGACCGCCGCAAGAGCCGGCCGCACAGCCCGTACACAACCTGTACACAACCCGTGCACCGGGGATACACTCGGACCCGGAGATCGGGGAGGACCACGCGGGGAGAGGGGCGATGGCCGAGGAGCACGGGAAGGCCGGCGGCTGGATCCGCGACGTGCTCCTTGACCTCTACGGCATCCTGCTCGCCCGCGAACTCTCGACCCCCGCCCGCCACGTGATGGACGCGGTCAACGCGCTGGGCGTGGCGACGGAGCGGCAGATCCGCGCCCGGGTGGCGTCGCAGGAGATGCATCTTCTCTGGGCGCTCCATGTCATCGCCGAGCAGGCCCGCGAACTGGGCTGGGAGGACGTGGCCGAGCATCTCGACCAGGCGGCGAGCGCGGCGGAGGATCACCTGTCGTCGGGGCCCGAGACGAACGTGGTCGAGTTTCCGGGGCGGAAGCGGTAGGGCCGGGTGCCGGACCCGCCGCCGAGGCGCTCAGTCTTCGCGGAGGCCGTAGCCGGCGAAGCGGGCGCGCGTCTCTTCGATCTCGGTCTCGCTGAGGAGGACCGGGCCGCCGATCATGAGCGCCTGGTGGTATTGCCGGGCGAGGGTTTCCAGCTCGACGGCGCGCCACATCGCCTTGGCGAGGGTTTCCCCCAGCGCGATCATGCCGTGATTGGCGAGGAGGCAGGCGGTGCGGTCCTCGAGCGCGGCGAGCGCCATTTCCGACAGCTCGGCGGTGCCGAAGGGCGCGTAGCCGCCGCAGCGCACGGTGGGGCCGCCGAAGGCCGCGATCATGTAGTGGCAGGGCGGGATCTCGCGCCTCGCGATGGCGAGCGTTGTGCAGAAGGGCGGGTGGGCATGGACCACCGCGCCGATCTCGGGGCGGCTCCCGAGGATGTCGCGGTGGAAGCGCCATTCCGACGAGGGCGGGCGCGGGCCGGTCCAGTCGCCGTCGCCCGAAAGCGGCATCGTGGCGATCATCTCGGGGGTCATCGCGTCGTAGGGCGTGGCCGAGGGGGTGATCAGCATTGCCGCGCCGAACCGGACCGAGACATTGCCCGAGGTGCCCTGGTTGAGCCCGGTGGCGTTCATCTCGCGGCAGGCCTCGACGATGCCCTGGCGGAGCGCGGCCTCGGTCATCGGCGTTTCGGGCTCAGGAGGCGGGCGGGGCGGCGCGCCTCGGCGGCCTTGAAGAGCGAGAAGGTCTGGTTGACGTAGTTCACCACGCCTTCGATCCCGGCGAGATATTCGGCGAGTTCGGGCGTGCGCTCGGCCTCGACGAGCTGCACCGGGCGATTCTGCGGGCAGGTCTCGAACTGGAGGTAGAACAGCGGCGTGCCGCGTTTCACCGCGAGCGGGCGCGTGGGGTCGTGCCATTCGAAGGCCCAGGTAAGCGTGCGGGGCCAGATGTCGATGGGGAAGCGGCCGGGGATCGTGAGGCCCGGGAGCGGCGGCTCGGGCAGGTGGCCGAAGGCGGGGAGCTGGGCCATGTAGACCGGCTCGTCGGCGAGGAAGATATAGGGCAGGCGGAGCTGCAGGACCGGGCGCTCGGGGTGGCGCCATTCCGCCTCGGGGCTCATGGCGATCAGCCGGTCGAGGGCGGCGGCGCGGAGGCCGGCCAAATCGCCCTCGGCATTGACCACCGCCGGGGCGCCGAAATCGGAGCGGGCGAAGGCGAGGGCGAGATCGACCGGGCAGGGCACCTCGAAGAGCCGGCTTTCGAGGTTGAGGACCGCGGGGCAGCCGGCGGCGGATTTCGCGTGGCTGCGGGGCGCGCGGGTCCGGAGCCGCGTGGGGGCGTCGTAGAGCACCCCCGCCTCAGGGGTGGCGAGAAGCCAGCCGACCTCGACCGGGCCGGTGCCCTCCTGCGGCGCGTGGCGGGTTTCCACGGCGAAGGCGGGCGTGGGGCCCTCGTTCTCGGCGCTCATCTTCCGGGGTATCCGGTCATACGGGTCCCAATCTGCTGGCGTTTCAGGCTATTCAGAGCCAGTCGCTCCGGTCAAGCCGGAGCCGGGGGAGCAGGATGGCGGCGGAGATCGAGGATCTGGCGGCGGCGCGGGCGCGGCTCGAAGGGAGCGAGATGCCCTGGGCGGCGCGTGGCGAAGCGCTTCGGGGGCTCTGGGAGCGGGAGCGGGCGGCGGGGCTGCACGCGGGTTATGCGAGCGAGGCGGGGCAGGATTTCTATCTCGACACAAGGGTGTTCGGCGGGCGGCGGAGCGGGGTGTTTCTCGACATCGGCGGCCATGACGGGGTGCGCGGGTCGAACACGCTTTATTTCGAGCGGGTGCTGGGCTGGACCGGGCTGCTGGTCGAGCCGGTGCCGGCGCGACTCGCGGAGGCACGGGCGGCGCGGGGCTGCCTGTGCCTGGGCTGCGCTGTGGGGCCGCGCGACGGGCGGGCGGAATTCCTGGTGGTGGAGGCGGGCTACACGGCGATGAGCGGGCTTCTGGAGAGCTACGATCCGGCGATGCTGGCGGCGGTGCGGGCGCATCCGGCGCATCGCGAGCGGATCGTGGAGGTGGAGACGCGGACGGTCGCGGGGCTGTTGCGGGAGGCCGGGCTGAGGGCGGTGGATTTCGTGTCGCTCGATATCGAGGGGGGCGAGGTGGCGGCGCTGGAGGGATTTCCCTTCGCCGAGGTTCCGGTGGGGGCCTGGGCGGTCGAGAACAACCGGGGCGACGGGGCGGTGGCGCGGATCCTGGCGGCGGCGGGGTACATGGCGGTGGAGCATCTGGGGCGGGACGAGATCTTCGTGCCGGCGGAGGGGCGATGAGCGGGGTCGGGATGGCGGAACGGCTGTGCGCGATGGCGCTGCGGGCGTTCGGGCGGGCGCAGTTCGAGACGGCGCGGGTACAGGCGGATGCCTGTCTGGAGCTCGATCCGGGCCATGCCGGGGCCTGGGCGGTGCTGGCGGAGGCGCATCTGATGGCGGGGCGGGAGGCGGCGGCCTTGGCCTGTTTCGTTCGGCTTGGCCGCCTCACGGGGGAAGCGGAGGCCTGGGCGCGCTGTGCCCGGCTGTGCCTGGAGCTCGGGCGCTGGGGCGAGGCGGAGGGTTTCGCGGCGCGGGCTTCGGGGGTGTCCGGCCGGTATCTGCGCGGGCTGGCGCGGGCGCGGGGCGGGGACGCGGCGGGTGCGCTGGAGGATTTCGTGGCGGTGCTGGCGGAGGCGCCCGACCATACGGCGGCGGGTTACGAGGCGGCGCAGGTGCATCTGGCGACGCGGGATTACGCGGCGGGCTGGCCCTTGTTCGAGCGGCGGCAGGAGCTCGATCCGGGTTTCGTTGCGCCGGAGGGGATCGCGCGGTGGCGGGGCGAGCCGGTGGCGGGGCGGCGGGTGCTGGTGCTGCCCGAGGGCGGGCATGGCGACACGATCTGGGCGGCGCGGTTCCTGCCGGTGTTGAAGGCGCGGGGGGCGGAGGTGGTGCTCAGGCGGCGGGCGGGGCTCGAGGCGCTGTTCGCGGGGCTCGAGGGCGTCGACGCGGTGGTCGAGGACGGCGCGGGGGCTGATCTGTGGTGCCCGGTCCTGTCCTTGCCTGGGCTTCTGGGGCTGGACGATCCCGAGGCGGTGCCGCCGGCGCGGCTGACGGCGCTCGTGCCGGAGGACGGGCGGTTCGAGCGGCTTCTGGCCCGGGCGCGAGGGCGGCTGAAGGTGGGGATCCTCTGGTCGGGGAGCGTGACCTACGGCAACAACCGGCACCGGGCGGCGCGGCTGACGGATTTCCTGCCGCTCGCCGAACTGCCGGAGGTGCAGCTCTATTCCTTGCAGAAGGGGTCGCCGCAGGCCGAGCTCGACGAGAGCGGATTGGGCGATCTGGTGATCGACGCCGACGATTGCGATTTCGCCGAGACGGCGGCGCTGGCGCAGGCGCTCGACCTGATCGTGATGACCGACAGCGCTCTGGGCCATCTGGCGGGGTCGCTGGGCCGGCCGGTCTGGCTCCTCCTCGACAGCGCGCCGTTCTGGTACCACGCGGGCGGCGAGAGCTCGCGCTGGTATCCCTCGATGCGGTTCTTCCGGCAGGCGCGGGCGGGCGACTGGTCGGTGCCGGTGCTTGCGGCAAGGGCGGCGCTGGAGAGGTGGATCGCGTAGGGCGGGGGTGCAAGCCGGGCGGGCGTCTGCCCGGGGGATGGCGCTGCAACGGCCGAGCGGTGCGGACGACCTCCAAGGTCCGCGCAAACGTCGCCAAATCGCCAGCCCGCCCGGACGGGCCGGCGCGCGCCCGGGCGGCCTTCGGCGCTTTTCGGGCGAGGGGCAAGGCACACCGGCATCAGGCCCGGGGGCGGATTGCGCCCTCCGTTTCCGGGGAACCGTGGCGCGTATCGGGCCGGCATTTTGCGGATTGGAAAAGTGCTGCTACGCTACCGGCGTTTTCGGGGGAGTGTTTTTCGGAAGGGAATTCGTGATGGTGAAGAAACCTGTGCGCCCGGGGCTGGACCCGGATGTGCGGATGCTGCGGAGCGCGCTGGCGTCGCGGGCGAACACGGTGATGGGGGGTGTGCTGAAGGGCCCGGAGGCGGTCTCCGGTGGCGGCGACGCGATCACCTATTTCGGGGGTGCGGGTGGCGTTCCGGTCGCCGACACGATCTATGCCGGCGGAGATGCGATCCTGTCGCGGCTGGGGCTGAGATCGGACACCGTCTATGGCGGCGATTGGCGTTCCGACACGGTCTATGGCGGCGACTGGCGGTCGGACACGATCTATGGTGGCGCGCGGGCCGATACGATTTATGCCGGGTTGCCGAACCCGATGCGGGTGGTGACGGCCACGGTGGTGGACCCCAGGACGCGGCAGACCCTGTCGGTGACCTATGACCGGCAGACCACGTCCTATCTCGACAAGGCGCTGAATCGCTGGGTGCTGGCGCCGCGCTGGATGCAGAGCCAGATCGGGTAGCCCGGATCGGGGCGCGGAAGCGGATCCGACAGCCGGGCGGCGGAGTCCGCAACCCCGGCATCAAGCGCGGAGCCGGGCGAGCGCCTGTCCGGTCGTGCCGGAGGCCGCTGGCGTGACACGGGCAGGTGCATGCATGGGCAGCCTTCGGTGCTGTTCCGGCGGGGGGAATGCGATGCGTCGGTTCCGGCTCGCCGGGCCTCTAGGCCACCAGCGACAGCGCGCGGGTGGCGAGGCGGATGCGGGTTTCGGTGCCCCAGTCGAAATGCAGGAAGTCCTGCTCGATCCCGTCGGCGAAGATCACGCCGCCCTCGTTCATCCGCGAGACGAGGCGGAGCGGCGCGTCGGGGCCGATCCGGCCGGCGCGGAGGCTGGTGCCGGAGATGCGGCTGGGCCAGGGCTCGCGGGCGAAGAAGGCGGCGGCCGGATCGGTGGGGGCGAAGGCGAACTCCTGGCCGGTCGCCTCCATGATCGAGCGCGCCCAGCCGGTGAGGCCGGTGCCGGTGGCGACGATCACGCCCGAGGAGGACTGGAACTCGGCCTGGTCCCCGGTCGCGATCTCGTAGCGCGCGCTCTGGTGCGAGCGGTGGCCGAGGAAGATCTCGTTGAGCGCGGTGAGGGTTTCGCCGGTATCGGTTTCGGCCTCGACCATGGCGCGGGGTTCGAGGTCGATATCCCCGGCCCCGGTGCGGCGGAACAGGCTTGCGGCGGCGGCAGGCGCGTGGCGGGTGAGGACGCCCTCGCCCGAGGCGGGGTCGGGGGCGATGCCGATCACCGGCTGGCCGTCGAGATATTTCGCGACATTGGCGACGAGGCCGTCCTGGCCCACGGGCACGACGATGTCGTTCGGGAAGAACAGGAAGCGGTCGAGATCGGCGCGGGCGACCTGAGCGATGGACCAGGCGTCGGGCACGGCGGATCTGACGGCGTCGACCGCGTCTTTCTGGAGCCGGTGGCGGGCGTCGATCTCGGCGAGGGTCTGGTGGCGGCGTTCGAGGAAGAAGGCCACCTGCCCGCGCGTGGCGTGACGCGCGAGCAGGGCTTCGAGCTCGGTTTCCCGTTCGACGATGACGACGCGGGGTTTGAGCGTGGACATGCGTCTATCCCCGGGCGGCGGCCGTGGCCTGGCCGATCTGCCGGACGAGGCCCGAGAGCATGTCGGGCGTGACCGTGAGCGCGTCGATCTTTTCGAGCTTCTGCGCAAAGTCGCGCGCGGCGAGCGCGTAGAGCTGCGCGGCGTCGAGCGTGCCGATGGCGGCGAGCCGGGCGCGTTCCATGTCGGCCTCGGCCTGTTCCACGGCGCGGATGCGGGTGGCTTCGGCCTCGGCGGCGATGACCTTGGCGCGCGCCGCGCCTTCGGCGGCGATCTTTTGGGCTTCGGCGAGGGCCTCGGCCTCGGCGCGGGCATTGGCGTCGTCGCGGGCGATCAGGTCGCTGCGGCGGCTCGCGAGTTCGATCCGGTTCGCCAGTTCGTTCTCGGCGATGGCACGTTCCTTGTCGACGGCGAGCGCGCGGCGGGCGAAGCTCGCCTCGTCGGCCTTCTGCTGGAGGCTCTCGAAGGTCGGTGCCTTCAGCGCGCGGGCGAGTTCTGAATCGGGCGTGAGCGCGGCGACGCGGGTCGCGGTGACCGTGAGGCCCATCTGGTCGAGCGTCGGGTCCTCGGCGAAGCCTTCGGTGATCCGGGTCTGCAACGGCGCGAGGCCGGCTTCGAGAAGCGGGCGGACGCCGAGTTCCTTGACATAGCTGTCGGCGAATTCGCCGACGAGGCCGTTCAGAATGCGGGCGATGTGGTCTTCGGGCTTGCCGATATGGCGGCCGGTCCTGAGGTCGATGGAGAAATCGACCCGTTCGGAGAGGCGCGCGACGTCGGCGACGGACCAGAGCACGGTGCCCTGCACGGCGATGTCCTGGTAGTCGGCGGATTGCGATTTGACGAGGAAGGTCAGTTCGCGGTCGCTGAGCGGGATCTCGGCGATGGAGGTGCGCGACGGGTCGAACCAGAAGGCGAGGCCGCGGCCGTCGCGGACGAGGTGGCCCCCGCGGAACAGGCGGGTCTGGGCCGAGGCTTCGGACCGGTAGCGTTTCAGGACGGGGAAACGGGTGATCTGTGCCATGATCATTCCTCCATGACAGCTTGTACTTCGTACAGTTCGGCGGGCCGGAAGGCTCCGCCGCTTTCGCGCGTGCCGGTGGGCCGGAGCTTGTGCCGGTCCAGGAGCTTGCGGCGGAAGGCGGGTTTGTTGAGGGGGTGGCCGAGCACGGCTTCGTGGACCTCCTGCGCGTCGCGGAGGGTGAAGCGGGCGGGCAGGAAGGCGAAGCCGATGGCGGTGTAGTCGAGCTTGCCGCGGAGGCGTTTCACCACGTCGCCGAGGATCGCCGCGTGGTCGAAGGCGAGTTTGAGCGGCGTGCCGTCTGGAGCGTGCGCGGTGGCGGGGCCGCCCGCCTCGCCCTCCCAGGCGACGGAGATCCGGGCGAGGCAGAATCCGTCGCGCCGGGCGATGGCGGCGAGCTCGGCGGCGGGGGCGGGCGCGAGATAGGTCACCGAGATCACATGGCCGCGCGGGTCGCGGGAAGGGTCGCCATAGGTGGCGAGCTGTTCGGTGTGGAGGCGGGGGAGGCCGAGCTTGCCGGAGAGGACGCGGGAGAGCGCCTCTTCGAAGGGCTGGCCTTCGTGGACGAAGGCGCCGGGGAGCGCCCAGTCGCCGCCGACCGTTCCGGCGTCGTCGCGGCGCATCAGGAGGCAGGCGAGCGCGCCGTCCGTCACCGCGAGTGCCGCGATATCGACGGCGACGGAAGGGTGCGGGTGGCGGTCCGGGCTGGGCATGGGGCTCTCCTTTGGTGCGACATAGATATATGTAAAACAGAAATATGCAAGAGGAAAATTACAGGGCTATAGACTGACCGTCGGTCAGTAAGATAGAAGGCGCGTACAGGAGGCCCGGATGGCGCGAATCGTGAAGGACCCGGAGACGCGGCGGCAGGAGATCGTCGACACGGCGGAGCGGCTGTTCCGCGAGGTCGGTTTCGCCAACTGTTCCGTCGAGGCGATCATCCGCGAGATCGGCGTCGCCAAGGGGACGTTCTACTACTACTTCAGGTCGAAGGAGGAGATCCTCGGCGCGATCGTCGCGCAGACGCTCGACCGGATCGCGGCGGCGGCGGACGCGGTGGCCGCGGACCCGGCGCGCGACGCGATGGCCAAGATGGCGGCGCTCCTCTCCGACAGCCATGTCGGCGACGAGGACACCGGTGCGCTGGCCGAGGCGATGCACCTGCCGGGGAACCGGGAGCTGCACGAGATCACCAATGTGGAAACCGTGCTGCGGCTGTCGCCGATCCTTGCGCGGATCGTCGAACAGGGCGTGCGCGAAGGGGTGTTCCGCGTCGCGCGCCCGCTGGAGACGGTGCAGGTGCTGCTGGCCGGGGCGCAATTCCTGCTGGATGGCGGGCTGTTCTGCTTCTCCGCCGAAGAAATCCGCCTGCGCCGCGAAGCGGTGCAGCGCATCGTCGAACTGGCGCTGGGCGCGGTGCCCGGCAGCTTCGGCTTCATGAACCCGGGCCCCGCGCCCGAAGGAGACCGCCCATGACACGGCACGCCATTCCCTCTTCCGCCCTTCTGGTGCAGGCGCTCGTCACCTTTGCAATCACCTGGGGCATCGTCGGGGGCTATATCCAGTTTCCGGAGGCGATGACGGCGGCCTTCGGCGAGATCAGCGGGCAGCACCCCTTGTATTTCCTGGGGACCTGGGCACCGGCGATCGCCGGGTTCGGGATCGTGCTCTACCACACCGGGTTCGCCGGGCTGCGCGCCTTCCTGGGGCGCGTGCGGCTCTGGCGCTGCGGCGCCGGCTGGTGGGCGCTGATCGTTCTGGGCCTGCCGCTGGTCTTCATGGCGGGATCGCTGGTCAAGGGCGGGCCGCTGCTCTCGCCCCTCCCGCCCCAGGGCCTCGGCGTCGCGTTCGCCTTCCTGGGCATCATGCTCTTTCTCGGCCCGGTCGAGGAATTCGGCTGGCGCGGCGTCGCGCAGCCGATCCTGCAGCGCCATGTCGCGCCGTTCTGGGCCGGGGCGCTGATCGGCGTGACCTGGGGGATCTGGCACCTGCCGGCCTTCTACCTCGCGAGCACGGTCTATGCCGACTGGCATTTCCTGCCCTTCTTCGTGGGCAACGTGACGCTGGCGATCCTGGTGACGCCGATCTTCAACGCGGCGCGGGGCAGCCTGCTCCTGCCGATGCTGTTCCACTGGCAGCTCATCAACCCGTTCTGGCCCGATGCGCAGCCCTGGGACAGCTGGATCCTGGTCGCGCTGACCGCCCTGGTGGTGCTGTGGAACCGCGCGGCGCTGTTCTCCCGCGACGGGGCGGTGACCGAGGTGGTGCCGCAGGCCTGAGCGCGCCCGGCCGAATGCCCCAGTTGCGCCATGTTGGGGCCAACAATCGCGCAGGTTCCGGGGGTATTGTGGACAAAACATCGCCGCTTCCCTATCCGGTGGCGCGAGGGAGATGCGGAGAGGCGATGAAACGCGCAGGCGCTTCCGACAGGTCCGAGCCGTCCGGCATGGTCGAGACGCTCCGGAAGACCGTTGCGTTCCTGTCGCCGCGGGAAAAACGCTGGCTGTGCCTGCTCCTCGTCATCGTGGTGGTCATGGCGCTGTTCGAGCTTGCCGGCGTGGTGGCGGTGATGCCGTTCCTCGCCGTGGTCTCGCAGCCCGGGCTGGTGGAGACCCATCCGGTCCTGTCGGTCGTCTATGACCGGCTGGGCTTCGCCTCGCCCGACCGGTTCATGATCTTCCTGGGCATCGCGGCCTTCCTGATCCTGGTCGCCGCCGCCGTTGTGCGGATGATCGGGCAATACGCGCTGATCCGCTTCGCGCAGATGCGGCGTCACGCGATCGGCTCGCGGCTGCTCGAGGGCTACCTGGGCCGGCCCTACGAGTTCTATCTGGGCCGGCATTCGGGTGAGCTGTCGAAGGCGATCCTGAGCGAGGTCGACGTGGTAGTGCAGTCGGTGCTGCAGCCGGCGGCGCTGATGCTGGGGCACGGGGTGACCCTCCTGGCGATTGCCGGGCTGCTGGTCGTGGCCGATCCGGCGATCGCGCTCGGCTCGGCGGCGGTGCTGTGCCTGAGCTATTTCGCGGTCTATGGCCGGGTGCGCGGGATCCTGATGCGCTCGGGTGCGCGGCGCGCGGCGGCGAATGCCGAGCGGTTCAAGGCCACCAGCGAGGCCCTGGGCGGGATCAAGGACATCAAGCTCCTCGGCCGGGAGCGGGCCTATCTGCGGCGGTTCGACCGCTCGTCGCTGGTGCTCGCGCAGGAGATCTCGCGGAGCACGACGCTGTCGGACGTGCCGCGCTACGCCATCGAGGCGGTGGCGTTCGGCGGGATCATCCTGATCTGCGTCGCGCTCCTGATGCGCGGCGACGGGTTCGACGCCGCGCTGCCGCTTCTCGGGCTCTTCGCGCTCGCCGCCTACCGGATGATGCCGGCGATCCAGGCGATCTATCGCGGCGTGACCCAGATCGGGTTCGGCGCGGCGGCTGTGGAGACGCTGCATCGCGATCTTCTGGAGAACCGGCGCGAGAGCGCGGCGCTGTCGGTGGCACCGGCCGCGCCGATGGGGCTGCGCGAGGCGCTGGAGCTCGACGGGGTGAGCTACCGCTATCCCGGCGCGGGCGCGGCCGGGGTGGCGGAGGTGAGCCTGACCCTGCCGGCCCTCACCAGCCTGGGCGTGGTCGGCGGCACCGGGGCGGGGAAGACCACGCTTGTCGACGTGATCCTGGGGCTGCTCGAGCCGCAGGCGGGCCGGCTCCTGGTGGACGGCGTGCCCCTGGGACACGAGACCCTGGCCGCCTGGCGCGCCGGGATCGGCTATGTGCCGCAGGAGATCTTTCTCCTCGACGCGTCGATCTCGGAGAATATCGCCATGGGGCTGACCGAGGCGGAGATCGACCCGGCGCGGATCCGGCGGGCGGCGAAGATGGCGCGGCTCGACGGGTTCGTCTCGGAGCTGCCCGAGGGCTACGAGACGCAGATCGGCGAGCGCGGTGTGCGACTCTCGGGCGGGCAGCGGCAGCGGATCGGCATCGCGCGGGCCTTGTACCACGAGCCCGACATCATGGTGTTTGACGAGGCGACGCGCGCGCTCGACAACGCCACCGAGGCCGAGGTGATGGCCGCGATCGACGGGCTCGCGGGCAAGAAGACGGTGATCATGATCGCGCACCGGCTGACCACGGTCCGGAAATGCGACCGGATCCTGGTGCTCGACCGTGGCCGGGTGGCGGGGATCGGCAGCTATGACGAACTCTCGGCCGACAACGCGGCCTTCCGGCGGATCGCCGGGGCGGCGGGGTAGCCGCCGTCAGGCCCCGTCGAAGGGGGAGGCGTAGAGCCGGAGGAAGTCGGGCACCGTGATCAGGTTCAGGAGCGCTTTCCGGTCGCGGGCGAGATCCTCGTAGCTCGCGCAGGGGCCGGCATAGACCTCTTGGCGGCCCGGATGGACGATGCCCACGCCCCAGTCGGTGCCGACGACACGCATGGTCAGGTCGGGTCGCGTCCGGCGCAGCGCCGCGTAGCCCTTCCAGGAGGTGCCGTTCCAGGACGGCAGCCGGCCGGCCACCTCGTACCCCGCGCGGGCGTGGAAGAGGGTGGGCGGGTTCATGTCGTGGAGCAGGATGACGCCGCCGGGGTTCAGCCGGTCGAGCGCGTTGGTGAGATCGCGTTCGACCTGGTCGCCGGTATGGTTGCCGTCGATGAACACGATGTCGAAGCGGTGGTCGTGGCTAGCGAAGTAGTCATCGGAGGGGATCGGGTAGTCGGCCTCGGCGGCGGGATCCGGGTCGACGCTGATCCGGCCCTCGCAGCGGACCTCCTCGAACATCGCGCTTTTGCGGCGCACGCCGATCTCGAGATAGCTCTTGTAGCCGTTGAGCTGGATGAAGTGGTTCACCAGCGCGATCCGGCTGGCCCGCGCCCGGCCCTGGGCGAAGCGGTAGTGCCGCATGTCGCCATAGAGCGGATCCCAGGACAGGAGCTGTCCGAACACGCGCCGCAACTTCTGCCCGGCCGGGCTTTCCGCCACCAGCCAGAAGCGGCGTCCGGGTTCTCCCTGTTCCTCCCAATCCATGCGGCGACCCTTGCTCCCGTGTCGCTTCCCTAGGGCACGACCCTGTCGACGATTTCGCGCAGTCTCTGCGCCAGGGCCTCGGGTGTCACGAGCTCCGGCAGCCTCCGCATCCGCGCGAGGCCTTCCTGCCACAGGGGCGTGCCGAAGCTCTCCTTCGCGCGGTCGAAGCCGGCGGCGATATCGGCCGGGTCGGAGGCGGAGACCAGGAACGGGTAGTCCTCGCCCAGGAGCGCGACGGCGTCGTCGGCTTCGCGGTTGACGAGGATATTGGCGCCACAGGCGGCGGCGGTGAAGCCCTTGGTGAAGGGTTTGTACTGGCGGGCGTCGGCGGGGGGGCCGGGGCGGACGCCGTAATGGAGGGTGAGCCGGGCCATCGGCGCCAGCGCGGCGGGGAAGTCGCGGGCGAAGCGGACCTCGATGCATTCGACCTCACCGGCGATGTCGGCGGGCAGGAGGGCGTTCTTCCGCTCGCCGACATAGCCGCAGCGGAACGGCCGCGCGGCGTCCAGCCGGAGCCTGGCGAGGCGCGGGTCGGCATGGTGGTGCAGGAGCTCCACCGGGATCGGCCGGCCGAGCGCGTCGATCCGCGCTTCCAGCGCGGCCTTGCCGGCGAGCGAGGCGGCGATGTGGAAGTCGAACAGTGCGAAGTCGATCTCGTCGAGCGGGGTGTCGATGCTGTCGAAGCCGACCGCGATGCCCCGGCGGCGGAGCGGTGCCAGATGGTCTTGGGTCAGGCCGAGCGCGGCCGATTTCACGAAGATCGCCACCGAGCCGGGGGCGAGCGCCTGGGCGGTGGCGCGGAGCGCGAGGGGCGGCATCAGCCCGGCGTGGAACGGCAGGACGCGGACGCGCAGCCGGTCGGCGAGGCGGGGCGCGACCATGGCGGCGAGCTGGTCGCCGCGCATCGCCGCCGAGCCGGCGCTGCGGAACGGCTTTCCTGCGCGCTTTACCAGGACGAGGCTTCTCTGGGCGATCTCGGTGGCCTCCGTGGGGGATGCGGGGCCGGTTGTCCGGGAGTTTCGCCGGTCTGACAACTCCGCCGTGGTCGGGCGGGCGCGGCGGCGCGGCGAGTGTTGTGCGATTGTCCCAGGCTTGGGCCGGGCGCGCGCCGGTGGAAACGCGTTCTCCGCTGAAATCCCCTTCCGACGCACTGTTGCGCAAGCCGGGCGAGCGTCTGCCCGTGGGGTGGCGCAGCAACAGCTGAGATAAGCGCTTTATCTCACCAAGTCCGCCGTACAGTCGTTCGGCGCGGGACGTCACCAGAGCGCCAGCCCGCCGGAACGGGCAGGCGCTCGCCCGGCGGCCCTGCGGGCCTTGTCCCGGGCGGGGCAGCTGCACAAACGTTTCAGGGTCGCCTCGTGGCATGACGCGGGCAGGCGCTCACCCCTGGAGCAGCGTCTCGTAGAGCCGGCGGTAGGTGGCGCCGATGGTGGCGGGGGCGAGGGGGCCCTGGGCGAAGGCGAGGGCGGCGGCGGAGTGCGCCTCGTAGGCGGTTTCGATCCGGTCGAGCGCCCGGGCGAGCGTGCCCGGGGCGTCGAAGTCGATCAGCGCGCCGCGGTCGTCGGCGATGTAGCTGTCCATGCCGGTACCGCCCTGGCCGATGACCGGAATGCCGTGGGCGAAGGCCTCGGTGACGGTGTTGGGCGAGTTGTCGGCGCGGTAGGGGCAGAGGAGGATGTCGATCCCGGCCATCACGCGTCCGGTCTCGGGCTTGCCGAAGGGGCCGTGGTGGCGGACCTGTGGAAGGTCGAAGCCGGGCGGAGCCGGCGGGCGGCCGAAGGTCGTCAGGCGCCCGCGGTCGCCGAGTTGCCGGATCGGCCCGGCGAGGCGGTCGAGCCCCTTTCGCGGGTTGGCGAGCTTGTGGGAGATGAAGCCGAGCCGGAGCGGGCCGCTCCCGAGCCGGCGCGGCGCGGCGCCCGCGACGGACAGGACGGCGTTGCGGATCACCCCCGGGCGCGGCGCGCCGGATGTGGCGAGGCGGTCGGCCAGCCAGTCGGAGGGGGCGACGCGGACGGTGGGGGCAAGGGCGGCGAAACCGGCGGCGCGGAACAGCGCGCGGGCGAGGCCCGGGGTTTCGTCGGGGCGGTCGGCATAGTGGCGGAGCCCGTGATAGGGCCAGAAATCGCTCATCCGGTGGACCGACGGACAGGGCAGGGCGGCGAGGGCGGCGGGCGCGATGGTATTGGCCGAGATGTCGCCGAGCTGGACGATGTCGGGGCGGTGCCGCGCCGTTTCGCGGGCGAGGTCGACCGAGGGCGGGCCGAGGCGGAGGAAATGCGCTTCGTCGGCGTCCAGGAGCAGGTGTTCGAGGCTGCGCTCGGCGAGGCGGAGCGGGCGCCAGGGGCTGCTGTCGGCGGAGGCGCGGACCAGGTCGATGCCGGCGGCCTCGAGCGCGGCCGAGAGCCCCGCCGCGCCGCTCGCGGCGCCGCCCCGCACGAAACTGCGGGCGACGAGCAGGACCTTCACGCGCGGCCCGGCATGGCGGCGCGCCCGGTCGGTGCGACGGGGCCGCGTTGTCTGGCTGAGGTCATTGCCGCATGCTCCCTGGAAGGCGAGAGGACCAGATCGCCCCGGCCGGATCAAGGGCGCCCTTCGCGGTCAGGCGGAGGGCCGGTCCGCCGCGATCCCGGGGGTGAGCGCCGCGATGACGCCGCGGAGTTCGGCCAGCCCTTTGAGCCGTCCGATCGCGGGATAGCCCGGCTGCGCCCGGCGGCCCAGGTCGTCGAGGATGTCCTGCCCGTGATCGGGCCGGAACGGGATCGAGCAATCGGCCCGCCCGGCGGCCCTGCGGCGCGCCTCCTCGCGCAGCGCCGCCCGGACCAGCGCGACCATGTCGGTATCGCCGCCCAGATGCTCGGCCTCGTGGAACGAGCCGCGGATCTCCGGGGTTTCCCGCGTCACGTTGCGCAGGTGCAGGAAGTGGACCCGGTCGCCGAGGCGCTCCATCATCCCCGGCAGGTCATTGTCGGGCCGCGCCCCGAGCGATCCCGAACAGAGCGTGATGCCGCTGGCGGGCAGGTCCACGGCGTCCATCACCTGCCGGTATTGCGCCTCGGTCGACATGATGCGCGGCAGGCCCAGAAGCGGGAACGGCGGGTCGTCGGGATGGCAGCAGAGCCGGAGGCCGAGCTCCTGCGCCACCGGCGCGACCTCGGTCAGGAAGTCGATCAGATGCTGGCGCAGGGTCTCTTCGCGCATCGCGGCGTATTCGGCGAGATGCGCGCGGACATCCTCCATGCGCATCCTTTCGGCCGCGCCGGGCAGGCCGAAGACGATGTTCGCGGCGATCTGCTCGGCCTGTTGCGGGGTCATCGCGGCATGGCGCCGGGCCGCCGCGTCCCGGAGCGCGTCGTCATAGTCCGCCTCGGCGCCGGCGCGCTTCAGGATATGCAGGTCGAACGCGGCGAAATCGGTCAGGTCGAACCGCATGCAGGTGGCGCCGTTCGGCAGCCGCCAGGCCAGGTCGGTGCGGGTCCAGTCGAGCACCGGCATGAAGTTGTAGCAGATCACCTCGATCCCGGCGGCAGCGAGATTGGCCAGGCTCGCCTTGTAGTTCGCGATATGCTCGCGCCAGTTTCCCTGCTGTTTCTTGATGTCCTCGCTCACCGGCAGGCTTTCGACCACCGACCAGGTGAGGCGCGACGGGGTGCCGTCGGGCATCGTCGCGATCTCGGCCTGGCGCCGGGCGATGTCTTCGGATGGCCAGACGACTCCTGCCGGCAGGTGATGCAGCGCCGAGACGATCCCGGTGGCGCCGGCCTGCGCGACATCGGAAATGCTCACGCGGTCCTGCGGTCCGAACCAGCGCCACGTCTGTTCCATGTCTTGCATCCCGTCTTGCTGCCAGGAAGGGATAGCAGTCCGGCAACTTGCTGACTAGTATGCCAGATGGCGATGGAGCGCGCTCGCTGCCAGACCTTCGGCGCGCTTGTGAACCCGACCCCGCGCCTTGCCGCTGGGGGTCAGGAGAGGCCGACGAGGATGTAGAGCGCGGCGGCGGCGACGGCGGCGATGCCGACGAGCAGGAGGCCAGGGCTGGAGCGGTTCGCGGGGGCCGGTTGCGGCGCGGCGGCGGGTTCGGGTGCCTTGGCCGGGGCGGGGGGCTCGGCGACGGGCGCCGGCGCCGGATCTGCGGCGGCAAGGGCGACGGCGAAGGCGGTGCGTTTGGTGTGGGAGATCGAGATCAGGTAGCCCTCGGTCACCGGTTTGCCGGTCGCCTCATGGGTGATCTCGATGGAGGAAAGCGGGCGCGCGGCGCCGTCGCATTTCAGGATCGCCTCCTTCGCGGCGAAGAGGCCGGCGAGGGTGGCGTAGGGATCGGGCCGCGATTCCGCGTAGGCGAGCTCTTTCTGGGTGAAGATGCCGGCGAGGTCGGGGGCGGATTTGAGATCGGCGATTTCTTCGGGGAAGAGCTCGTCGACGTCCTGGATGTCGGTGCCGATGGCGCCGAAACCGGCCTGGCCGCCCGTTGCGGCCGGGCGCGGGGCGGGGGCTGCCGGGGCGGCGCCGGGGGCGGTGTCGAGGGAATCCGGATCGACCCGGTTCGCGGCGCACCAGGCGAGGAAGCGCGCCCTCTGGGCGGAGCTGAGATCGGCGGGGCGCGCGCCCTCGCGCCCGGTGAGCCGGGCCAGGAAGTCCTGTGCCGCAGTAGGATCGGACATCACCAGCCCTCGTAGCAGTTGCGGCAGACCAGCCGGTCGGCGGTGCCGTCGAAAATGCGCAGGAGGCCCTTGCTCTTCAGGGCCTTCTCCTCGTCGATGGAGCGGTCGCAGAAATAGCAGGCGGCCCTTTCGCCGGCGCCCTCGCTCTGCAGCGTGAGTTCCACCCGGCGTTTCAGTTCCTCGAGGAAGCGCGAGAAGCGCAGGCCCTCGGTGACGCGGTGGTCGAAAGTGCCGTAGAGCTGGAACCCGTCAGGGATGCGGTTCACCGCGAGGATGAAGGCCTGGGGGCCGTTCACCAGCGGCAGGGTGAAGTTCGCCGACGTGTTCGAGAGGTCGGAGACCGTGAAGGTGGTCTGGCGGTAGTCCTCGACGGCGAGCTTGCCGGTCTCGAACTTCTCGACGAGGTCGATGACCTTCTCGGAGATCTCTCCGAGCGTCTTCCAGCCGGTGACGCGGACGACGACGAGGTTGTTCAGCGAATCGAGGGCGAGGCCGGGGAT
>JBNKWI010000032.1:0-33053 GCA_050299695.1 Paracoccaceae bacterium
CTCGGGCTGGGCCTGGCAGCGCCGGGCGCTGGCGGCGGAGGCGGAGAGTGCCGTTGCGGGCGGCGCGCTCGTCCATGTGCTGCGCCTCACGCCGGGCACGCTTTTCCACAGGAGACGCTTTCTCCCGGAGGGGTACTGGCTCCAGACCGGCGGTCTCTTCGGCCGGGCCGGCGGCGCGGGCCCGCTGTTCCAGGCCTGGCGGCGCGGGGCGCGCGCGGCGCATGAGCGGCAGATCGGCCCGATCCCGCCGAGTGTTCCAATTTCCCCATGGAACTGATAGAGATTTGAGAAGTTTTTAAACGGATGCCATATTCTTGACACGCTACGTCGCAAAGGGTGCGGCACGCAGCGAAGTATTTGGGTGCGGAAGGTATAAGGGGCGGAGTACATGCGTCGCAAGGTTACGAAGGCGGTTTTTCCCGTCGCCGGTCTGGGAACCAGGTTTCTCCCGGCGACAAAGTCGATTCCCAAGGAGATCATGACCCTCGTCGACAGGCCGTTGATCCAATACGCGATCGACGAGGCCCGGGCTGCGGGAATCCGCGAGTTCATCTTCGTGACCTCGCGCGGCAAGAGCGCGCTGGAGGACTATTTCGACAACGCGCCCGAGCTGGAGGCGTCGCTGCGCGAGAAGGGCAAGAACGAGCTTCTCGACATTCTCGACAGCACCAACATGGAATCGGGCACCATCGCCTATGTGCGCCAGAACCGGCCGATGGGCCTTGGCCATGCGGTGTGGTGCGCGCGGCGGATGATCGGCGACGAACCCTTCGCGGTGATCCTGCCCGACGACGTGATCGCGGCGAACACCCCCTGCCTCAAGCAGATGGTCGAGGCCTATGAGGAGACCGGCGGCGCGATGGTCGCCGCGATGGAGGTTCCGGACGAGAAGACCTCGTCCTACGGGATCCTCGACGTGACCGAGACGCGGGGCAACCTGTCGCGGGTGAAGGCGATGGTGGAAAAGCCCAAGCGGGGCACGGCGCCGTCGAACCTCGCGGTGATAGGGCGCTACATCCTGCCGCCCAGCGTGCTCGAGTCGCTGTCGCGCATCTCGAGCGGGGCGGGCGGCGAGATCCAGCTGACCGACGCGATCGCCAAGGAGATCGTCGACGGGCGCCCCGTCCACGGGCTGCGATTTGTGGGCGACCGCTTCGATTGCGGCTCGAAATCGGGCTTCCTGCAGGCGACCGTGGCCTTTGGGCTCCAGCGCGACGACCTGCGCGACGATCTGATGGGCTATCTGCGGCATCTCATGGGGATGCGGAACGCGGCCGAATAGACCACCCGCCGAAAACCCGGTACCGGGTTTCGGTATGGATCCACGACTTCCATCACGGGACGGGCGGCCTTGAGCGGGCCGCCTTCGCTTTGGCTCGACGTCACGCGGATCGTCAGCCGCACCGGGCGCGAGCCGTTCACCGGGATCGACCGGGTGGAGCTCGGCTGGCTCGACGGGCTCCTGGCACGCGATCTGGCGCTTTTCGGTTTCGCACGGACGGCGACGGGTTTCGTGCTGCTGGACCGAGCGGGGCTTGCCGGGCTCTGGGCGCGGATCGCGGGCGCGGTGCCCTGGGGGGCGCCCGACCTGCCTGCACGGCTGTCGCGGCGACTGAGCCCGGCGCGGAAACGGGCGGAGGCGGATCTGCGGCGGCTCTCGGTGGCGCGCTGCCTGCGGCCCGGGCTGGGGCGGTTTCTGAGGCGGCATCTGGCGCCGGGGACCTGGCTTCTCAATGTCGGGCACAGCAACCTGTCGGGCGCGGTGCTGGGGCAGGTCGCTTCGGCAGGCGGGCGGATCGCGGTGATGGTGCATGACACGATCCCGCTCGACCTCTCCGCGCTGCACCGGCCGGGCATGGTCGAGAGCTTTGCCGAGCGGATGCGGGCGGTGGCCGCCCATGCCGCGCTCGTCGTGACGCCGTCGGCGGCTGCGGCGGCGCGGATCCGCGCGCATCTGGGGGTGACGGCGGTGGTCGCGCCGCCGGGGCTCGACCCCGTGCGGCCCGATCCGGTGGCGCTCTATGACCGGATTGATCCGGCGGAGAGCTATTTCGTCTCGGTCGGCACGATCGACGGGCGCAAGAACCAGACCTTGCTGCTCGACCTCTGGGACCGGCTCGGCGCGGAGCGGCCGACGCTCTATCTTTGCGGATCGCGGGGCTGGTGCCCGCCCGATCTGGAACGGCGGCTGGACGCGCCGCCGGCCGGGGTCGTGGAGCTTGCCGGCCTCGGCGACGGGGCGCTCGCGGCGCTGGTCGAGGGGGCGGCGGGCCTCCTCCATCCGAGCCTGGCCGAAGGCTTCGGCTATCCGCTCCTCGAGGCCGCGCTTCTGGGCGTGCCGGTGGTCGCGGCGGACCTGCCGGTCTACCGCGAGACGCTGGGAGACATCGGCGTTTACCTGAAGCCGGACGATCTGTATCACTGGAAGGAGACAACAAGAGCACTGGCGGCGGCCCATCGCCGGGGCGAGCAGTATCGGGCAGGGCGGCCGAAGCGACCGACATGGGACGCGCACCTGAACCTCGTGTTAAGCCTGATGTGACAGCCATGGCTGGGCGATCCCGCTTTCGGGCGGCCCAGGGACCCGCATGAGCTTGCTGATCTCCTACTGGCTGCGGCTCCGTCGCAAGCGCTACCGCCTCCGCGCCCGGCGCAAGGCGCGCGGGCTGACCTGCGTCGTGGACCGGACCGCGCAGATCAAGCCGCGCGACGTTCTGGTCTTCACCACGCTCCGCAACGAGCAGGTGCGCCTGCCGTTCTTCCTGTCCTATTACCGGCGCATGGGCGCGGGTCATTTCATCGTGGTCGACAACGGCTCGGATGACGGCTCGCGCGCCTATCTCGAGGCGCAGCCCGACGTGTCGCTCTGGCACACGGCGGAAAGCTACAAGCAGTCGCGCTTCGGGGTCGACTGGATGAACTGGCTGTTGCGCCTGCACGGCCACGGGCATTGGTGCCTGACGGTGGACCCCGACGAATTCCTCGTCTTCCCGTTCTGCGACACCCGCTCCCTGCCCGCGCTGACCGACTGGCTCCAGGCCTCGGCGATCCGCTCCTTCGGGGCGATGCTCGTCGACATGTACCCGAAGGGGCCGATGGACGCGCAGACCTACCGCGCCGGGCAGGATCCGTTCGAGATCGCGAGCTGGTTCGACCCGGGCAACTACACGATCAGCCGCAACCACCGGTTCCACAACCTGTGGATCCAGGGCGGGCCGCGCGCGCGGGTGTTCTTCCGCGACGCGCCGGCGAAGGCACCCGCGCTCAACAAGATCCCGCTGGTGCATTGGGACCGGCGCTATGTCTATGCGAGTTCCACCCACGCGCTGCTGCCGCGCGGGCTGAACCTCGTCTATGACGAGTGGGGCGGCGAGAAGGCCTCGGGCTGCCTGTTGCACGCCAAGTTCCTCTCGACCTTCGCCGGCAAGGCGGAGGAGGAGCTGCAACGCCGGCAGCACTACGCCGGGAGCCGGGAGTACCGCGCCTATCACGAGAGGCTGAGCGACAATCCCGATCTCTGGACCCGCTGGAGCGAGCGCTACATCAACTGGCGGCAGCTCGAGACCCTGGGGCTGATGTCCAAGGGGAACTGGGCATGAGCACGCTGGGCTTCGTCATGCTGGTGCACGAGCCGCTCGAGAGGGCCGCGCAGGTGGCACGGGTCTGGGCGGGGGCGGGCTGCCCGATCGTGATCCATGTGGACAAGGTGGTGCCGGACCCGGTCTACGACGCCTTCGTCGCGGGCTTCGCCGACCTGCCGCAGGTGCGGTTCTGCGCGCGGCGGCGTTGCGAATGGGGCACCTGGTCGCTGGTGGGGGCGACGCAGGTGGCGGCGGCGCGGATGCTCGCCGAGTTTCCCGAGGTGCGGCATGTCTACCTCGCCTCGGGCTCCTGCCTGCCCCTGCGCCCGACCGAGGCGCTCAAGGACTATCTCGACGCGAACCCGAAGACCGATTTCATCGAGAGCGTCACCACCCGCGACGTGCCCTGGATCATCGGCGGGCTCGACGCGGAGCGGTTCACCTTTTCCTTCCCGTTCTCCTGGAAGCGGCAGCGGATCCTGTTCGATCTCTGGGTCCGGGCACAGCGGATGGTCGGGCGGCACCGGCCGATCCCCGAGGGCGTCACGCCGCATCTCGGTTCGCAATGGTGGTGCCTGACCCGGCAGACGTTGTCGGCGATCCTGGAGGACCCGAAGCGGAAGCTCTACGAGCGCTATTTCAAGCGGGTCTGGATCCCGGACGAGAGCTATTTCCAGACCCTCGTGCGGCTCTATTCGCCGCGGATCGAGAGCCGGTCGCTGACGCTGTCGAAATTCGACTTCCTCGGCAAGCCGCACATCTTCTACGACGACCACCTGCAGCTCCTGCGCCGCTCGGACTGCTTCGTCGCGCGGAAGATCTGGCCCCATGCCGGGCGGCTCTACGCGGCGTTCCTCGACGACAAGATCAGCCTCGCGGAGGCGGCGGAGCCGAACCCGGGCAAGATCGACCGGATCTTCGCCCGCGCGGTGGAGCAGCGGACCAGGGGGCGGAGCGGGCTCTACATGCAGAGCCGCTACCCGAACTGGGATTGGGAGAACGGCCGCACCGCCGCGCCCTACACGGTGCTGTCGGGCTTCGGCGACCTCTTCGAGGAGTTCCCGGACTGGCTGAGCCGGGTGTCGGAATGCCTGACGCACGGCCATCTCTACGCGCCCGGACGTGCCGAGTTCGCGGGCGGGCAGGAGGTGTTCGCGGGCGCCCTCTCGGACAGCGCTGCCTTGCGCGACTACCATCCGACGGCGTTCCTGACGAACCTGATCTGGAACACGCGGGGCGAGCGGCAGAGTTTCCTGTTCGGGCCGAAGGACAATCAGGAGATCGCCTGGTTCCTCGCCGCCGACCCGAATGCGCATATCTCGATCATCAGCGGCGCCTGGGCGGTGCCGCTCTATCACGCGAACCGGAATTTCAGCGAACTGCGCGAGCGGGCGGCGGCCTATCAGAAGATCGAGTCGGCCTATATCGAAATGCTGCGCAGCCCGCAGACCAAGGCGCGGGTGCGGATCTGGACGATGGCGGAATTCCTGGAGCAGCCGCTCGAGCGGCTCGGGATGCTGGTCGAGGAGATCGGCATGCGGAACGGGCGCCGGCTGGCCGAGGCGCCGCGGCTCCGGCCCCTGGACGGGTTCGGGCAGTTCCTGCAGAACCTCAAGAACCAGGGGATGCAGCCGCATCTGATGGGCGACTTCCCGGCCGGTTTCGACCCTGTCGAGGCGGTGCGGAACGCGCAGAAGCCCTACGCGGTGCGGTAGGCGTTGAGCAGATCGGTCAGCCGGTACCGTCGCTTCGGTTCTCCCCGCGCCGCCAAGCGCCTGCCCGTCGCACCGGAGGCGTGCCTCCACGAACGGGCTGGCGCTTTGGTGACGTTCCGCGCCGAACGTTTGTACGGCGGGGTTGCACCAAAAAGCGCCGCCACTCAATCGTTGCAGCGCCACTCCACGGGCAGGCGCTCGCCCGGCTTGTGCTTGGTTCCCGCGGTGTGCGGCTTCAAGTCGGAACCGTCCCGCATCGCGGTTGGCAGGCTCAGGCCGCCCGCGTGTTGTGCTTGTCGGTGAGGATCGCGTAGAGCGCGGCCGGGTCGTCATTGGCGCGCAGCTTGGCGCAGAGGCCGGGGTTGCGCATGGTGCGCGAGACCAGCGCCAGCGCCTTCAGGTGGTCGACGCCCGCATCCTCGGGCGCGAAGAGGGCGAAGACGAGGTCGACCGGCTGGCGGTCAACCGCGTCGAAATCGAGGGGCTTCTCGAGCCGGATGAAGAGGCCGCTGACCTCGTCCACGCCCGAGAGCCGCGCGTGGGGGAGCGCGATGCCGTTCCCGACACCGGTCGGGCCGAGGCTCTCGCGCTCCTGCAATGCGTTGCAGGCCTCGCCGGGCATGATCTCGGAGCGGTCCGAGAACATCTCGCCCAGTTCGTGGAACAGGCGCTTCTTGCTGGTGATGCCGGGAAGGACCCGGACGGCCTCGGGGGCCAATAGGGACGCGAGATCCATCGGTGAACGGTCCTTCCCTCGTTGTTCCGTGTTCGGAGGCTCAGTTCGGATCGATCCAGCCGATATTTCCGTCCTCGCGACGATAGACGATGTTCACGCCGCTTTCCTGCTTTTCGTTGCGAAAGACGAGGACGGGGACTCCGGCCAGCTCCATCTGCATGACCGCCTCGCCAACGGAGAGCGAGGGGATCTTGGTTTCCATTTCGGCGATGATGATCGGCTGGAGCGTTTCGGGCTCCGAATCCTCCCCATCGTCGGATCGGGCGAGGATATAGGAGGCCGCGCCCATCAGTTCAACCGGTTGCTGACGGTCCTTGTGATGGTCCTTCAGGCGGCGCTTGTAGCGGCGGAGCTGCTTGTCCATCTTCTCGACGCAGGCGTCGAAGGCGGCGTAGATCTCGTGCGCATGGGCGCGCGCCTGGGCGTTCAGGCCGGTGGAGAGATGCACCACGGTCTCACAGACGAACTGGTGCGAATCCTTGGAAAACACGATGTTGGCGTCGGTCGGCCGCCCCGCGTATTTCTCGACGACCGTGCCGAGCTCCTGTTCGACATGGGACCTGAGCGCGTTGCCCACGTCGATCTGTTTGCCGGTTACCTGATAGCGCATGGCAACTCCCTTTGCCTCGTGATGGCCAGGTTTTCGCGACGCGAATGCGCGCGAACCCGGCTCGAATTTGCGGATGCTTCGATGGCTCGAAGGCGTGAATGCGTTCTCCACGCCACTCCCACGTGTCATGAAATCGTGGCCATTCATTGGTAGCAATTGGGGAGAATTCGCAACGCATTGTCAACGACCGCCGCGCCGCGATCACGGAACGCCGGGCGGGCGTTCTAGATCTGGGGGGCATCGCTTGACTGTCTACCATCGGCGGATCGCCGTTAACCTATTTTGAAATGCTGGCCGAGATAGACCCGGCGCACGTTCTCGTCTTCGACGACCTCGGCGGTGGTGCCGCTCATCAGCACCTGGCCGTCGTTCAGGATGTAGGCGCGGTCGACGATCTCGAGTGTTTCGCGGACGTTGTGGTCGGTGATCAGGACGCCGATGCCGCGGTCGCTGAGGTGCGAGACCAGGGTGCGGATGTCGCCCACGGCGATCGGATCGACCCCGGCGAAGGGTTCGTCGAGGAGCACGTATTTCGGGTCGGCCGCGAGGCAGCGCGCGATCTCGCAGCGCCGCCGCTCGCCGCCCGAGAGCGAGAGCGCCGAGGCGCGGCGGAGATGGGTGATCGAGAAATCCGACAGGAGCTCGTCGAGCCGTTCGTGCCGCTTGATCCGGTCGGGCTCGTTGATCTCGAGGATCGCGAGGATGTTGTCCTCGACGCTCATGCCCCGGAAGATCGAGACCTCCTGCGGCAGGTAGCCGATCCCGAGCCTTGCGCGCCGGTACATCGGCAGGAGCGTGACGTCGCGCCCGTCCACCGTGACCTGGCCGCTGTCGACATGGATCAGCCCGGCAATCGCGTAGAAGGTCGTCGTCTTGCCCGAGCCGTTCGGGCCGAGGAGCGCCACCACCTCGCCGCGCCGGAGCGTCATCGACACGTCGCGGATCACCGGGCGCTTGCGGTAGGCCTTGCGGATGCCGGTGACCGTCAGCCCATAGCCGCCCTCGGCGATCGTCAGGTCGGGGGCGGCCATCAATTGGCGTTCGTCTGGAAGGTGGTGCGGACGCGGCCTTCCATCACGCCGGTGCCCGCTGCGAGGTCGATAGTCAGCTTCTGGCCGGAAATCGCCGTGGCGCCCTGGCTGAGCAGCACGTCGCCGGTCATCACCAGGGTGCCGGCGTCCGGATCGTAGACCGCCTCGCGCGATTCCGCGGCGTCGGCGCCGTTGGCGAAGGTCACGCCGCCCGTGGCCACCATGCGGCTGATCGCGGTGCGGCTGGCGCCTTCCTGCTGGGCGTAGACGATCTCGATGCGCCCGGCGCCGAGCCGCATCGGGCCCTGTGCGACGACGACATGGCCCTCGAACACCGCCTGCCCGGCCTGGTTCGCGACCGAGAGATTGTCGGAGGTCACCTCGACCGGGAGGCTGGTGTCGTGCTTGAGCCCGCCAAGCGCGATCGCCGTGCCCTGGGCCAGGGCCGCGCCGCCCGCGGCGAGAAGCGCGGCGATCAGCGATGCTTGAACGATCTTCACTCGGGACCCCCGGATGCTGGCGGCTCGTATACCAGCTTCACGCCGTTGTTGAAAAGCAAAAGGCTCTGGTTCCTGGCTGGCGCGGAATAGCGCATGCCGCCGGCGTCGAACCGCCCGAACGGGGCCGTTCCGTGCAGCGCGCCGGTTTCCGCTTCGGTCGTGTCGAGGCGGGTCGCGAAGCCGTCGGCGACGAAGCTGAAGCCGTCGGACGTGGCCAGGCGGACCTGCCCCGGGAACGCGGCGCGGTCCCGGCCGAAGTCGATCCGGGCCTCCGGCGCGGCGGCGTCGAGCCGGCGGCCGTCGCCCGAGGCGATGGTGCCGGTGATGTCACCCACTTCGAGCACGCTGGTGTCGCCGCCCACCGGCCGCACCTCGCGGGCGCGCAGGGTGATCGCGGCGCCGTCGGCGGTGACGCCGACATATTCCGGCCCCTTGAGCCCGGACGGGGGCGTGTCGGGGCCGCCTTCCGAGGTGAGGAAGGGAATCGAGCGGTAGTCGTCAGCATCGCGCGCGAAGAACACCACCGAGGAGAGGATCGCGAGCGCGACCAGCGGCAGGAGGATCTTAAGCCAGGCCACCAGTTTCGAATAGAGGTTCTCGCGCGTCATCGCGGGTGCCGGGTCAGTGGGCGAAGATGTCGATTTCGGGCCAGCCCGCGAGGTCGAGTTTCGCCCGGGCGGGGAGGAAGTCGAAACAGGCCTGCGCCAGCTCGGTCCGCCCCTCGCGCGCCAGCCGGAGGTCGAGTGCCTCCTTGAGCCGGTGCAGGTAGAGGACGTCGGAGGCGGCGTAGTCGAGCTGCTCGGGCTTCAGCCTCTCGGCGCCCCAGTCGCTCATCTGCTGGTGCTTCGAGATGTCGATGCCGAGGAGCTCTTCGAGCAGGTTCTTGAGCCCGTGCCGGTCGGTATAGGTGCGAATGAGCCTGGACGCGATCTTGGTGCAGTAGACCGGGCCCGCCAGCGCGCCGAAGGCGTTGTAGATCGCGGCGATGTCGAAGCGGCCGAAATGGAAGAGCTTCAGCACGGCGGGGTCCTCCACCAGCCGGCAGAGATTGGGCGCCGCTGTCTGGCCCTTCGCGATCTGCACAATATGCGCGTCGCCGTCGCCGCCCGAAAGCTGCACCACGCAGAGCCGGTCGCGATGCGGGTTCAGCCCCATGGTCTCGCAGTCGATGGCCACCGAGGCGCCGAGGTCGAGATCGTCGGGCAGGTCGCCCGCGTGGAAATGGTTGGTCACCGGCGCCGCCTCCAAAGCCGTCTGTCGCCCGGGCTATAGCCCGACTGCGCGCGCTCTTCAAATCCTGCCGGAGCCTGCGGATTGTTGCCGCGAACCCCCAGAGTTTACCGCTTCCGCCCGGCGCACGTTCCGCGTGCGGCGGATTCGTGCAAGGCTCGGCCGATTAACATTTTGTTAAGGCAGATCTTTGGCGAATATCGCGCGAAACCTTTCCGATGCCGCACCCGACCATGAGGCCGGCCTCCTCGACCGGGCGGCGGGGTACCTGACCCGATCGAGGCTGTTCTACGTGGCGCTGATGCTGGTGCCGGCCACGGTGGCGATCGAGGTGGCGGGGATCTGGTCGGATCCGGCGAAGCTCTGGCGGTTCCCGCTCGGCCACGATTTCGTGGCGTTCTGGGCCGCCGCGCAGCTTTTCGCGCGGGGCGGGCTGGATGCGCTCTACGATCTCGGCGCTTTCGGCGCCTTGCAGGAAAGCGTGTCGGTCCGGCCGGGCCTCCTCCTCTGGCACTACCCGCCGCATTACCTCGCGCTGATCCTGCCGCTGGCGGGCCTCTCGTTCCGCATGGGCTATCTGATCTTCACCGCGGTGAACCTCGCCGCGCTCGGCTCGGTCGGCTGGCGGATTCTGCCGTTCCGGACGCCGGTGGGCTGGGCCGCGCTGCTCGGTGCGCCGGTGATGGCGGCGGCGGTGGTGCAGGGCCAGAACGGGGCGTTCTTCGCCGCCTGCCTGATCGGCGGGATCGCGGCCGGGGAGCGGGGGCGGCCCTGGCTCTCGGCGCTTCTCTTCGCGCTGGTGCTCGCGAAGCCGCATTACGGCGTGCTCCTGCCGCTCGTCATGATCGCCCGGCGCGACTGGGCCGCCATGGCCCGCACCGCGCTCTGCTGCCTGGGGTTCACGGCGGTGGTGACACTGCTGTTCGGGCTTCGCGCCTGGAATTTCTTCCTGCACAACGTGCCGATGCTGGGCTACACGCTGACCGAGCCGGAGCTTCTCGCGCAGATGCCCACCGCCTGGGCCGCGCTGCGGCTGGCGGGGATGCCGGGCGCGCCGGCCTCGATCCTGCATCTCGCCGTTGCGCTGGCGGCGGCCCGTGTCGTCTGGGCGCTCTGGCGGCGCCCCGGGGTCGATCCCGACCTGGCGCTGGCGGCGCTGCTGTTCGGGACGCTGATGATCTCGCCCTACGCGTTCCGCTACGACATGGTCCTGACCCTGGGCGGCACGCTGCTCCTGATCCGGCACGCGAACGCGCGGGGGCTGACACCGACCGACAAGATCGTGATGGCGGCGATGTGGGTGCTGCCGGGCCTGTTCCCGCCCTTGGCGCTGGCCACGGGGTTGCAGGTCGGGCCCCTGGTCTCGCTCGTGGGGCTGGCGCTGTGCCTCGACAAGGCCCGGCACAGGGGCGCGGGGCTCGCGCTCAGGTAAAGCCTTCGCCGCCGCAGCTCAGGCACTTGGCGAGCTTGATGCCGAGGCAGCCCGAGCAGCCGCCGAAGCGCGGCGCGCCGCTTGCCTCGAGCCCTCGCAGCACCTGACCGGTGCCGTTGCAGATCTGGCAGGGCGCCCGCCCGGTGCCGTGGCAGCGGATGCATTGGCGCTTGAAGGTCGGAATCAGGACCCGGGCCGGCGTCTTCTTCTTGATGGGCGGTTTGGGTTTCGCCTCGATCTCGGCCTTGCGTTCCCGGAGCGGCTGCCGCCGCTTGCGCCGGAGCCGCGGCGGAAGGTACTCTTCTTCCTGAATGGGCGCGATACGCCAATCGTCTCCCACGCCGGTCACCCCGAATCTGGGTCCGTCAATTCGGACATCGCGAGGAGACAATGCCACTCGCGGGGCATTTTTTGGGTGAGAGCTTTGCGGGAACGTTGCCATTCGATGGCAGAAATCTGGCATCGTGTGCCGATCTGGAAACAATCTGCCATTGGGCCCCGGCCGACCGCAGGGTTTCGCAACAATTCATGAGGTCGGTTCGTGGCGAGAAAGCACTGGATATCCCTTGTCCGGCGCGAGAAAAGCACCTGAAGAGGGGAAGACGCGCAGCGGGCGCCGCCTGCGCAGACCGGTCGGGAGAGCCGCCATGAAAGTCGTCGTGATGGGAGCCGGGGTGATCGGCGTGACCACGGCCTATTACCTTGCCAAGGGCGGGGCCGAGGTCACGGTGCTGGACCGGCAGGCAGGGCCGGGGCTGGAGACCAGCTACGCCAATGCGGGCGAGCTCAGCTACGGCATGACCTCGCCCTGGGCCGCGCCCGGCATTCCGATGAAGGCGGTCAAATGGCTGTTCATGAAGCGGCGGCCCCTGTTCATCTGGCCGCTGATCAGCCCGACCATGTGGGTCTGGGGCGCGCAGATGCTGCGGAACTGCAACGAGGCCAGCTACCGGGTCAACAAGAGCCGGATGGTGCGGATCTCCAACTATTCGCGCGACGTGATGCCCGACCTGATCGCGGAGACCGGGATCGAATACGACGGCCGCGCGCAGGGCACGCTGCAGCTCTTTCGGACCGAGAAACAGCTCAAGGGCTCGAGGGCCGACCAGGAGATCCTCGCGGAATACGAGTCGCCCTACGAGGTGCTGGACCAGGACGGCTGCATCGCCGTCGAGCCGGCCCTGGCCGGGGTGCGCGAGAAGTTCGTCGGCGGGCTGCGCCTAACCGCGGACCGGACCGGCGATTGCCGGATGTTCACCATCGCGCTCGCCGAGAAATGCGCCGAGATGGGCGTCGAATTCCAGTACGGCCAGTCGATCCGCGCGATCACGGTCGAGAACGGCCGGGTTCTGGGGGTCGAGACCGAGATCGCAGGACGGATCGCCGGCGACGCCTATGTCTGCGCGCTCGGAAGCTACGGGCCGAAGGTTCTCAACCCGATCGGCGTGCGTCTGCCGGTCTATCCAGTGAAGGGCTATTCGGTGACCCTTCCGGTGACGGAGGACGCCGCGGCGCCGCAATCGACCATCATGGACGAGACGCACAAGGTGGCGATCACCCGGCTGGGCGACCGGATCCGCGTCGCGGGAACCGCCGAGATCGCGGGCTACTCGAACCGTCTGGGTCCGCACGCGACCGACACCGTGCGGCACGTGATCGGTGATCTCTTCCCGAAAGGCGGCGACATTTCCAAGGCCGAGGGCTGGACCGGGCTGCGCCCGATGACGCCGGACGGGACACCCGTGCTTGGCCGGTCGCGCTACGGCAACCTCTTTCTCAATACCGGCCATGGCACGCTGGGCTGGACCATGGCCTGCGGATCGGGCCGGGCGGTTGCGGACCTCGTTCTGGGCCGGGAGCCGGAGATTTCCTTCGACGGCCTGACGGCCGAGCGGTACGGGCGCTGATCCCGATACGGGCCTGCTTAACCCGGATTTAGGCCCTCGATGATATGGGTCCCAAACGGCCGGGCAGGCAGCGCGCGCGAGGTACCGTGTCATCGACGGCAGGCACATATGAGCATGGCCCCGAGGCTTGCCGCGCGATAGCGGCGGATCGCTTGCGGGCTGATGCGCGTTTCGCGCGGTCGATGGTGCGCATCTGATGGCCACGACCTTCGACGTCCTCTATCTCGGCACGGCCGCGAGCATAGATGCGACCGAGGGCGACACGATCTCGGACAATGCCGGGTTCCTTGTCGGCAGCACCTTCGGCAGTTCCGGGGATCCCCTCTACGGCAACGTCCAGACCCTGTCGCCGGGGGGGACGGCCGGCGGAACGGCCGGTGTCTACGACACCGACAACCTGAGTTCGAACGACACGTTCAAGATCGACGGGGGCAGCGACCAGACCTTCGACGGCGTCGCCGTCTACAACGCGACCATCACCTATGCCGACGGGACGACGGCCACGATCACGGCCGTCATCGCCCAGGACACGAGCGGAAATCTCTACCTGGTTCCGGAGACGTCCTACAACACCGACCAAGTGGCGCTCGAAGCGAAGCCGATCGAGTCGCTGACGTTCGACAGTCTCAGTTCCAACACGGGCAACCTGAGTGCCGACCGCTATGCGGGGAGCTTCGCCACCGTCGTGGACGGCTCGTCCGGCGACGACAGCATGGGCGTCGGCTACACCGATGCCGAGGGCGACCAGATCACTTCGGGCGACGACTGGATCGACGCAGGCGCCGGCAGCGACACGGTCGATGCGGGCAGCGGCAACGACAGCGTCTACGGCGGCGACGGCAATGACGTAATCGCCGGCGGCAGCGGCGACGATTCGATCGCCGGGGGCGCCGGCGAGGACCGGTTCACCTTCGCCGACGGTTGGGGGCAGGACACCGTCTTCGGCGACGAATGGGACGGCACCGCGACCGGCGCGAACAACGACACGCTCGACTTCTCCGATGTCACGACGCCGCTCGACGTGACCTTCACCGGCTCGGAGGACGGCATCGCCACCTCGGGCACCAACACGGTGACCTTCGACAACATGGAGGCGATCGTTGGCGGCTCCGGCGACGACACGATCGACGCCTCCGCCGACAGTTCCGGGCTGATGCTCGACGGCGGCGCTGGCGCGGATTCGATCTCCGGCGGCGGGGGTGCGGACACGATCACCGGCGGCGCCGGCGACGACACGATCTCCGGCGACGGCGGGCCCTATATCGCCGATCAGATCGTCAATGGCGGCTTCGCGTCCGACACCTCGGGCTGGACCCTCACCGGCAGCGCCGTCTACTCCGGCAGCAACGTCTATCTCGGTGTGGACGGCGGCACGGGAACGCTCACCTACGACACGACCCTGACCGGCCTCGATTCCGGCGACAGCGTCAACGGCACGGGCCAGGTCCAGTTCGACTTCCACTGGGGCAACGGCAGCCCCGACGTGTCGGGGACGACCTATGTCCACGTCCAGATCGACGGCGTCACCTATGCGACGATCCAGACCGGCGGGCTGGACGGATCGACTGCATCGGTCACCTATCTGAACGGCGCGTCCGGCTCGGTTTCCTCGGTCCCCGTCACTTCCTGGGCCAGCCTGACACTGGATCTGCCGGCCGGCATCGCATCGACCGGAACGCTCAGCTACACCTTCGACGCGGCGACGGAAACCGCGCGCGACGACGTCTGGATCGACAATGTCGAGGTGCTGACGCTCCAGGCGGCGACGGGGTCGGGCGACGACTGGATCGACGGCGGCACCGGGGCCGACCTGATCAGCGGAGAGGGCGGCGACGACACCATCGCCTTCAGCGACGGGTTCGGCAACGACACGGTGATCGGCGGCGAGACCGGCGAGACGTCGGGAGACGTGCTGGATTTCTCGGCGGTGACTGGACCGGTCACGGTGACCTATACCGGCGACGAAGCGGGAACGGTCACCGATGGCACCGACACGATCACCTTCTCGGAGATCGAGCGGCTGACCCTGTCGGACAACGCCGATGTCGTCGATGCCTCGGCTGACAGCGTCGGCATCGACGTGGAGGCCGGCGCCGGCAACGACACCATTACCGGCGGCAGCGGCGACGACACCATCGACGGCGGCACCGGCCAGGACTCCATCGAGGGCGGCGCCGGCGACGACCTGCTGACCGGCGGCGACGGGAACGACACCTTCGTGTACGGCGGCGGCAACGACACGATCACCGACTTCAACGCCGGCAATACCGGAACGCTGATCGACGGCGACAGCACCAACAACGACTTCATCGACCTGTCCGCCTATTACGACGACATCTGGGAGCTCTACGCCGACCAGGCCGACGACGGGGTGCTGAACCAGTCGAACGATGGCGTGGGCGGGGTCGACTATTCCGACAATTCCAGCTTCGGCGGCGGCGGCATCACCTTCACCGGCGCGTCGGCGGATCCGAGCTTCTTCACGGTGGAGAACACGGGTGTCGTCTGCTTCACCGCGGGCGCGAGGATCCTGACGCCTCGGGGCGAGGTGCCGGTCGAGACGCTCTCGGTCGGCGACCTTGTCGAGACCGCCGATCACGGGCCGCAGCCGATCCTCTGGGTCGGCGGCTGCCATCTCGGGCCGAAGGAACTCGAGGCCCATCCGCATCTGCGCCCGGTCCTGATCGAGGCCGGGGCGCTCGGCAACCGCAGGCCGCTTCTCGTCTCGCCGCAGCACTGCATGGTCGTCACCGGGGCGGACGGGAAGGAGAGTTTCGCGCGGGCCTGCCACCTTGCGCAGACCACGCTCGCCCGCGTCGCCCGCGGCCGCCGGGAGGTCTCCTACATCCATCTCTTCTGCGCGCGCCACGAGGTCCTTTTTGTCGACGGCGCGGCTTCCGAAAGCCTCTATCCGGGCCCGCAGGCGCTGGCGATGATGCCCGAACCGTCGCGCGAGGCCCTGCTTGACGTTGCCCCGGCCCTCCGCGACCGGCCGGCCGAGGCCGCCATCGGCCCGCGCGCGCGCCCGGTCCTTCAGAAGAGTCAGGTGCGCGACATCCTGGGGGCGGGACGGACAGCGCAGGGTTCGCCGCCGGCGGTCCGGTGCCGGACCGGTCAACCGCCCGGGCCGCGCCCCGTGCCCCGCGCTTCCGCGTAGAGCCCGACGTTTCCGTTGGGGCGCCGCGATCGCGCATCCGCGCGCCCTGTGCCGGCCCCCGCCCGAGTGGCGCCGCCGGCCCTATTGCCACGACCGACCGGCTCCGCCGGGGACGTCGCCCGGAACAGGGCCCGGCACGGGCCACCGGGCGAGCACCCGCCTGGCTTGCGATTCGGAAGGGGAACGGACGTCAGGCCCCCGCGAACCGGTCCTTGAACTGTTCCCGCAGGACGTTCTTCTGGACCTTCCCCATCGCGTTGCGCGGCAGGGTCTCCATCAGGACCAGGGCGCGCGGATGCTTGAACCGGGCCAGGGACCGGCGCACGGCCGCGTCCATCGCCGTGAGGTCAGGGGCTTCTCCGGCCCTGGGGACGATCACGCCAAGAACCGCCTCGCCGAAATCGGGGTGCGGCACGCCGATCACCGCGCTTTCCTGCACGCCCGGTTCGGCGTCGAGGACCAGTTCGATTTCCTTGGGGTAGATGTTGAGGCCGCCCGAGATGATCAGATCCTTGTTGCGGCCGACGATCTGGACATAGCCCTCCGCGTCGATCGCTCCGAGATCGCCGGTGATGAAGAAGCCGTCCTCGCGCAACTCGGCAGCGGTCTTGTCGGGCATCTGCCAGTAGCCCTTGAACACATTGGGGCCCCGCACCTCGATCTGGCCGACTTCGCCCTCCGGCAGGGTTTCGCCCGAGCCCGGGTCGGTGATCTTCAACTCCACCCCCGGCAGCGGAAATCCGACCGTGCCTGCGCGGCGCTCGCCGTCATAGGGGTTCGAGGTATTCATGTTGGTTTCGGTCATGCCGTAGCGCTCGAGGATTCGGTGGCCCGTCCTCCGTTCGAACTGGATGTGCGTGTCGGCCAGAAGCGGTGCGCTGCCCGAGATGAAGAGGCGCATCGGGCTGGCGAGGTCGCGGGTGAAACGGTCGTCGCCGAGAAGCCGGGTGTAGAAGGTCGGCACCCCCATCATCGCCGTGGCGCGGGGCATCAGCCGGAGGATTTCGTCGAGGTCGAATCTCGGCAGGAAGATCATCGACCCGCCGGCCGCCAGGGTGATGTTGGTCGCGACGAACAGCCCGTGGGTGTGGAAGATCGGCAGGGCGTGCAGCAGCACGTCATCCGCGCCGAACCGCCACTCCCGGACGAGCGTCAGCGCGTTGGAGAGGAGGTTGTCCTGCGTCAGCATCGCCCCTTTCGAACGGCCGGTGGTGCCCGATGTGTAGAGCAGGGCCGCCAGATCGCCGCCGCCGCGCGCGGCGGTGGAGAAACCGGCGGGCTGGGCCCCGGCCTTCGCCATCAGGCTGCCCGTGCCGTCGGCGTTCAGCGTCTCGAGCCCCGCGCCGAGCCGAGCCGCCACCGGTGCGAGGCCCGCGCGCGCGGCGTCGCCGCAGACAACGACCGATGCACCGCTGTTCTCGACGAAGTAGGTCACCTCCTCCACGGTGTAGGCGGTGTTGAGCGGCAGGAAGACCAGCCCCGCCTGCACGCAGGCCGCGTAGAGCGCCAGCGCCTGCGGGGATTTCTCGACCTGAGCGGCGAGGCGGTCGCCCGGCCTCAGGCCAAGCGCCGCCGTCGCGTTCGCGATCCGCGCCGCCTGCGCCAGGAAATCGCGGTAGCTGACAGTCTCGCCGGAGGGTAGGTGCAGGAACGGCGCGTTGCTGCCGGCGTGATGCCCGAACAGGGTGTCGAAGAGAGGATTTGTCATTGGTCGGTCTCTGCCCTCACACGGTTCCTCGGGTCAGTATTGGACGAGGTGCGGCTTGCAGTGCAATGTTTTCGCGGACGCCAGCGCGACCGTCGGGGCGCGGATCGGCCCCCGGGGTCAGAAGGCGAGGGGCGCGTTTTCCTTGATCTCGTTCAGGACGAAGAAGGTGCGGATCTGGCGCACCCCGGGAAGGGCGATGAGCATTTTCGTGTGCAGCTCGTTGAAGTCCCGCATGTCCCGCACCCGGATCTTCATCAGGTAGTCGAAATCGCCGGCCACGAGGTGGCAGTCGAGCAGCTCCTTCATGCCGTTCACCGCCTTTTCGAAGGCGGCAAAGCTCTCCGGGGTGGAGCGGTCGAGCACGGCGCCCACCATGACGAGCGTGCCCCGTTTCACCGACGCGGGGTTCACCCGGGCCGTGACGCCGGTGATGTGGCCGGCCTCGAATAGCGCCTGGGTCCGGCGATGACAGGTGGCGGGGCTGACATTCACCGCGCTCGCCAGCTCGGCATTCGTCAGGCGGCCGTCCGCCTGAAGGCGGCGCAGGATGTTCAGATCGATTCGATCCAGGTCGGGCATGAGAGATTCTTTCGTTTTCTGACGGTTTCGCGCGTGCATAGCGGGCTCCTCTTCGGCGGTAAGATCCATGGAGAAAGATTTTCACGCAAATACGGAAGCACCTTTCGCCGCGCTCTTGCTAGGTTCCCGCCAAGTCAGGAAAGGAAATCGCCAATGTCGCTCCTCGAGAAGTTCGACCGCTACCCGCTCACCTTCGGCGTGACCGCCATCGAGCATCTTCCGCGTCTCACCGAAGCGGTCGGGGCCGGCGTGGAGTTCTATGCCAAGAGGGATGACTGCAACTCCGGCCTCGCCTTCGGCGGCAACAAGCTGCGGAAGCTCGAATACATCGTGCCGGATGCCATCGCGAGCGGCGCGGATACGCTGGTTTCGATCGGCGGGGTCCAATCGAACCACACACGCATGGTGGCGGCGACGGCCGCCAAGATCGGCATGAAATGCGTGGTCATCCAGGAGAAATGGGTGCCGCACTACGACGCGGTCTACGATCGTGTCGGGAACATCATGCTGACCCGGCTCATGGGCGCCGATAGCCGGCTGGTGGAGGACGGGTTCGACATCGGCATCCGCAAAAGCTGGGAAGACGCGATCCAGTCGGTGAAGGACGCGGGCGGCAGGCCCTATCCGATCCCGGCGGGGGCCTCGGTGCACAAGTACGGCGCGCTCGGTTATGTCGGCTTTGCCGAGGAAGTGGCGGCGCAGGAAAGTGAGCTCGGGTTCCGTTTCGACTATATCGTCGTCTGCGTGGTCACCGGATCGACCCAGGGCGGCATGATCGTCGGCTTTGCGGCACAGGATCGCGCGGAGCGGGTGATCGGGATCGATGCCTCGGGCACGATCGACCAGACCCGCGCCCAGGTTCGCCAGATCGTGGACCATACCGCCGAGCTGATGGGCCTCGGACGCAAGATTCGCGAAGACGAGATCCACATAAACCCGGACTATGCCTATCCGGCCTATGGCGTTCCGTCCGAGGAGACCAACGACGCAATTCGCCTCACCGCCAGAACCGAGGCGATGATGACCGACCCGGTCTACGAGGGCAAATCCATGCAGGGCATGATCGACCTGGCCCGGAAGGGATTCTTCCCGAAGGGCTCGAAGGTCCTTTACGCCCATCTGGGCGGCGCGCCGGCGCTGAACGGCTACAGCTACTACTACAAGGACGGCTGATCGACCTTGAGGTCCGGCTTCCAGGCGGCGCAAGTTTCGGAACTGTCAGGCTTCACAGCCTGACGGTGTCGGAGCAAGATGCCCGGACCACCGGCGCTGCCCAAGGAAGACACTTGTCCAGGAGATCCAAGAGAGCGAGCGGACAGCCGACCATCGCCGATGTCGCCAGGTCCGCGAAAGTGGGAACCATGACGGTGTCACGGGCCCTGCGTCAGCCTGACAAGGTGTCTGCCAGCCTTCGCGAGCGGATCGACCTGGCGATCCGCGACCTCGGCTACATTCCGAACCAGAGCGCCAGGGCCCTTGCGGCGGCGCGGGCCGATATCGTGGGCGTCCTGATCCCGTCGCTCGCGAACAACGTCTTTTCGGAGGTGGTGCGCGGCCTCTATGCCGGGCTCGGTGAAAGCTCCCTGCAGATCCAGATCGGCAACACGCACTATTCCAAGCGGGAGGAAGAACGGCTGGTGCGCCTGTTTCTTCGACAGCGCCCCTCGGCGCTGGTCGTCTCCGGGATCGACCAGAATGCCGCGACGCGCGAGCTCCTGGCCAGTGCCGGCTGCCCGGTGGTGCAGATCATGGAGATCGGCGGCGAGCCGATCGACCTGGCGGTGGGGTTTTCCCAGACGGGTTGCGGCAGGGTCGCCACCGAGCATCTTCTCGGCCAGGGCTACCGGCGGGTCGCCTTCATTTCCGCCCGGGTCGATCCTCGCGCGAGGCGCAGGCTGGAAGGGTACCGGGCCGCGATGCGGGAAGCCGGAATGTACGACGCAAACCAGGTCATCACGAGCACCAACCCCACGAGCGTCACCGAGGGCTGTGCGCTGTTCCAGACCGCCCTGGCGCGGATCCCGGATCTCGAGGCGATTTTCTGCGGCAACGACGATATCGCGCTCGGCGTGCTTTTCGAGTGCAACCGCAGAGGGATAGCCGTGCCGGACCGGCTGGGGATCGTGGGGTTCAACGACATCGAAATGATGGCGGTCGCGCATCCGACGGTCACCAGTGTCCGCACGCCGCGCTTCGAGGTCGGGAGATGCGCGATGGCGCTCCTGCGCGACGCGCTCGCCGGAAATCCGATCTCCGAGCGCGTCGTCGACCTCGGTTTCGACCTGCGCGTCCGCGAAAGCAGCTCAAGGAACTGATGATCCGCGCGATGTTGGTCTTTACGTAATAATGGTCCTAATATTATGGTAGCGTTACCATGCCACCTGATTCCGGGCGTGTTGAGTCAGGAGATGCGGGAAAGCGGGGAGGAAGCCCCGCTCCCGACATCGCCAAAAGGGAGGAAAGAAAAGTGAGATCAATCGTTATGGGCCTGGCTGCCACCGGTAGCCTCATGCTTTCGGCAGCTGCGGTGTTCGCGGAGCCCGAAATCGTTTCGGGGCCGGCGGCGGAGCCCGAGTGCTTCGCGCCCTGGTCCGCGGAGACGCAGTTCTTCAAGTTTCCGGCCAAGGAAGGGCCGTACCGCGTTGCGCTTGCCAACGGCTACATCGCGAATACCTGGCGCATTCAAATGATCCAGACGGCGAAGGCCTATGCGGCCCAGCCCGAGGTCGCGGCGAAGCTGGCGGAGTTCAAGGTCGTGTCGACCGGTGAGGACGTGCCGGCGCAGATCGCCGCGATCAACAACTTCATCGACGCGGGCTACGATGCCATCGTCGTGAACGCGCAGAACCCGACCGCTTTCGGTCCGGTCATCAAGCGGGCGAAACAGGCCGGCGTGGTGCTGGTCGCCTTCGACAACATCCTGGACACGACCGACGCCATCAACGTGAACGTCGATCAGAAGGGGCTCGGCGAGCTTTGGGCGCAGTGGCTGGTGGACCGCCTGCCCGACGGCGGGAAACTTCTGGAAGTGCGCGGCGTTGCCGGGACCTCGGTGGACACCGACCGGCATAACGGCTTCCATGAAGTGCTCGACGCCTCCGGCAAGAGCTTCGACGTGGTCGAGGTCGTCGGCAAGTGGGATGACGGCGTGGCGCAGAAGGCCACCGCCGATGCCATCGCCGCCTCCGGTCCGTTCGACGGAATCTCCGGACAGGGCGGCGACACCGGCATCGTGCAGGCGATGAAGGACGCCGGCCATCCGATGGTGCCCTTCGGCGGCGAGACCGAGAACGGCTTCCGCAAGTTCTGCGCGGCCGACGATGCGCTCGACTGCACCTCGGCCGGGACCGGTCCGGCGCAGGTCGCCGTGGCCATCAAGGTCGCGCTGGCCGCGCTCGAGGGTCAGGTCGTGCCGCAATCGGTCAAGCTGCCGCTCGCCGTCGCGTCGGACCCCCACATGAAGGAGGGAGAGGACTTCTTCCCCAGTGAATCCGACAACTTCTTCGTCGGAAACTCCTTCCCGACCTGCGGCATCAACTTCTCGGCGCAGGAAATCATGGGGCAGTCCAAAGAGAACCAATAAAGCTTGCGAGAACCAGAGCGCCGCGGGATCATTCTCGCGGCGTCCATTTGCCTTTCGCCCGGGGAGGGGACGATGGTGGGACAGGCACCGCTACTTGCCATGGAGGCGATCTCCAAGCGGTATGGCGGCGTGACGGCCCTTGACAGGGCCTCGCTCGAGCTTTCGGCCGGCTCGATTCACGCGATCCTGGGCGAGAACGGCGCCGGTAAGTCGACGCTGATCAAGTCTCTGTCCGGCGTCGTCCAACCCGACGAGGGGCGGATCGTGCTCGACGGGCGGGAGGTCGTCTTCCCGACGCCGGCGGCGGCGAACGAGGCCGGGATCGTCTGCGTGTTCCAGGAACTCTCGCTGATCCCCGAACTCAGCGTCGCCGACAATATCGTCATCTCGAACCCGCCGCGCCGCTTCGGCATGATCGACCGGACCGCACAGCGCCGGATCGCCGAGGAGGCCCTGGCCCGCGCCGGGGCGCACGACATCCATCCGCGCGCGCTGGTGCGCGACCTGCCGCTGTCGCGCCGGCAGATGGTCGAGATCGCCAAGGCTCTGGCGCGCCGGCCGCGGATCCTGATCCTCGACGAGGCCACGTCGGCGCTGACGGCATCGGATGTGACGAAGATTTTCGGAGTGCTGAAGGGCCTGCGCGAAGAGGGGATGGCGCTGCTGTACATCTCGCACCGGATGAACGAGATCGCCGAGCTGGCCGACCGCTGCACCGTGTTCCGGAACGGCCGGAACGTCGAGAGCTACGACCAGGGCACGAAAACGGATTCCGAGGTCGTCGAGATGATGATCGGCCGGGAGTATTCGCACGTCTTCCCGCCCTTGCCCGGTATTCCGGAAGACACGCCGCCGCTTCTGGAGGCCAGGGGCCTGACCTGGACCGACCGGCTGCGCGACATCTCGCTTTCGATCCGGCCGGGCGAGGTCGTCGGCCTCGGTGGCCTCGACGGGCAGGGCCAGCGCGAATTGCTGCTGTCCTTCTTCGGCGTGCTGCGCGGTCTCCAGGGCGAGACCCGCATCGGCGGCAAGCCGGTGACCATCAAGAGCCCGACAGCGGCGCGAAGGGACGGGATCGGCATGGCGCTGATCCCGGAGGATCGGAAGACGGAAGGGCTGATGCTGCCGATGACGGTGCGCCAGAACCTTTCCTTCGCCGCGCTTGACCGGGTGACGCGGGCGGGCATCGTCGACCGGGCCGCAGAAGAGAAGCTGATTGACGAGATGGTCGCGCTCCTCGCGATCAAGACAGCGGGTCTCGACATCCCCGTCGCGGCGCTCTCGGGCGGCAACCAGCAGAAGGTCGTGATCGCGAAATGGCTGATGCGCCGGCCGCGGATCATCCTCCTGAACGACCCGACGCGCGGCATCGACGTGGGCACGAAGCAGGAGATCTACGCGCTCCTGCGCAAGCTCGCCGAAGCCGGCGCCGCGATCCTGTTCTACTCGACCGATTACGACGAGCTCATCGGCTGCTGCGACCGGGTGCTCGTGCTCTATGACGGCCGGATCCGCGACGAATTGTCGGGAGAGACGCTCAACGAACACGCCCTGATCGCCAGTGCGCTCAACATCAACGAGACCGCGGGAGCCCCGGCATGAAGGAGTGGCGCTTCGCCTTGACCGAGAACCGCGGGACGCTTGTCGCTATCGCGCTGTTTCTCGCGATGTTCACGATCTACATCGCCAATCACCCGGTCGGGCTTTCGGCCAACGTGGTGCAGACGGCATCGAACAAGGGGGTCCTGCTCGCCTTCGTCGTGGTGGCGCAGGCGCTCGTGGTAATCACGGCGGGGATTGACCTGTCGGTGGGCATGGTGCTGGTCCTGACCAACTGCATCGCCTCCTACATCGTGGTCGGGACGCCGATGCAGACCGCCGCCGGCGTGGCCGGCACGCTGGCCGCGGGGGTGGCCTGCGGCGCCCTGAATGGCGCCATCGTCATCTATGGTCGGCTCCAGCCCATCGTCACCACCATCGCGACGGGCGCGGTCTTCTTCGGGCTCGCGCTGATCCTGCGCCCGTTCCCGGGCGGTGACGTGAACGAAGACCTCGCCGACGCGATGACCGGCCGGCTGTTCGGAACGATCCCGGCGAGCCTCGTTCTTCTCGCGGTGGTCCTCGTTCTGGTCTGGGTTCCCTTCCGGCGTTCGGCGCTGGGACGCGGGGCCTATGCCGCCGGATCGTCTGAAGCCGCGGCCTACATGTCGGGCGTGAACATCCGCCGGTCGAAATTCGCGGCCTACGCGCTGGGCGGTTTCTTCAGCGGCATGGGCGGGCTGTTCCTGACCTTCTACACCTATACCGGCGAGGCGGCCTATGCCTCGGGCGACGGCTACACGCTCTGGTCCATCGCGGCGGTGGTGCTGGGGGGCATCTCGCTTTACGGCGGGCGCGGAAGCGCGGTCGGGGCGGTGTTCGGCGCCTTCACGGCGCGCACCATCGGGGACATGCTGTTCGTCTTCGACGTCGATCCGCTCTGGCAGCCGCTTCTGCAGGGCATGTTCCTGATGCTCGCCATCTCGATCGGCGCCGTGGCGCTTTTCCGGGTACGAAACAGGTTGGAATGGTTCGAATGAGCGACACGCCTCATGAACGCCCTGGCGGGCAGATCGCGGATCTGAAACGCCGCCTCGACCCGGCGATCGCAACCGCGTTCGGCTGCATCATCCTGATCCTCGTCATCGGGTCCTTCTATTCGCCGAACTTCCTGTCGCCGGCCTACATCCTCCAGCAGCTCAAGGTCGGGTCGTTCCTCGGCATCGCCGCTTCGGGGGTGATGCTGGTGATCCTGCTCGGGCATATCGACCTCTCGATCCCCTGGGTGCTGACCGCTGGCGCGATGATGGGCTGCGCCATGGCCGGTTTCGGCCCGGCGGGCGCGGCGCTCGCGGTGCCGGCCGGCATCCTCGTCGGTGCCTGTTTCGGGCTGATCAACGGCGTCGGCGTCGCCTATCTGCGGATTCCCGCGATGATCGTCACGCTCTCGACCAACGTCGTCGCCCAGGGGCTGATGGTGGTCTACTCGGGAGGGTTCTCGCCGCAGGATGCCGCCCCCGCGACGATGCGCTGGCTCGCCACCGGGACGCTCGTCCCCGGGGTGCCGAATGCCATCCTCGTCTGGGCGCTGGTCGGGATGGGTATCGTCTTCCTCCTGACCCGGACCGCCTATGGCCGGGCGATCTACGCCATCGGCAATCGCGAGCGGGCGGCCTATCTCTCGGGCGTGCCGACGCGCCGGATCGTCATGGTGACCTTTGTCCTCTCGGGGTCCCTGTCCGCTTTCGCGGGGGTTCTCCTGGCGGGCTATGCCTCGAAGGCGGCCCAGGCGATGGGCGACGCCTATCTTCTGCCTTCGATCGCCGCGGTGGTGCTGGGCGGAACCTCGATCCTGGGCGGCAAGGGCTCCTATCTGGGGACGGTCGCCGGGGTGATCCTGATCACGCTCCTGCAGTCCATCCTGTCCGTGATGCAGATGCCGGAGGCCGGACGCCAGATGGTCTACGGCATCGTCATCATCTGCATGCTTCTCTTGTACGGCCGGACCAAGGCGGACATCTGAGCCCGGGGGCCGGTTTTCAGACGGAGGCCCTGCGGACCAGCGTGCATTCGACCTTCGTCTGCGTGGGGCGCGTGTTGTGGCCGCCGATCATTTCGATGAGATGTTCTGCGGCGATCTCGCCCATCTCGTAGTGCGGCAGGATCAGCGTGGTCAGCGGCGGGTGCATGCTGTTTGCTAGATCGCGGTTGTCGAAGCCGATCACCGCGATTTCGTCGGGGATCGCGATCCCCGCTTCTCGAAGGGCGTCGTAGCAGCCATAGGCCATCGGGTCGTTCCCGCAGAAGATCGCGTCGGGCCGCGGGGCGAGCTTGAGCAGTTCCTTCGTGTGTTCGTAGCCGGACAAGGGTTCCCAGTTTCCCCAGCGCACGAGCTTGGGGTCGAAGGGAATGTCGTTAGACGCCAGGGCCTGCCGGTATCCCTTGAGACGGTCGCGAGACGCGTCGATCCCCTGCTGGCCGTTGATGAGGGCGATCCGCCGGTGGCCGGCGTCGATCAGGTGTTGCGTGGCGGCGCGGCCCCCGAGCAGATCCCCGGGAATGATCGAATGCAGGCGGCGTTTGCTGTCATAGGCGTTCAGGAGCACGGTGCGGTGCTTCAGAACGGCCGCGGAGGGTTCGACCAGCCGGGTCAGGATCGTGCCGTAGATCACGCCGGCGATGCGCATCCCCTCGAACTGTTCCAGGACCGCGGCCTCGTCCTCGGAGTTGCCGGTGACGGCCAGGACAACGGTGTAGCCGTATTCCGAGGCCTTCTTCTGGGCGCCGTCGTAGGCGATGGTCATCCAGGGGTCGCTGGCGATCTCGTCGGCGAGGAACAGGATCGCCGGCTGCAGGCTCGGGGATTTCTTGGGTCTTCTGTGAGGCAGGCGGTAGCCGAGTTCCCGGGCGGCGTCCTTCACCCGCTCCCGGGTCGCGTCCGCGAGCTTCGCGCCGGGACTGCCGTTCAGAACCAGCGAAACGGTCGCCTGGGAGACGCCGGCCAGCGAGGCGACTTCCATCATCGTCGCCCGATTTCGGCGACCGTTGTCGTGGCTCTTTGTCGTGTCCGGCGTCATCGTTGCTGGAACCTCGAGGTGAACGCTGTGGCTACTGCCAATCCCGTCGTCGTGCAATCATATCAAGTGTGGAATTTGTCCTCCCGGTCAGTCGCTGGATCTGAGCTTGCGAATCCGGTCGAAGGCGACGGCGATGATGATGAAGCAGCCGATGAACATGCCCTGCCAGAATGCCGAGATCCCCAGCAGGATCAGCGAGTTCCGGATCACCTCGATGAGGAGGGCGCCCACCACGGCGCCAAGGACGGTGCCTTCGCCGCCGGCGAGATTGGCGCCACCGATGACTGCCGCGGCGATGACCGCGAGCTCCATCGCCTGGCCGAGATTGGTGGTCACGCTGCCCAGCCAGCCGGCCATCAGGATGCCCGTGAGGCCGGCCGTGAACGCCGAGAACATGTAGACGGTGACCTTCAGCCGCTTGACCGGGATGCCGGTCAGGGTCGCGGCCTGTTCGTTGCCGCCGATCGCGAAGACGTGCTGGCCCCAGCGGGTCCAGCGAAGGATGAGGCCGGCGATGACCGCGAGGGTCAGGAGCGCGTAGAGCGGATGCGGCAGGCCGAAGGTCGAGCCGCCACCGATCCAGAGCAGCAGGTCGTGATCCGGCCCGAATTCCCAGATCATCTTGTTGTTGGACAGGACCATGGCGAGCGAGCGCGCCGCCGAGAGCATCCCCAGGGTCACCACGAATGGCGGCATTCCGACATAGGCGATGAGGACCCCGTTGATGAGGCCGACAAGAAGCGCTGCCCCGAGAGCGGCCAAGGCGGAGATCCAGAATCCGGACCCGCCGGACATCAGCACCGAGATCACCATGGCGGTCAGGACCACCGTCGAGCCGACCGAGAGATCTATCCCGCCCGAGGCGATGACCACCGTCATGCCGATGGCGATGATCGCGACGAACGCAAAGTTGCGCGACACGTTGAAAAGGTTGCGCTCGGAGGCAAAGGCGTCCGTGAGGAACGTGAGGGCGAGGCAGGCGAGGATCGCGGCGACCAGAACCCAGAATGCCTGGAAATTCATGGCGCGGGACAGGTTGCCGCGATGCTGGCTCTGTCCGATGACCTCTTCGATTGACGTCATGCCGTCCTCCCTTCAGGCGGTTTCGATGGCGCCCGTGATGAGGCCCGTGACCTCCTCCGGCGAGCTCTGCGAGACAGGTTTGCTTGCCACCAGGGTGCCGCGCCGAAGCACCGCGATCTTGTCGCAGACCGCGAAGACGTCGGGCATCCGGTGGCTGATCAGGATGACGCTCAGGCCGCGGTCGCGCAGGCGCCGAATCAGGTCGAGGACCTCGGCCACCTGCCGCACCGAGATCGCCGCGGTCGGCTCGTCCATCAGAACGATCTTCGCGTCCGACAGGAGCGTGCGCGCAATCGCCACGGCCTGGCGCTGGCCGCCCGACATCCGGCGCACGAGATCGCGCGGCCGGGTCTCGGACTTGAGCTGGGCGAAGAGTTCGGCGGAGCGCCGGCGCATCTGCGGGTAGTCGATGATCCGGAACGGGGCGCGGCCGATGGTAGGCTCGCGGCCGAGAAAGACGTTCGAGGCGGCGGTGAGATTGTCGCAAAGCGCGAGGTCTTGATAGACGACCTCCACCCCCTCCCGGCGCGCGTCGATCGGCCGATGATAATCGACCTTGCGGCCGTCGATGGAGATGTCTCCATGGGTCGGGCGGAAGTTTCCGGCGACGATCTTGACCAGCGTCGACTTGCCGGCGCCGTTGTCGCCCATGAGGCCCATCACCTCGCCCGGCGCGATCTCGATGGATACGTTCTCCAAGGCGCGGATTGCTCCAAAGCTCTTGGAAACGCCTGACAGTTTCAGACGCGACATCATGTTCCTCCCCTCGACGCGCCCGCCTGGCCCAACGAAGATTCAGGCGTTCGCTAATAGATCAATACTTGACCGACTAATATTAGTAAATCATACTTTTCTTTAATCGGGGAGGAGATTCATGCGGCTTCTGTTGACGGGGGCGACCGGAAAGGTCGGGCAGGCGTTCCTGCCGCGCTTCCTCGGGGATCCGCGGTTTGACGACTGGACCGTCGCCGCCCTCTGTCACAACCGGACGGTCGACGAAGGCGACCGCGTCACGGTCGTCCGGGGCTCGCTGAACGACCCGGCGGCGGTCGAGGCGGCAATGAAGGGCGTGACGCATGTGCTGCACATGGCAGCGGTCAAGGAGAGCCCCGACCTGGCGATAGACGTCTCGGTCAAGGGCATGTTCGTGCTGCTCGAGGCCTTTCGTGCCGCGCCCCTGGCCGACCAGTTCATCCTGATCGGGGGCGACTGCGCCGTCGGACACGCGTTCCAGCACTATGACGGGCCGATCACCGAAACCGCTCCGCGCCGCGCCTACCAGGGCTGTTACGCCCTGACCAAGGTTCTCGAGGAGGTCATGCTGGAGCAATACGGCATCCAGTACGACCTGAACGGCTGCATCCTGCGCGCGCCCTGGATCATGGAAAAGGACGATTTCCGCTGTGCGCTGTCCTTCGGGCCGGACCAGTTCGGCGGGCCGCCCTGGACCGACTTCCTGCCGGAAGACGAGGTGGCCGGACATCATGAGGCGGGCCGGGTGCCGATCTTGCTCGACCGGACCGGAGAGTCGCTAAAGCGCAACTTCGTCCATGTCGACGACCTGGTCACGGCGATCCTCGCCGCGCTCGACAACCCGTCGGCACGGCAGCAGACATTCAACATCTCGATGAACCGTCCGGTGGATTACGCGACGGTCGCCGCGCGCCTCGGGGAGGAACACGACCTGGCGAGCATCGAGGTTCCCACATCGCTGCACAGCAACTGGCTCGACAATTCGAAGGCTCGTCACATCCTGGGCTGGGAGCCCGAGGTCGACGAACAGGCGCTTATCGAGAAGGCGTGGTCCTATAGGCGCGAAGACAACGATCCACGCATCATCTGGTACCCCGGATGAGCCAATGAACTGAAATCCGAAAGATATTTCTCAAGTCGGGAGGACTGAAATGACACGGAAAATCGGACTGATGATGTCGGCTGTCGCGGTATGCGCACTGGCAGCGGGTGCAGCATCGGCGCAGGACAAGAAGACCCTCGCCATCGTCGTGAAGGGTCTCGACAACCCCTTCTTCGAGCAGATCAACCTGGGCTGCAAGAAGTGGATGGAGGAGAACGCCGACAGCGAATACGCCTGCCTCTACACCGGCCCCGCGTCCTCGGCAGACGAGGCGGGCGAGGTGCAGATCGTCGACGACCTGCTGACATCGGGCGTCGCCGCGATCGCGATTTCGCCGTCGAACGCGCCGGCGATGGCCAACCGGATCCGGGACATCGCGCCCGGCAACCCGGTGATGACGATCGACGCCGATTTCCTCGAGGGCGACCGCGACCTGCGCGCCACCTATCTCGGCACCGACAACTACCTGATGGGCGTGAAATTGGCGTATCAAGCCTCCTTGCTGAAGCCTGTTGGTGGATCCTTCTGCCTGCAACTGTGTAACGTCGCTGCCGACAACATCAACGCCCGCGCGCAGGGCTTCCGGGACACGGCGGGCGGCGAAAAGGGCATCGACCGCCTGTCCGGTCAGAACGGCTGGACCGAAATCGACGGTTGCCCGGTCTTCACCAACGACCAGGCCGACCTTGCCAACCAGCAGATGTCGGACGTGTTCACCGCGAACCCGGATCTCGACGCCTTCATCCTGGTCGGCGGCTGGGCGCAGTTCGCGCCGCAGGCCTATGCGCAGGTGACCGATGGCGTGATGGACAAGCTGAAGTCCAATGACCTGATCATCATCGCCGGCGACACCCTGCCGCCGCAGACCCAGGCGTTCCGCGACGGGCGCAGCCACGCACAGGTCGGGCAGCGGCCGTTCGAAATGGGCTATCGCGCACCCGACGTGATGATCCAGCTCATCAACGGCGAGACGGTGGACGATCCGCTCTACACCGGCCTCGACATCTGCAACCACGAAGACCCGGGGTTCTGCGCCGAGAACTGACCTCCCAGGGGAAGCGGCGCCGGGGCCGCGCGGAAAGGCGCGGTCCCACCTTTTCCTGGAGAAACCGATCAATTCATCAACGCATACCGTAGCTGATAATGGTTGGGGTCCGACTGGTGGCGGACCCCGCTCATCCGCAAAAAAGAAAGCGGTCAAAGGGAGGACCTTCAATGCTCAGATCGAAACTTGCGGTCGCCGCGCTTGTCTGCGTCGCGGCCTCCGCGGCCCAGGCCCAGGACAAGCCGGCGATGGCTTTCGTGGTCAATGCCGCATCGGATTTCTGGAAGCTTGCCGAAGCCGGCGTCAAGGCCGCACAGGCGGAGCTTCCGGGTTACGAAACCCAGTTCCGCTATCCGGCGCAGGGGACGGCTGCGCTGCAGAACGCGCTCATGGACGACCTCGTCGCGGCGGGCACCGACGCGATCATGATCTCCTCGGTCGATCCGAAGACCTCGATCGACGCGATCAACCGGATCGCCGCGCAGATCCCGTTGTTCACCACCGACTCCGATGCGCCGGCCAGCAACCGGATCGCCTATCTCGGGTCGTCGAACACGGACGCCGGCGTGCAGGCGGGCGAGATCGCGAAGAAGGCGCTGCCCAACGGCGGCACCTGCATGGGCTTCGTCGGCTTTCTCGGCGCGGATAACGCCGTGGAGCGGATCGCGGGCTTCCGGCAGGCGGTCGAAGGCTCGGGGATCGAGCTCATCGACGTGCGCGGCGACGATGTGGATTTCGCGCGCGCCCGGTCGAATGTCGACGACGTTCTGGCGGCAAACCCCGATGTGAACTGCATGGTGGGCTTCTATTCCTACAACCCGCCGAAGATCTTCGAGGCCCTGCAGGCCGCGGGCAAGCTCGGCGAGATCACGGTCATTGCCTTCGACGAAGACCCGATCACGCTCGGCGCGGTGCGTGAGGGCGCGTTTGCCGGCACCGTGGTGCAGGACCCGTACCAGTGGGGCTATCAGGGGATGCACCTGATGGCGAAATACCTGGAAGGCGACACGTCCGACATTCCCGAGAACGGGCTGATCATCGTGCCGACCAAGGTCATCGACCAATCCAACGTCGATGCCTTCGAGGCCGAACTGAAGGCGCGGATCGCGGGCTGACCCGCGATCGCGGCCGGGACCGGACCGCGCGGAGCCTATCCCGCGCGGTCCTTCCCGCCCTGACGGAATGTGACCCAATGACCGTGAAGAATCCGATCGACCTCACGCTGTCGGGCGTAACCAAGCTCTATCCGGGGGTCGTTGCGCTGGAAGATGTCAGCCTGTCGATCAAGAGCGGCGAGGTCGTCGGGCTGATCGGCGAGAATGGGGCCGGCAAGTCCACCCTCATGAAGGTGCTCGGAGGGGCGATCGCGCCCGACAAGGGCCATATCGAGCTGGACGGGGAGCGGATCGTGGCCTTCACGCCCGCAGAGGCCACGGCGCGCGGGATCGCATTCGTTCACCAGGAACTGAACACATTCACCAATCTCGACGTCGCCGCGAATGTCCTCTTGGGGCGGGAGATCGTCCGCGGCCCCTTGGGCGTCCTCGACAGAAAGGCGATGGCGCGCGCGGTCGAACCGATTCTGCGGCGCATCGGGGCGCGGTTCGGCGCCACCGACTCCGCGTTCGAGCTGTCGCTCGCCGACCAGCAACTCCTTGAAATCGCACGCGCACTTTCGATGGATGCCCGCCTGGTGATCCTAGATGAGCCCACGTCGAGCCTGACGCTCTCGGAGACTCAGCGGTTGCTCGAGGTCATCGCGCAGCTTCGCGACGAGGGGGTCGCCATCCTCTTCGTCAGCCACCGCCTTGCCGAGATCGAGGAGGTCGCCGACCGCGTCATCGTGTTGCGCGACGGGCGCAATGCCGGCGAGCTCCACCGGGGCGAGATCGAGAAGAACCGCATGGTGCGGATGATGATCGGCCGCGACGTGGGCCAGTTCTACGACAAGCGGGACCATGACGCCCACGCTCCGGTGCTCGAGCTGCGGGATGTCGCGACCTCGACCTACCCGGAGGCGCGCGTGAACCTGAGCGTGAAGGCCGGGGAGATCCTCGGGCTCGCCGGTCTCGTCGGCGCCGGGCGGACGGAGCTCGCCCTGGCGACGTTCGGCATCGACGCGCGGCTCGGCGGCGAGGTTCTCCTCAACGGAATGCCGTTGCCGCCCCGCTCGGTGGCGCAATCCATTGCGATGGGTCTGTGCCTCCTGCCCGAGAACCGGAAAGAGCACGGGCTGTTTCTCGACTTCGCGGTCTCCGACAACGTCACCTTGCCGAGCCTCGCGCGGTTCTCGCGCCGCGGGGTCGTCGACAGGGCGGCAGAGCGCGGGCTGGCCGAGACGTCGCAGCAGCGCCTGGGGATCAAGGCGGCCAACCTGGACCGGGCCGTCGCGGAGCTCTCCGGCGGCAACCAGCAGAAGGTCGTTCTCGCGAAATGGCTGGCCATGGGGCCGAAGGTGCTGATCCTCGACGAACCGACCCGTGGCATCGACGTCGGCGCGAAGGCCGAGGTCTACCGGCTGATGCAGGATCTCGCGAATGCCGGCGTCGGGATCCTGATGATCTCGAGCGACATGGAAGAGGTGATCGGAGTCTCGGACAGGGTCGCGGTCATGTGTAACGGGGCGATTGCGGGTATCCTCTCTTCGCAGGATCTCACGGAAGAATCAGATCGGAAGAGCGTCGT